>NZ_CP108518.1:2112500-2431875 GCF_035989885.1 Streptomyces sp. NBC_01232
CGGGCGGGCCGAACATCGATGCGTTTCGGGCGGTGCGGCCGCGGTAGGCGTGCGAGCCCGGGTCGGACTCCCCCTCGTAGGCCTCGACCTCCGTGATGCGCAGTTCGAGGGGGCCGTCCGTGGTGCGGCGGACGAGGATGCGGCCGAGGAGGTCCGGTGCCACGGTGAGGACCGGGCGGTCGTAGAAGGACCTGGGCAGGGGCGTACGGTCAGGTCGCGCGCTCATCCGGTCGAGCGTAGTGGAACGTGTACTCCTGCAACCGGGGCCTGAGGTTCCGCGTTGATATGGGGTAGTAGCGGCGTAGTCGCCAGATCCTTCAAGGGGAGTTAGAGCATGGGCTTCAAGAAGCTGTTCGCGAGCCTGGGTGCCGGTGGTGCTTCGGTCGACACCGTCATCACCGAGCCGAACGTCGTTCCGGGCGGGATCGTCCAGGGCGAGGTCCGGATCCAGGGTGGATCCGTGGAGCAGCAGATCGAGGGGCTGTCCGTCGGGCTGCAGGCACGGGTCGAGGTCGAGGGCGGTGACCAGGAGTACAAGCAGGACATCGTCTTCACGAAGCAGCGTCTGGGCGGTGCCTTCAAGGTGCAGCCCGGCGCCCTTCACGTGGTGCCGTTCGGCCTGGAGATCCCCTGGGAGACGCCGATCACCCACTTCGGGGGTCAGCACCTGCACGGGATGAACATCGGGGTCAGCACCGAGCTGGAGATCGCGCGCGCCGTGGACGCCGGCGACCTCGACCCGATCAACGTGCACCCGGTGCCGGCGCAGCAGGCGATCCTGGATGCCTTCCGGCAGCTCGGCTTCACCTTCCGCAGTGCGGACATGGAGCGCGGCCACATCCGTGGGACGCGGCAGTCGCTGCCGTTCTACCAGGAGATCGAGTTCCTGCCGCCGTCGCAGTACCGCGGCCTGCACCAGGTCGAGCTCACCTTCATCTCGGACGGCCGGGAGATGGACGTCGTTCTGGAGATGGACAAGAAGCCGGGTCTGTTCACCGAGGGCAGTGACACCTACCGCTGCTTCCAGGTGGGTCTGCAGTCGTACCAGGACACTGACTGGGCGGCGTACCTGAACCAGTGGATCGCCTCTGTGGGTTCGCAGCGCAACTGGTTCTAGCCGGTCCTAGGCTCGGAGCCGTATCCGCGAGCGATCAGGAGGGTCAGCAGTGACCGAGCAGAACAGGCCGCCTCTTCCGCACGACTTCCACCCCGAGGTCCACGCCTTCACCGTGACCAGCACGGACCTCGCGCCCGGGGCCGATCTGGGCGAGGCGCAGGTGTACTCGGGTGGGAACGTCTCGCCGCAGTTGCGGTGGGAGGGTTTCCCGGAGGGGACGGAGAGCTTCGCCGTCACGTGCTTCGACCCGGACGCGCCGACGGGCAGCGGGTTCTGGCACTGGGTGCTCTTCGATCTGCCGGTCTCGCTGACCGAGCTGCCGGCCGGTGCGGGCAGCGGGAAGTTCGAAGGGCTGCCCGCCGGGGCCGTGCACGTGCGCAACGACTACGGGTCGCGCGACTTCGGCGGGGCGGCGCCTCCCGCCGGGGAGCGGCACCGTTACGTGTTCACGGTGTACGCGGTCGACCGGGCGAAGCTCGGTCCGGGTGCGGATGCCTCGCCGGCGGTCGTCGGGTTCAATCTGCGTTTTCACACGCTCGGGCGGGCCCAGTTGATCGGTGAGTACGAGGCGCCCGTCGGCTGATCGTTCTCCCGGTGTTTGCCCGGTCCTGGTCTAAAGAAGGCCAGGACCGGGCATTTTTATTGCGTTGTCCCGCGTGGCGCGCGCGGCCAGAGTGGTCGCGGGCCCTGCCGCCATGGTGGTCGCGGGCCTGCACACGGGAGGTGGGCGAGATGCGGGACACGCTGGTGCTGAATGCGAGCTTCGAGCCGCTGTCGACGGTGACCCTGAACCGGGCTGTGGTCCTGGTGCTCCAGGACAAGGCCGTCGTCGAACAGTCGCACCCCGAGCTGCGTGTGCGCGCGGCCACCATGGATCTTCCGATGCCCAGGGTGATCAGGCTCTGCAGGTACGTCCGGGTGCCCTTCCGAAGACATGCTCCCTGGTCGCGGAGGGGGGTGCTGGTCCGGGACCAGCACCGTTGCGCGTACTGCGGGAAGCGCGCGACGACCGTGGACCACGTACTGCCGCGGGCCCAGGGAGGTGGCGACACCTGGCTGAACACGGTGGCGTCCTGCGCCGAGGACAACCACCGCAAGGCGGCCCGGACTCCGGAGGAGGCGGGGATGCCGCTCCTCCGGAAGCCCTTCGTGCCGTCGCCGGCGGACGCGATGCTGCTGGCCCTGGGGGTGGCCGGGCGGGAGGCGCTCCCGGAGTGGCTGGAGCGCACCGCCTAGGCGGATTCCCCGCTTTCGGTGGAGACGCCTGCGCTGGGCGACGTAGTTCTGCTACGTCGCTCAGCTGACGAGCAGTTGGACGATGGCGAGGATGCCCACCGTCACGATGACCGCCCGCAGGACGGTCGGCGAGAGTCGTCGGCCGACCTTGGCGCCGATCTGGCCGCCGATGGTCGAGCCGACGGCGATGAGGACGACGGCCGTCCAGTCGAACTCGGCGACGAAGAGGAAGAGGACGGCGGCGATGCCGTTCACCAGAGCGGCGATGACGTTCTTGACGGCGTTGATGCGCTGCATGTCCTCGCGGAGCAGCAGGCCCATCAGGCCGAGGTAGAGCACGCCCTGAGCGGCGCCGAAGTAGCCGCCGTACGCGCTGGAGAGCAGCATGCCGCCGAGCAGGGCCGGTCCGCCGTCGGGGTGGCCGGTGTCGCCTCCGGCGGCTTCCTGGCGTCGGCGCAGGGCGGCGGCGAGCCGCGGCTGGAGGATGACGAGGACGAGGGCCAGTCCGATCAGGACCGGCACGATCGTGTCGAAGGAGTCGGACGGCAGGGTGAGGAGCAGGATCGCGCCCGCGAGTCCGCCGACGAGGGAGACGGAGCCGAGCCGCAGGATGCGGGAGCGCTGGCCCTGGAGCTCCTTGCGGTAGCCGATGGCTCCGCTGATGGAACCGGGCACGAGGCCGAGGGTGTTGGACACGTTGGCGGTGACCGGGGGCAGGCCCGTGGCCAGCAGCACCGGGAAGGTGATCAGGGTGCCGGAGCCGACGATGGTGTTGATCGTGCCCGCGCCGATGCCGGCGGCGAAGACAGCGAGTGATTCCCAGATGGACATGGACTGTGCCATCCCCTTTGCATGAGTGAGTCGCCTCCCCGCCATGAAGGTCGAGGGGCCTCACCGATCATGCAGGAAGGGGTGGCGGGTCAGTCGATGGGGGGCTGTTCGCGGCGCTCCGCGCCGTCCTTGTCCCGTGCGGCCGGGATGCCTGCGCCGTCCTTGCCGGAGTTCCCCGGGTTGAAGCCCGAGCCGCCGCCCATGGGACCGAAGTTGCCCATGGCGCCGGACAGGCCCTTGAGGGCGTCGCCGATCTCGCTCGGCACGATCCAGAGCTTGTTGGCGTCGCCCTCGGCGATCTTCGGGAGCATCTGGAGGTACTGGTAGGCGAGGAGCTTCTGGTCGGCGTCGCCGGCGTGGATGGACTCGAAGACCGTACGGATGGCCTGCGCTTCACCCTCGGCGCGCAGGGCGGCGGCCTTGGCGTCACCTTCGGCGCGCAGGATGGAGGACTGCTTCTCACCCTCGGCGCGCAGGATCTCGGACTGACGGACACCTTCGGCCTGGAGGATCGCGGCGCGCTTGTCACGGTCGGCGCGCATCTGCTTCTCCATCGAGTCCTGGATGGAGGTCGGCGGCTCGATGGCCTTGAGCTCGACGCGGTTGACGCGGATGCCCCACTTGCCGGTGGCCTCGTCGAGGACGCCGCGCAGGGCCGCGTTGATCTCCTCGCGGGAGGTGAGGGTCCGCTCCAGGTCCATGCCGCCGATGATGTTGCGGAGCGTGGTGACGGTGAGCTGCTCGATGGCCTGGATGTAGCTGGCCACTTCGTAGGTCGCGGCGCGCGCGTCGGTCACCTGGTAGTAGATGACGGTGTCGATGTTGACGACCAGGTTGTCCTGGGTGATGACGGGCTGCGGCGGGAACGGTACGACCTGTTCGCGGAGGTCGATCCGGTTGCGGATGGAGTCGATGAACGGGACGACGATGTTGAGGCCCGCGTTGAGGGTGCGGGTGTAGCGGCCGAACCGCTCGACGATGGCGGCGCTGGCCTGCGGGATCACCTGGATCGTCTTGACCAGTGCGATGAAGACCAGAACCACCAGAATGATCAGGACGATGATGATCGGTTGCATGCGGTTCCCCGTGCCCTTCCGGCTGTCTGTGCTGCCCCGTTGATCGGAGTCTCGCAGACCTTGGGGCCGCGAGCAGGCTGGTTGTCACATGACGACGGCGGTCGCCCCGTCGATCTCCACGACGTCGACGGACTGGCCGGGCTCGAAACTGGTGTCCGCGTCGAGGGTGCGCGCGGACCAGACTTCACCGGCGAGCTTGATGCGGCCGCCGCTGCCGTCGACCCGTTCCAGGACGACGGCGGTTCTTCCCCTCAACGCGTCGATGCCGCTGCGGTGTTGGGGGCGCTGGTCGCGGTGCCGGTTGGCGATCGGGCGTACGACGGCGATCAGCGCGACCGACACGATGACGAAGACCAGGACCTGCGCCACCACTCCCCCGCCGACGGCAGCCGTGACGGCGGCCGCGACCGCGCCCACGGCGAACATGCCGAACTCCGGCATGGCGGTCAGGACGAGGGGGATGCCCAGTCCGACCGCGCCGATGAGCCACCACACCCACGCGTCGATGTCCACGTGGTCATGGTAGGTCGGGTGGGCGCGGTCGGGACAGGGTGCGGGACCCTGTGAGCGACGGTCCGGCCGGGGGCCTAACCGAGCGGCAGGCCCTGGGCGGTCCAGCGGTCGCTCCCGTTGCGCTCGACGACCAGTGGGAGGCCGAAGCAGAGGGAGAGGTTGCGGGACGTCAGTTCGAGGTCGATCGGGCCCGCGGTGACGACCTTGCCCTGACGGATCATCAGGACGTGGGTGAAGCCGGGGGCGATCTCCTCGACGTGGTGCGTGACCATGACCATCGACGGGGCGAGCGGGTCGCGGGCGAGGCGGCCGAGGCGGCGTACGAGGTCCTCGCGGCCGCCGAGGTCGAGACCGGCGGCGGGCTCGTCGAGGAGCAGCAGCTCCGGGTCGGTCATCAGCGCGCGGGCGATCAGCGTGCGCTTGCGCTCGCCCTCGGAGAGGGTGCCGAACTTGCGGTCGAGGTACTCGGTCATGCCGAGGCGGTCGAGGAAGGCGCGGGCGCGCTGCTCGTCGACCTCCTCGTACTCCTCCTGCCAGGTGGCGGTCATGCCGTAGGCGGCGGTGAGGACGGTCTGCAGGACGGTCTGCCGCTTGGGCAGCTTGTCGGCCATCGCGATGCCGGCGACACCGATGCGGGGGCGCAGCTCGAAGACGTCCACCTTGCCGAGGGTGCTGCCGAGGATGGTGGCGGTGCCCTTGGTGGGGAAGAGGTAGCTGGAGGCGAGGTTCAGCAGTGTGGTCTTGCCGGCGCCGTTGGGGCCGAGGATCACCCAGCGCTCCCCCTCCTTCACCGACCAGGAGACCTGGTCCACCAGAGCCCGGCCCTCGCGGACCACGGATACGTCCACCAGCTCCAGAACATCGCTCATGAGCGTGTTGTCACCCCTTGCAGTCACGGTTCGGCTCTCTGTGCGCCGGTAGACGCAGCCCCAGGGGAAAACCTACGCCACTCGGAGAGGCCTCCGGGGCCGGGGCCCGGTGCCGGGGCCGATCCGTAAAGTAGGGGGATGCTTTTCGAACCACGTTCAGGGCGCTTGGCCGCCTGGGGGAACGCACTGCTGGCCGGTCTGGTCTCGCCCGACGAGGCCGTGTTGTCGATCGTGGGCGAGGACGCCGTGCACCGGGTGGAGGGGCTGCCGGATGAGTCGGGCCCGGTGGGGCTCACCCTGGCGCTCGGCCGCCTGCGGGCGCTGGGGGCGACGGGGCTGCGGGTGGCGCTGCCGGCGCCCGGGCATCCGCTGGGGCTGAGCGGGCCGCCGGAGTTCAATGCGCGGGCGCTGGAGGCCGAGGAGGCGGTCGTCGCGGTGGGCTCGGCGCTGGGTCTGGTGCCGGAGGTGTCCGAGGCCGGGCCGGCCGGGGACGTGCACGTGTCGGTGACCTGGCACGTGCTGCCGGTACGGGAGGCTCCGCCGGCGGACGTGCCCTCGCTGAGCGAGGCGGAGCGGGAGCTGGCGGAGGCGCTGCGCGAGGCGACCGAGGTGCTGACCCGGCTGGACGTGGCGGGGTCGGGGCCGGTGGCGGAGGCCGCGCTGTCGGCGTACCGGGCGCGGGCGGAGGCCGGCCGGGAAGCGCTGGCGCCGGGGTATCCGCCGCGGGCGGTGCGGGTGCTGGCGCTGGCGCAGCGGGTGGACCTGATGGTGTCGCTGGCGTACGAGAACGGGCACGGGGGTGCGGTGGCCGCCTCGGAGATGGCGGCGCGGGCGGAGGCGTTGCGGCCGGTCGAGCGGGTCGCCCGGCGGGCGCTCGTGGCGGCGTACAACTCGGCCGTCGAGGCGCGCGAGCGGGGCTGAGCGCGGGGCGCCGGGGGCGGGGGCGGGTTCGGGGTCGATGCGCGGGCGGCCGCGGGCTGCGCCCGGGCTTTCGGGGCTCCGCCCCGGACCCCGCGCCTCAAGCGCCGGCGGGGCCGAGTGCGTGCGCCGCGACGCCGGTCGGGCCGTCTCCCACCGGGACGGTGGCCGTCGCGGACGTGCTGGTGTCGATCACCGACAGGGTGTCCGACTCGAAGTTGCTGACGTGGACGGTGCAGCCGTCCGGGCCGACGGCGAGGCCGTTGGGGCCGTCGCCCACGGGGGCGGTGTCCGTGACGGTGCGGCTGCGGGTGCTGATCACCGACACGTCGTCCGACCCGAGGTTGGCGACGTAGACGCGGCGGCCGTCCGGCAGGACCCCGATGCCGGTGGGTTGGTCGCCGACCGGGATGCGGTCGGTCTCCGTGCCGTTCCGGGTGTCGACCACCGACACGTCGTCCGAGGTCAGGTTGGAGACGTAGAGGTGGCGGCCGTCCGGGGCGAGGGCCAGGGCGGTGGGTCCGCCGCCGACACGGAAGGCGCCGGTGACCGTGCCGGTGTCGGTGCGGACCACCGAGACGCTGTCGGCGCCGGCGTTGGCGACGTACAGGGTGCGGCCGTCCGGTGTCACCACCAGGCCCAGAGGTGCGTCGCCCACTGCGATGGTGTCCGTGACGGCGAGGGTGCGGGCGCTGATCACCGACACGGTGCCCGCGCCGACGTTCGCCACGTAGACGCTCCTGTGGTCCGGGGAGACGGTCACCCTGCTCGGTTCGCGCCCGACTCCGACGGTTTCGACGACCGCCCTGGTGCGGGTGTCGACCACGGAGACGGTGTCCGCCGCCGAGTCGGTGACGTAGAGGCGGGAGCCGTCGGGGCTGAGGGCCGCGCTGTCGGGTCCGTCCCCCACGGGGATGCTGTCCACGACGGTACCGGCGCGGGTGTCGACGACCGAGACCGTGTCGGAGTGGAGGTTCGCGACGTAGACGAGAGGACCGAGCCGCTCGGGCGGGGCGGCCGCCAGTCCCGTCAGGGCGATCGTCGCGCAGAGCACGGCGGTGGTCCGTCCTGCGATGTGCCGGTTCCTCGTCATGCGGGCCAAGCTAGGGCTGCCGGTGGCGCTGCGGGGTGAGGCTCGCGCCGGGGGTGCGCGACGGCCCCCGGATGCACCGACGCGGCCCCGCTTCCAGGGGAGAGGGGGAAGCGGGGCCGCAGGTCGGGGTGGGATCAGGCGTTCACGCCGGTGTTGCCGAAGGCGCCGTTCAGCAGACCGATCACGTTGACGGTGTTGCCGACCACGTTCACGGGGACGTGCACGGGGACCTGGACCTGGTTCCCGGAGGCCACGCCGGGCGAGTTCAGGGCCTCGCCCTCCGCCGACGCACCGCCGTGCGCCGAGGAGACACCGGCGCCGGCGGCGAGGAGGCCGCCCGCGATCATGGTGACGGCTGCGGCCTTCTTGAAGTTCTTCACGTTCTCGTCCTCCAGTGCGTCTGCCGCGACCAGCCGTCGCGGCACGCCATGGAGAACGGCCGGCCGGTGTTCGGGATACGCCATGTGGGCTACATACACCCGACCGTATGAATCTCAGTCCGGAGCGAGACGATCCGATTTACCTCTGATCACTCGGCGATTCCGTGCCTGACCGCCCACAACGCGGCCTGGGTCCGATCGGAGAGGTCCAGCTTCATCAGGATGTTCGAGACGTGGGTCTTGACCGTCTTCTCGGACAGGACCAGGGCGCGGGCGATCTCCCGATTGGAGCGGCCGTCGGCGATCAGGCCGAGGACCTCGCGTTCCCGGTCGGTCAGCGAGCCGGGCCGGCCCGCCGAAGAGCCCTGCTCGTCCTGGGAGAGCAGGGCGAGGGCCACCTCCGGCTGGAGGAGGACGTGGCCCGCGTGGACGGAGCGGATCGCCGCCGCCAGCGCGTCGGGGTCGATGTCCTTGTAGACGTATCCCGCCGCGCCGGCCCGCAGGGCGGGGACCACGGTCCGCTGCTCCGTGAAGCTGGTGACGATCAGCACCCGGGCCGGATTCGCCAGCTCGCGCAGCCTGCGCAGCGCCCCGATGCCGTCCGTGCCCGGCATCTTGATGTCCATGAGGATCACGTCCGGCCGAAGTTCCTCGGCGTGGGTGATGCCCTCCTCGCCGTCCGATGCCTCGCCGACCACCTCGATGTCCTCCTGGATCTCCAGGAAGGTGCGCAGGCCCCGCCGGACCACCTGGTGGTCGTCGACCAGCAGTACACGGATGCCGTTGCCGCTGCCGCGGCCGGTGCTGTCAGCCACCGGGGACCTCCATCTCGATCGTGGTGCCCCGTCCGGGCTCCGAGTGCACGGCGAGCCGGCCGCCGACGCCGCTCGCGCGGTCCCGCATGGAGACCAGACCCAGGTGGCGGCCCGCCCGGCGGACGGTCCGGGGGTCGAAGCCGCTGCCGGTGTCGAGGACCTTCAGGACGGCGCCCCCGGCGGGGGTCCGGGCGAGGGTGACCTCGACGCGTTCGGCGCCCGAGTGGCGCAGGGCGTTGTGGAGGGCCTCCTGGGCGACGCGGAGCAGGGCTTCCTCCTGGGTCGCGGGCAGGGCCCGTACGCCGTCACAGGTGAAGGTGACGTGCGCGGTGTGGGCGCGGTCCAGTACGTGGACGTGCGTGCGCAGGGTGGCGACCAGCCCGTCCTCGTCCAGGGCGGCCGGGCGCAGCTCGGTCACGGCGGCGCGCAGTTCGTCGGCGGCCTCCGCGGCCAGGGCGGCCACCTGCTGGAGCTCGTCCTTGGCCCGGTCCGGGTCGCGGTCGACGAGGGCGGCGGCGGCCTGGGCGGTGAGACGGAGCGAGAAGAGCTTCTGGCTGACGGCGTCGTGCAGTTCGTGGGCGAGCCGGGAGCGCTCCTCGGCGATGGTGAGCTCGCGGCTGCGCTCGTAGAGCCGGGCGTTGGTGAGGGCGATCGCCGCGTGCTGGGCGAGGAGGGAGAGGAGTTCCTGGTCCTCGTCCGTGAAGCCCTGCCCGCCGCCCGGGGCGTCGCTGCGCTTGTTCGCGAGGAAGAGGGCGGCGAGGGTCTCCTCGCCGTCGCGTACGGGCATGCCCAGGAAGTCGGCCATGTCCGGGTGGGCGGACGGCCAGCCCTCGAAGCGCGGGTCCTCGCGTACGTCGGCCAGTCGCTCGGGGCCCTCTTCGTGGAGCATCGCGGCGAGGATGCCGTGCTGGCGGGGCAGCGGGCCGATCCGGCGCCACTGCTCGGCGCTGACGCCGTCCACGACGAACTGGGCGAAGCCGCCGTGGTCGTCCGGGACGCCCAGGGCCGCGTACTCGGCGTTCAGGAGCTCTCGGGCGGACGCGACGATCGTGCGCAGGACGTCGCGGACCTCCAGGCGGCGGCTCATGGCGAGCAGTGCGGTGCTCACGGCGGCCAGGCCGCCGGTGGGCTCGCCGTGCGGGGGGCTACCGGTCATGGCCTCACCGTACCCGGGGCCGTGACCTGCGGGATCGGGCCTCGGACGTAGGTCCAACGGACGTGAGCGGGTGGGGCTCGTGGCCGACGCGGCAGGGGGTGGCCCGTTCCTAGGTTGGAGGCATCTGCTGATCGGAACGGAAGGCGAGGGTGCTGTCATGTCGGTGGCGATCGTGACGGGGGCGTCCAGGGGGCTCGGCCGGGCGCTGGCCGGGGAGCTGGCGGCGCGGGGCTGGGACCTGGTGCTGAGCGCACGGGGTGCGGCGGCGCTGGAGGAGACCGCGGCAGGGCTCGGGCGGCCCACCGGCGGGCGGGTGGTGGCGTTGGCCGGTGACGTGTCCTCGGCGGCGCACCGGGCGGCGCTGGTGGCCGCGGCGCGGGAGCTGGGCGGGCTGGACCTGCTGGTGAACAACGCGGGGGTGCTCGGGGCCGAGCCGTTGGTGCCGCTGGCGGAGCATGCGCTGGGCGGGCTGCGCGAAGCCTTCGAGGTCAATGTGGTGGGGCCGCTGGGGCTGGTCCAGGAGGGACTGCCGCTGTTGCGGGCCTCGCGGGCGGGCGTGGGCGCGGTGCTGAACATCAGCTCGGACGCGGCGGTGGTGCCGTACGCGACGTGGGGGGCGTACGGAGCGACGAAGGCGGCCGGGGATCTGGTGTCGGCCGTGCTGGCGGTGGAGGAGCCGGGGCTGCGGGTGTGGTGGGCGGACCCGGGGTCGATGCGGACGCGGATGATGGCGGCGGCCGAGCCCGGCGAGGACCTGACGGGGCTGCCGACGCCCCAGGAGGTGGCTCCGGCGCTGCTGCGGCTGGTGGAGCTCGGGCTGCCGAGCGGGCGGTACACGGCCGAGGAGCTGGCGGCGCGGACCACCCCCGGGGCGGCCTCGGAGCCGGGCGCCGAAGCAGGCACGGGGGCGGACGTGGAAGCGGACGTGGAAGCGGGTGCGGACCCGGGTGTTGAAGCGGGCGCCGGGACGGGTGTGGGGGCCGGGCGGTGAGCGGGCGCCGGGTCCTGCAGAAAACAGGACTGTATATAACGGACATACCCCCTCAATTGCTGGCCCGGGTTCCGGCCGAGCAGCGGGGCCCCGGGCTGGGGCGGGATGCCGTGCGGCTCCTGGTCTCCCGGGGCGGCGAACCGGTGTCCCTGCACCCCTTCCGGGAGCTGCCGGAGCTGATGCGGCCCGGGGACGTGCTGGTGGTGAACACCTCGACCACACTGGCGGCCGCCGTGGACGCCCGGCTGGGCGGCGAGGACCTGGTCGTGCACTTCTCCACCCGGGGCGACGGCGGCCGCTGGGCGGTGGAGCTGCGCACCCCGGCAGGCGGGGGCACGCCCCGGCCGCGCCCCGGGGGCCCGGCCGGGGCGGTGGTGGAGCTGCCGGACGGGGGCCGCCTGCTCCTGGAGGAGCCACTGGCGGCGGGAGCGGACCGGCTGTGGTGGGCACGGCCGCTCCCCGCGCCGTACGAGGTGCCGGCGCTGCTGCGCGCGTTCGGGCGGCCGATCCGGTACGCGTACACGGAGCGGGACCAGCCGCTCTCGGCCCACCAGACGGTGTTCGCGGTGCCGGCCGCCGACGGGTCGGGCTCGGCGGAGATGCCGAGCGCGGGCCGGCCCTTCACCGCAGAGCTGGTGGCGCGGCTGGTGAGCCGGGGGGTTCAGTTCGCCCCGCTGGTCCTGCACACGGGGGTGGCCTCGCAGGAGTCGCACGAGCCGCCGTACCCGGAACGGTACGAGGTCTCCCCCACGACGGCGGGGCTGGTGAACGCGGCCCGGGCCACCGGCGGGAGGGTGATCGCGGTGGGGACCACGGCGGTACGGGCCCTGGAGTCGGCCGCGGACGAAGCCGGGCGGGTGCGCCCGGCCGCCGGGTGGACCGATCTGGTGGTGACCCCCGAGCGCGGGGTACGCGTGGTGGACGGGCTGCTGACCGGGCTGCACGAGCCCGGCGCGTCCCATCTGCAGATGCTGGAGGCGGTCGCTGGGCGGGACGCCGTACGGCTCGGGTATGCCGAGGCACTGGCCCGTCTCTGCCTCTGGCACGAGTTCGGGGACGTCCATCTGCTACTCAAGGATGAGATCCGTAACCAACCGCATTGCTGAAGCAACGCACGGTGAGACCGCAACATGCCCGATGTGACCCCGCACATAGGACCCACATCACTTACGAAGCCGCCTAGTGGACGGATAAAGACCCTGTCAGCGCTGTCCCACCTAGCGCCGGGGCCCGAAATGGGGCCTCGGCGCCGGTGCGTGATCCACTAAGCGGGATCGTACGTCACACCTTTGCCACAGGATTTTGCCGCCGCTAAGAATTGCTCCCGTCGCACAGCACCGCGGATCCCCGGATCCACAAAGCGCCTTCCTGCGACTCCCGCTATTCGAAGAGGTTGCCCCGCCATGTCTGCTTCCCGCACCCCTGGTCACAGTCGTCTGACGAAGGCACACAAGCTGTCCATCGCCGGTGTCGCCACGCTGAGCGCCGCCGCCGTCGCCTTCTCCCTCGTCCCGGCCGACGCCGGTGAGGTCGAGACGGTCGCCGTCGCCCCCGTCGCCTGGACCCAGGCCGTGGGTGGCGCGCAGACGAAGACGCTGCAGGGCCACCTCTCCGCACAGCAGGTCATCGCCGACGCCAACGCGAAGGCCGCGGCCAAGATCAAGGCCGACGCCGCCGCCGCCGACGCCAAGGCCAAGGCCGAGGCCGCCGCGAAGAAGGCCCGCGAGCAGAAGGCTGCCGCCAGCCGTTCCGCCGCCCGCACCCCGGTCTTCGCGAACAACCTCGACGGCTGGATCAAGGAAGCCCTCTTCATCATGAAGAAGGAGGGCATTCCGGGCACCTACGCCGGAATCCACAAGAACATCATGCGTGAGTCCAGCGGTAACCCGATGGCGATCAACAACTGGGACATCAACGCCCAGAACGGCATCCCCAGCAAGGGTCTGCTCCAGGTCATCCTTCCGACCTTCAAGGCGTACCACGTCAAGGGCACCAAGTTCGACCAGTACGACCCGGTCGCCAACATCGTCGCCGCCTGCAACTACGCGGCCGACCGCTACGGCTCCATGGACAACGTCAACAGCGCCTACTAGGCCCTGGCGTAGCCAGACCCCATGCGCCTCAGGGCGGCACCCGGACTTCCGGATGCCGCCCTGAGGCGTTTGCCGTGCACGCGTGCGGTCGTTCCGCCCGCCCGCCCGGGTCCTGCTACTTGCCCGCGCGCATGACCTCGGGCTCGTGGCGGCGCAGCAGGCGCTGGACCGCGAAGCCGCAGGCGATGCCGAGGAGCAGCAGGATGGTGATGTTCAGGCTCCACTGCCCGACGGTGGCGTCCCAGAGCGGGTCGGTGTTGGTCGGGTTGTCGGCGTCCCACGGCGGCATCA
Organism: Streptomyces sp. NBC_01232; assembly: GCF_035989885.1. Lineage (GTDB taxonomy): Bacteria > Actinomycetota > Actinomycetes > Streptomycetales > Streptomycetaceae > Streptomyces. Next base: position 2,125,880 of record NZ_CP108518.1, read on the forward strand.
GCGCGCCGAGGTTCAAGGTGGTGCCCGCGGCGGCGATGGCCCAGCGGGACGGCATCAGCCAGGCGAACTGCTCCAGGCCCGGGGAGTCGTACACCTGGAAGAGGATGCCGGTGAAGACGACCTGGACGATCGCGAACATGACCAGCAGCGGCATGGTCTTCTCGGCGGTCTTCACCAGCGAGGAGATCACCAGGCCGAACATCATCGAGGTGAAGCCGAGCGCGATCACCGACAGGCAGATCTCCACCGCGGGCGGCATGAGCAGGCCCTCGGCGGGCAGGTCGCGCGGGTAGAAGCCGATCCCGCAGATGATCACGCCCTGGATGGCCGTGATGACGCCGAGGACGATCACCTTCGACATGAGGTAGGCCGAGCGCGACAGGCCGGTGGCCCGCTCGCGTTCGTAGATGACCCGTTCCTTGATCAGCTCACGGACCGAGTTGGCGGCGCCTGAGAAGCACATGCCGACCGCGAGGATCAGCATGATCGTGCCCGCGTCGCCGTTGAAGCGGGACGGGGCCACGGGCGGGGCGAGCCCGAACTTCGCGGGGATGACCGTGGAGACCACGCCGAGGACTGCGGGCAGGATCAGCATCAGGCCGATGAAGCCCTTGTCGGAGGCGATCACCGAGACGTAGCGGCGGATCAGCGTCCACAGCTGCGAGCCCCAGCCCTGCGGCTTCGGCGGGCGCATCTGCTGGGCGGGCGGCATCGCGACCGACTGCGGGGCGACGGCGTCGATGTCGGCGGCGTACAGCTGGTAGTGCTGCGAACCCTTCCAGCGGCCGGCCCAGTCGTAGTCGCGGTAGTTCTCGAAGGCCGAGAACACGTCCGCCCACGTGGTGTAGCCGAAGAAGTTCAGCGCCTCGTCCGGCGGGCCGAAGTAGGCGACCGAACCGCCCGGGGCCATGACCAGCAGCTTGTCGCAGATGGCCAGCTCGGCGACCGAGTGGGTCACGACGAGGACGGTGCGGCCGTCGTCGGCGAGGCCGCGCAGCAGCTGCATGACGTCGCGGTCCATGCCCGGGTCGAGGCCCGAGGTGGGCTCGTCCAGGAAGATCAGCGAGGGCTTGGTGAGCAGCTCCAGGGCCACGGACACGCGCTTGCGCTGACCACCCGAGAGCGAGGTGATCTTCTTGTCCTTGTGGATGTCGAGCTTGAGCTCGCGCAGCACCTCGTCGACACGGGCGGCGCGCTCGGACTCGGCGGTGTCGCCCGGGAAGCGGAGCTTGGCCGCGTACTTCAGGGCCGTGCTGACCTTCAGCTCCTTGTGCAGGATGTCGTCCTGCGGGACCAGGCCGATGCGCTGGCGGAGCTCCGCGAACTGCTTGTACAGGTTGCGGTTGTCGTAGAGGACGTCGCCCTGGTCGGCGGGCCGGTAGCCGGTCAGCGCCTTGAGCAGGGTGGACTTGCCGGAGCCCGACGGTCCGATGACGCCGATCAGCGACTTCTCCGGCACGCCGAAGGTGACGTCCTTGAGGATCTGCTTGCCGCCGTCGACCGTGACCGTGAGGTGGCGGGCCGAGAAGGAGACCTCGCCGGTGTCGACGAACTCCTCGAGGCGGTCGCCGACGATCCGGAACGTCGAGTGGCCGACGCCGACGATGTCGTTCGGGCCGAGCAGCGCGGTGCCGGACTTCGCCAGCGGCTGGCCGTTGACGTAGGTGCCGTTGTGGCTGCCGAGGTCGTGGATCTCGAAGCGGCCGCCGGGCATCGAGCGGAACTCGGCGTGGTGGCGGGAGACCTGGAGGTCGGAGACCACCAGCTCGTTCTCCAGCGCACGGCCGATCCGCATGACGTGGCCCAGCGAGAGCTGGTGGAACGTCGTCGGGCTGCGGTCGCCGTAGGCCGGGGCTCCGCCCTGCGCCGGACGGGCCGCGCCACCGCCCTGCTGGTGCGGGAGGTGGGCCTGCGGCTGCTGCGGCTGCGCGTACTGCTGCTGCTGTTCCCAGGCCTGCTGCTGGGGCTGCTGCTGTTGCGGGGCCTGGTAGGCCGGGGCCTGCGGCTGGGCGTACGCCTGCGCCGGGGCCTGCTGGGCCACGGCGGGCTGCGGCGCGGCGGCGGCGCTCAGGTTCAGCCTCGGTCCGTCCGTCGCGTTGCCCAGGTGGACCGGCGTGCCGGGCACGAGCTCGGTCTGCTGGACCCTGGCCCCGTGCACGTAGGTGCCGTTGGTGCTGCCGTGGTCCTCGATGCCCCAACCCCGGCCGTTCCAGGTGATGGTGGCATGCCGCCACGACACCCGGGCATCGTCGATCACCACGTCTCCCTGGGGGTCGCGCCCCAGCGAGTACGACCTGGACGGATCGAGCGTCCAGGTCCTTCCATTCAATTCCAGTACGAGTTCCGGCACTCCAGCCCCACTTAAGTCCCCCGAGAATCCCCCATGACGTCAGGGAGTCTAGGGATGGCGAACATCCGGGGGAACTATTTCAGGCCCACCGCCGTATGTGGAATCCGGGCCTTGCCGGGGCGTCTACGTCTGCCCGTTGACGGGGTCGAAAGTCACCCGGAGAGTGAGATACGGGACTTCTCGCCCGGTGGTCCCGTCGCGTACCGCTCGGTAGGCATCGGGGGTTCACCGTATGCGCCGCATCCGTTGGGGAGACGTGCTGCTGTCCGCCGTCGCCGCCGTGGGCTGGGCCCTGATCGTGATGGCCGGGGTGGCCGGACTCGGCCTGCACCTGCTGGGCGCCGACGCGGCGGGAGGCTCGCTCGCGGCGATGACGGCCGCCGCCGTGGCCCTCGCGGTCGGCGGAACCGTGACCCCCTCGGGTGACGTCTCGGTCCTCGGAGTCACGGGGGCGAGCGCCGAAGCCTCCCTGGACGTGATGCCCTTGGGAGTGTCGCTGGCCGGGGCGCTGGTCCTGGCGTTCCTGTTCCTGCGTTCGCTGCGGGCCGGGGCGGGCCACGGCGAGACCGCGGCCAGGGTGGCGGCTCTCGCGGCGCTGTTCGTCGCGACGGCGGGCGCTCTGGCGTGGGCCGGGCACGACATGGTCACCCTCGACGGGACGACGCCGCTGCCGAGGACCCCGGCGAAGGTCGAGATCCCGGGGATCGGGGACATCGGCGGGCTGCTCCCCGACCGCGTCGGGGACCTGATCGGGACCCGGACCCGGGTCGGGTTCGCGGTGCAGACCGGGCCGACCCTGCTGGGTGCGGGGGTGTGGGTGCTCGCCGTACTGGCTCTCGCGCTGCTGGTCTCGCGGCACGGGCCGGCGGCGACGGCCCGGCTGCGTCCGGCCGTCTCGGCCGCGGTGACGGTGCTGCTGGTCTCGGTGGCGGCCGCGTGGGCCGCGGCGGTGTGGGCGGCGCTGGGCGACGAGCATCCCCGGCGGGTGCTGGGCGGGGCGCTGCTGGGGGCGCCGAACGGAAGCGGGCTGGGGGTGCTGCTGGGGCTGTTCGTGCCGCTGCGCGGCGGGGTCACGGGGGCGCCGGCCGGGCTGCTGCCCGATCCGCTGGACGATCTGCTGGCCGGCTCCGCGCGGGAGCAGGTGACGATGGCGGGGCTCGCCGCGTACGACGAGCGGGTCTGGCTGCTGGTCGTGGGGGCGGCCCTGCTGCTGCTCGCCGCGGGGGTGCTGGCCGCCGTACGGACGCCCGTGCGCGGGATCCCCGGGTGTGCGGCGCGGCTGTCTGCGGTCACCGCGGTGACGCTGGCGTTGCTGGTGTGGCTGACGGGGGTCTCGGCCGGGGGAGCCTCTCCGGCGGTGCCGGGTTTGGGCCCGGTGGACGTGGGGGTGGAGCTGCGGGGGGACGTGTCGTACGCGCTGGTGCTGGGCGCGCTCTGGGGTGCGCTGGCCGGTGGGGCGGGCGCGCTGCTGACCCGTCGGCGGCGGGCGGCGGATCCGGCTGCCGGGGACGGCGGAGCGGGCCGGCGGGGGTGGCCGCAGGTCCCGGCCCCGGATGCGCCCACGGCCCCGTACGCGAGCGCCCCGGCCGGCCGGGGCGGGCAGGGGCCGCCGCCCGGGTGGGCGAACCCGTACCTGGATCCGGACGTCTCCTGGGACGTGACGGTCACCGGGATGCCGCCGCGCCCGCCGAGGCCCGCGCGGCCCGCGCACCGGCCGCCCTTCACCCCGCCCCCGCCGCCGGGCGCCCCGCCGCCTCCCCCGAGGCCCCCCGGACCGCCGGGGCCGCCGAAGCCGCCCGGGCAGAGGTGACCCGTCGGCCCGCCCGGCCGGGCGACCGGTACGTTCAGGAAGTGGGACGGGGGTCCTGTCATGTGGGCCGGGAAGATACGGTGAGGGCACCATGAGCGCATCGCAGACCTCCGACGTCCCCACACTCCTCGTCAAGATCTTCGGCAAGGACCGTCCCGGGATCACCGCCGGGCTGTTCGACACCCTCGCCGCCTACTCCGTCGACGTCGTCGACATCGAGCAGGTCGTCACCCGTGGCCGCATCGTCCTGTGCGCCCTCGTCACCAAGCCCGCCAACGGCGCCGAGGGCGACCTGCGGGCCACCGTCCACAGCTGGGCCGAGTCCCTCAAGATGCAGGCCGAGATCCTCTCCGGTACCGGTGACAACCGGCCGCGCGGCGTCGGCCGCTCGCACGTCACCGTGCTCGGACACCCGCTCACCGCCGAGTCCACGGCCGCCATCGCGGCCCGGATCACCGCGACCGGCGGCAATATCGACCGTATCTTCCGCCTCGCCAAGTACCCGGTGACGGCGGTGGAGTTCGCCGTCTCCGGCGTCGAGACCGAGCCGCTGCGCACCGCGCTGGCCACCGCGTCCGCGCACATCGGTGTGGATGTGGCCGTGGTTTCGGCCGGGTTGCACCGCCGGGCCCAGCGCCTGGTCGTCATGGACGTGGACTCGACCCTCATCCAGGACGAGGTCATCGAGCTGTTCGCCGCGCACGCCGGGTGCGAGGCCGAGGTCGCCGAGGTCACCGAACGGGCCATGCGCGGCGAGCTGGACTTCGAGCAGTCGCTGCACGCCCGGGTGGCGCTGCTCGCGGGCCTGGACGCGTCCGTCGTGGACAAGGTCCGTGCCGAGGTGCAGCTCACCCCGGGCGCGCGGACCCTGATCCGCACGCTCAAGCGGCTCGGCTACCAGGTGGGCGTGGTCTCCGGCGGCTTCACCCAGGTGACGGACGATCTGCGGGAGCGGCTGGGGCTGGACTTCGCCTCGGCCAACACCCTGGAGATCGTCGACGGGAAGCTGACGGGCAAGGTCACCGGCGAGATCGTGGACCGGGCGGGCAAGGCCCGGCTGCTGCGCCGCTTCGCCGCGGAGGCCGACGTACCGCTGTCCCAGACGGTGGCCATCGGTGACGGCGCCAATGACCTGGACATGCTGAACGCGGCCGGGCTGGGCGTGGCGTTCAACGCCAAGCCGGTGGTCCGCGAGGCCGCGCACACCGCGGTGAACGTGCCCTTCCTCGACGCGGTGCTGTACCTGCTCGGGATCACCCGTGAGGAGATCGAGGCCGCCGACCTGGCCTGACCCCCGCACCCGCACGAGCGGGCCCCGGCAGCCGCATCGGCTGCCGGGGCCCGCTGGTGTCGTGGGGCCGGCGGTGTCGCAGGCCCACCGGTCTCGCGGGGCGTCCGGTCAGAGGCCCTTGGGGGTCCAGTAGTCGAGCAGTGTGCCCACACCGTGCTCCACGGACTTCCACGATCCGGTGAAGGAGACCACGGCGAGGGCCGCGGTCGGGAACCCCGTACGGGTCATCCGCGCGAGGGTGTCGCCCTCCGAGCGCCCGGAGAGGGCGTCGGCGAGGGCGTGCATACCGGGGTTGTGCCCGATGACGAGGAGGTCCGCGACCTCGTCGGAGGTCTCGTTGAGCAGGGCGATGAGCTCGCCCAGCGAGGCGTCGTAGAGCCTCTCCTCGTAGTGCGTCTTCGGCCGGTGCGGCATCTCCTGGACGGCGAGCTTCCAGGTTTCGCGGGTGCGGGCGGCGGTGGAGCACAGGGCCAGGTCGAAGACGATGCCGGTTTCGGCGAGCTTCAGACCGACGGCCGGCGCGTCCTTGCGGCCTCGTTCCGCGAGCGGGCGATCGTGGTCGGACACCTCGGGCCAGTCGGCCTTGGCGTGCCGGAGGAGGGCGATCCTGCGGGGTGTGTCGGCGCTCATGACTCCCAGCTTCGCATGAAACGAGCCATGGGGCGCAGGGTGTTGGGGGGGCTCACCCTCCCGGTCGAGGGGCGCGCGGGAGGTCAGCCGACGGCGCGCAGGAGCTGCTCGGCGACCTGGACGAGGCCCGGGACCTCGCCGGTGGCGGCGTGGGCCTCGCCGGATCCGGCGAGGAGCAGCAGCAGGAGCCCGAAGGCGAGGGCGGGCAGGGCCAGCGCCCACCAGTGCAGCCGGGTGCTGGCGCGGGTGGCCGCGCGGGCGCGGGGGCGGGACGGGCCCGACGGGAGGGGCCTGGTGTGCGTGGGGGCCGACATGGCCGCCTCCGTGGGTGTGGACCGGACTGACTCGCTGCCTACGAATCTATGGATCCGGGCCGGCGGTTCCCATCCGGGGCGCACCCCACTTCACCCTGAGCCTTACCCCCTAGGGGGTGGTGGGGTTAGCCCCACCCTCCCGGGGGAGCGGGTTCACGGGGAGGCGATCGTGGCGATGACGGAGATGATCACGGTCACGGCGAGGATCGCGCCGAGCACGAGGCCGAGCTTCTTACGGCCGTCCTGCGGGTTCGGTTCAAGTACGGGCGACATGCAGGTCAGTCTCGCATGCCGCATTCGTCCTCGATCGTGCGGTCCCGTCCGGCGAGGACGCCGAGCGCGATCTGCGGGACGAGCAGGCCGGCCATCAGGGCGAGCGGCAGGTCCCAGCCTCCGCTGTGCTGGTAGAGGGCGCCGATGACGAGCGGGCCGGGGATGGAGATGAGGTAGCCGGTGCTCTGGGCGAAGGCGGAGAGCTTGACCACGCCGGCCGGGGACTTGGCGCGCAGCCCGATGAGGGTGATGACGAGGGGGAAGGCGCAGTTGGAGATGCCGAGCAGGAGCGCCCAGGCCCAGGCTCCGGCGGCGGGGGCGAAGGAGAGCCCGAGGTAGCCGGTGAGGCCGAAGAGGCCGAGGGTGACGGCGATGGCGCCCTGGTTCTTCATCCGGGCGGCCAGGCCCGGGATGACGAAGGCGAGCGGGACGCCCATGACCATGGTGACGGCGAGCAGCACGCCGGCGGTGGAGGCGGAGACCCCGGCGTCGCGGAAGATCTGCGGGAGCCAGCCCATGGTGATGTAGGCGCCGGTGGCCTGGAGGCCGAAGTAGCAGGCCAGGGCCCATGCGGTGCGGCTGCGGACGACCCGCGGGCCGGTGTCGGCGCCGGACCGTGCGCCGGACGCGGCCGCGGCGGTCTCGGCGGCTCGGTCGGCGCGCCGGGAGGCGCGGGCGACGGGCAGCCAGGGCAGTACGGCGACCAGGGCGAGCACGGCCCAGACCAGCAGGCCGGTGCGCCAGCTGCCGCCGAGGGCGCCGGTCAGCGGGACGGTCGCGGCGGCGGCGAGCGAGGTGCCGGCGGCCAGGGACATGGAGTACAGGCCGGTCATGGTGCCGACGCGGTCCGGGAAGTAGCGCTTGACGATCACCGGGAGCAGCACGTTGGTGAGGGCTATGCCGGCCAGCGAGAGGGCGCTGGCGGCGAGGAAGCCGGTGGCGCCGGTCGCGAAGGGGCGGATCAGCAGGCCGGTGGCGACGGCGGCCATGCCGGCGCAGACGACCGCGGCCGGGCCGAAGCGGCGGGAGAGGCGGGGCGCGGTGACGCCGAAGACGGCGAAGCAGAGTGCCGGGACGGAGGTGATCAGTCCGGCGACCGTGCCGCTCATGCCGAGACCCGTGCGGGTCTCCTCGAAGAGGGCGCCGAGGCTGGTGATGGCGGGCCGCAGGTTGAGGGCGGCCAGCACGATTCCGACGATGAGCACCGGACCGAGCCAGGTCGGGGCGCCCTGAGCGGCAGCAGGAAGGTGCTGGTCAGGGGCGGTGCGCACGACCGCCGGGCGGTTCATGGTCTGGATTTCTTCGTCGGCCATTCAACCATCATAGAATCATGGGATGATTGGTTGTCCAGTCGCTCTCGAGAGGAACCCATGCCGCTGACCTCGCCCCGGCGCTCCGCGCTCGTCGATCAGGTGATCGCCCAGCTGCGGAACCAGATCACCTCCGGCGAGTGGCCGGTCGGCGCCCGCATCCCGACCGAGCCCGAGCTCGTCGAGCTGCTCGGCGTCGCCCGCAACACGGTGCGCGAGGCCGTGCGGGCGCTGGCGCACAACGGCCTCCTGGACATCCGGCAGGGCTCGGGTACGTACGTCATCGCCACCAGCGAGCTGGCCGGTGTCATGCACCGCCGCTTCGCCGGGGCCCAGCCGCGGCACATCGCCGAACTGCGGTCGACGCTGGAGTCCTCGGCGGCCCGGCTGGCGGCGGAGCGGCGCACCGAGCGGGACCTCGTACAGCTGGACGCCCTGCTGGCGCGCCGGGAGGAGGCCTGGGCGGGCGGGGACGCGGAGGTCTTCGTGGCGGCGGACGTGAGCCTGCACATGGCGGTGGTGACGGCCTCGCACAACGACGTACTGATCGAGCTGTACGCGGACCTCGGCGACCTGGTGGCCGACTGGCTGCGGGCGGACGTCGGCACCGAACTGCACCCTTCCGCGCACCTGGACCACGCGCGGCTGATCGAGGCGATCCGGCGGGGGGACGGGGACGCGGCGGCCTCGGAGGCGGCGGGCTACCCCTTCGCCTGTCTCGGCGGGAACCCGCAGGAGGACCGGGGCCCGCTCACGGGCGCCGGTGGCTGACCCAGGCCGAGCGGACCTCTTTCCAGCAGCGGCCGACGAGCTCGACCCGGCCGGCCGGCCCGACGGTCACGGCGACGCCGTCGCCGTCCACGTCCCACCAGCGGTCGCACTCGACGTGCAGCCGCACCTGGTCGGTCTCCGGGTAGGCGTTGTGGCAGTACGCCGTGACCTGCGAGCCCTGGATCGCGGTGTCGCAGTCGGCGCCGAAGAGTTCACCGCCGGCGAGCGGCGCGGGCTGGGCGGGAGGCTCGGCGGGAAGGTCGGCGAGCTCCACGACGGCCGGGGCCACCGCCTCGGGGCCGGGCACGCTCTCCTCCTCCACGGGCTGCGCGGCCGCTCCGGGGACCAGGAGTCCGGTCACGATCACGGAGGTGACCAGCACGGATACGACTCGGCTCGGTCTCGCGCGCACTCCTACCTCCTCCCCGCAGGAGCCGAGAAGATCCCGGCATCGTCAGTTTGCAGGCATCTGTCCCGGTTTTCGACTCGGGAAGATCCGGTCGGCCGGTGAACATGCGATCGAGCGGGCCCCGCGGAACGCGGAACGGCGACGGCCGCGCCTCCCGGAGGGGAAGCGCGGCCGCCGCCGTACGGACACGGGAGAGCCGATCGGGGATCAGGCACCCATCGCGTGCAGGCCGCCGTCCACGTGGACGATCTCGCCGGTGGTCTTCGGGAACCAGTCGGACAGCAGGGCCACGACGCCCTTGCCCGTCGGCTCCGGGTCGCTCATGTCCCACTGCAGCATGGAGCGGCTGTTCCAGACCTCGGCCAGCTCGCCGAAGCCCGGGATGGACTTCGCGGCCATCGAGCCGATCGGACCGGCCGAGACCAGGTTGCAGCGGATGTTGTCCTTGCCCAGGTCACGGGCGAGGTAGCGGCTGGTGGCCTCCAGGGCCGCCTTGGCCGGGCCCATCCAGTCGTACTGCGGCCAGGCGAACTGCGCGTCGAAGGTGAGGCCGACGATGGCCGCGCCCTCTTCCGGGAACAGCGGCTTGCAGGCCATGGCCAGCGACTTCAGCGAGAACGCCGAGACGTGCATGGCGGTGGCCACCGACTCGAACGGGGTGTTCAGGAAGTTGCCGCCGAGGGCGTCCTGCGGTGCGAAGCCGATCGAGTGCACGACGCCGTCGAGGCCGCCGAGCTCGTCACGGACGAGGCCCTCCAGGCGGGCGAGGTGCTCGTCGTTGGTGACGTCGAGCTCGATCACCTTGACCGGCTTGGGCAGCTTCTTGGCGATGCGCTCGGTCAGGCTCGGGCGGGGCCACGCGGTGAGGATGACCTCGGCGCCCTGCTCCTGGGCCAGCCTGGCGGTGTGGAAGGCGATGGACGACTCCATCAGCACCCCGGTGATGAGGATGCGCTTGCCGTCGAGAATTCCGCTCATGGTGATCAGTGACCCATGCCCAATCCGCCGTCAACGGGAATGACGGCTCCTGTGATGTACGCGGCGTCGTCGGACGCCAGGAAGCTGACGGCTGCCGCGATCTCCTCGGGCTGCGCGTAGCGGGCGAGCGGCACCTGAGCCACGATGCCCGCGCGCTGCTCGTCCGTGAGCACCTTCGTCATGTCGGTGTCCACGAAGCCGGGGGCGACGACGTTGAAAGTGATGTTGCGGGAGCCCAGCTCGCGGGCGAGGGAACGGGCGAAGCCGACCAGCGCGGCCTTGGAGGCGGCGTAGTTGGCCTGGCCCGCCGAGCCCATGAGCCCGACGACCGAGGAGATCAGGACGACGCGGCCCTTCTTGGCACGGAGCATGCCGCGGTTCGCGCGCTTGACCACCCGGAACGTGCCGGTGAGGTTCGTGTCGAGGACCGAGGTGAAGTCCTCCTCGGACATGCGCATCAGCAGCGTGTCCTTGGTGATGCCGGCGTTGGCCACGAGGACCTCGACCGCGCCGTGCTTCTCCTCGATCTCCTTGTAGGCCTGCTCCACCTGCTCGGAGTCGGTGATGTCGCACCGCACCGCCAGAACACCGAGCGAGGTGAGCGCCTCCGGCGGCTCACCCGACCGGAACGTGATCGCGACCTTGTCGCCGGCCTCCGCGAAGGCTCGGGCGATGGCGAGGCCGATGCCCCGGTTTCCTCCGGTGACGAGAACCGAGCGGCTCAACGGATCACCCTTTCGCTAGCGGTCTTGAATACCAAAAACCTATAGGTCGCAGCCGTCCTACGGAGAATCGACCCCCGACAGGGCCTTGCGACGGGCTCTGTCGAGTCCCTACAGAAAGATGTAGGCACAAGGGCTCCGATCGCGACATGATCGGGGCGACCGGCTCCGACCACGGGAGGACTTCCGTGCCCCATTCCATCGATGCGGCCTTCACCGCGCTGCCCTTGCGGGCGCTCGCCGACGCGGCGCTCGCCCGGGCCCGCGCGCTGGGCGCCGACCATGCCGACTTCCGGCTGGAGCGGATCCGCAGCGCCTCCTGGCGCCTGCGGGACGCCAAGCCCTCCGGCGGGTCCGACACCACCGATCTCGGGTATGCGGTCCGGGTGGTGCACGGGGGCAGTTGGGGATTCGCCTCCGGTGTGGACCTGACCATGGACGCCGCCGCCAAGGTGGCCTCGCAGGCCGTGGCCATGGCGAAGCTGTCCGCCCAGGTGATCAAGGCCGCCGGTTCGGACGAGCGCGTGGAGCTCGCCGACGAGCCGGTGCACACCGACCGGACGTGGATCTCCGCGTACGACGTGAACCCCTTCGAGGTGCCGGACGCGGAGAAGGCGGCGCTGCTCGCCGACTGGAGCTCGCGCCTGCTGGCGGCCGACGGGGTCGCCCACGTGGACGCCTCGCTGCTCGCCGTGCACGAGAACAAGTTCTACGCCGACACCGCGGGCACCTCGACCACGCAGCAGCGGGTCCGGGTGCACCCGCAGCTGACCGCGGTCGCCGTGAACGGCACCACCGGCGAGTTCGACTCGATGCGCACCATCGCCCCGCCCGCGGGCCGCGGCTGGGAGTACCTGACGGGCACCGGCTGGGACTGGAACTCCGAGCTGGAGCAGATCCCCGGTCTGCTCGCCGAGAAGATGCGGGCGCCGAGCGTCGAGGCCGGGCGCTACGACCTGGTCGTCGACCCGTCCAACCTGTGGCTCACCATCCACGAGTCCATCGGCCACGCCACCGAGCTCGACCGGGCACTGGGCTACGAGGCGGCGTACGCGGGGACCTCCTTCGCCACCTTCGACCAGCTGGGCAAGCTCAAGTACGGCTCCCCGATCATGAACGTGACGGGTGACCGCACCGCCGAGCACGGACTGGCCACCGTCGGCTTCGACGACGAGGGCGTCCAGGCGCAGAGCTGGGACCTGGTCAAGGACGGCACCCTGGTCGGCTACCAGCTGGACCGGCGGATCGCGAAGCTGACCGGCCTCGGGCGCTCCAACGGCTGCGCCTTCGCCGACTCCCCCGGGAACGTGCCCGTCCAGCGGATGGCGAACGTGTCCCTCCAGCCGGATCCGGGCGGGCTCTCGACCGAGGACCTGATCGGCGGGGTGGAGCGCGGGATCTACGTGGTCGGCGACCGCTCCTGGTCGATCGACATGCAGCGCTACAACTTCCAGTTCACCGGGCAGCGGTTCTTCCGGATCGAGAACGGCCGGCTGGCCGGGCAGCTGCGCGATGTCGCCTACCAGGCCACCACCACCGATTTCTGGGGCTCGATGGAGAAGGTCGGCGGTCCGCAGACCTATGTCCTGGGCGGCGCCTTCAACTGCGGCAAGGCCCAGCCGGGCCAGGTCGCGGCGGTCTCGCACGGCTGCCCGTCCGCGCTGTTCCGCGACGTGAACATCCTGAACACCACGCAGGAGGCCGGGCGATGAGCTCGTCGATTCGCATCACCAAGCCCCACGAGATCGTCGAGCGGGCCCTGGAGCTGTCCACCACCGACGGTTGCGTCGTCATCGCCGACGAGGGGTCGACCGCCAATCTCCGCTGGGCCGGCAACGCCCTGACGACGAACGGCGTGACCCGCGGCCGGACCCTGACCGTCATCGCCACGGTCGACGGCAAGGAGGGCACGGCCTCGGGGGTCGTCTCGCGCTCCGCCGTCACCGCGGACGACCTGGAGCCGCTGGTGCGTGCCGCCGAGGCGGCCGCCCGCGGGGCGGGCCCGGCCGAGGACGCCCAGCCGCTGGTCACCGGGACCCCGTCCTCGCCGGACTTCACCGACGCCCCGGCCGAGACCGGCTCCGCGGTGTTCGCGGACTTCGCCCCGGCCCTCGGCGAGGCGTTCGCCCGGGCCCGCGAGGGCGGCCGGGAGCTGTACGGCTTCGCCTACCACGAGCTGGTCTCCACGTACGTCGGCACCTCCACGGGCCTGCGGCTGCGGCACGACCAGCCGAAGGGCACCCTGGAGCTGAACGCGAAGTCCCCGGACCGGCAGCGCTCCGCCTGGGCGGGCCGCTCGACCCGGGACTTCAAGGACGTGGACCCGACCGTGCTGGACGCGGAGCTCGCCGTGCGCCTCGGCTGGGCGGAGCGGAAGATCGACCTGCCCGCGGGCCGGTACGAGACCCTGCTGCCGCCGACCGCCGTGGCGGACCTGCTGATCTACCAGATGTGGTCGGCGGCGGCCCGGGACGCGGTGGAGGGCCGTACGGTCTTCTCCAAGCCCGGCGGCGGCACCCGGCTCGGCGAGAAGCTCTCCGACCTGCCGCTCTCCCTGCGCAGCGACCCGAACGCGCCGGGCCTGGAGTGCGCCCCGTTCGTGATGGCGCACAGCTCCGGCGACGACGCCTCGGTGTTCGACAACGGCCTGCCGGTCCCGTCGACCGAGTGGATCGCGGACGGGCACCTGAACCGGCTGTCCACGACCCGGCACACCGCGGGCCTGACCGGCATGCAGCTCTCCCCCGGCTTCGGGAACCTGATCCTGGACGCCGGCGGCGAGAAGTCGCTGGAGGAGATGGTCGCGGGCACCGAGCGCGGACTGCTGCTGACCTGCCTCTGGTACATCCGCGAGGTGGACCCGGCGACGCTGCTGCTCACGGGCCTGACCCGGGACGGCGTCTACCTGGTGGAGAACGGCCAGGTGGTCGGCGAGGTCAACAACTTCCGGTTCAACGAGTCCCCCGTGGACCTGCTGTCGCGGGCCTCGGAGGCCGGCCGGACCGAGAAGACCCTCCCGCGCGAGTGGAGCGACTGGTTCACGCGCGCGGCGATGCCGGCGCTGCGCATCCCGGATTTCAACATGAGTTCGGTAAGCAAGGGCGTCTGACCACCTAGAATGTGCGGGTAACCCCCTCATCCACGTCCCTACTCACTCCATCCCAAGGAGAGTCACGACCGTGACTGACATCGTCGACGAACTGAAGTGGCGCGGGCTCTTCGCCCAGTCCACCGACGAAGAAGCGCTGCGAAAGGCCTTCGCGGACGGTCCGGTCACCTTCTATTGCGGCTTCGACCCGACCGCGGCCTCGCTGCACGTGGGGCACCTGGTCCAGGTGCTCACCGTGCGCCGGCTCCAGCAGGCCGGGAACCGGCCGCTGGCGCTGGTCGGCGGGGCCACGGGACAGATCGGCGACCCGCGACCGACGGCCGAGCGGACCCTGAACGACCCGGAGACGATCGCGAACTGGGTGACGCGCCTGCGCACCCAGATCGAGCCGTTCCTGTCGTTCGAGGGCGAGAACGCGGCCCTCATGGTGAACAACCTGGACTGGACGGCGGGCATGTCCGCCATCGAGTTCCTGCGGGACATCGGCAAGCACTTCCGGGTCAACAAGATGCTGACGAAGGACTCGGTCGCCAAGCGGCTCGACTCCGACCAGGGCATCAGCTACACGGAGTTCAGCTACCAGCTGCTCCAGGGCATGGACTTCCTGGAGCTGTACCGGCGCTACGGCTGCGTGCTGCAGCAGGGCGGCTCCGACCAGTGGGGCAACCTGACGGCAGGGCTCGACCTGATCCACCGGGTCGAGGCGGGCGCGGTCGTGCACGCGCTGGCGACCCCGCTGATGGTCAAGGCGGACGGCACCAAGTTCGGCAAGTCCGAGAGCGGGGCCGTGTGGCTCGACCCGGAGATGACCACGCCTTACGCGTTCTACCAGTTCTGGCTGAACGTGGACGACCGGGACATCTCCACCTACATGCGGATCCTGTCGTTCAAGTCCCGCGAGGAGCTGGAGGCGCTGGAGGCGCAGACCGCCGAGCGGCCGCAGGCGCGCGCCGCCCAGCGGGCGCTGGCCGAGGAGCTGACCACGCTCGTGCACGGCGCCGACCAGTGCGCCGCGGTCATCGCCGCGTCGAAGGCGCTGTTCGGCCAGGGCGACCTGGCCGAGCTGGACGAGGCCACGCTCGCCGCGGCCCTGTCCGAGCTGCCGCACGCCAAGGTGGCGGAGCTCGGCCTCGTGGTGGACCTGCTCGCGGAGACCGGCCTGGTCGCGAGCAAGTCGGCCGGCCGCCGGACCGTGAAGGAGGGCGGCGCCTACGTGAACAACGCGAAGGTCACCGCCGAGGACGCGGTCCCCGCCGTGGAGGAGCTGCTGCACGGGCGCTGGCTGGTGCTGCGCCGGGGCAAGAAGAACCTGGCTGCGGTGGAGGTCACCGGCGCCTGACGCGCCGTAGGACGCCACGGCACGCCGCGGAACACGGCGGAGGGGCCGGTTCGGACCACTCGGTCCGGCCGGCCCCTCCGTCATGACCCGCGGCGGGTCACGTCATCTGCCGCTTCCCCTTGATCGCTCCGTACATCATCTCGCCGAGTCCGACGACGAGGACCGCCCCGACGATCTGCAGCAGGTGCCGGGTCCAGTCGATGCCCTTGGTCTCGCCGACGCCGATCCAGGTGGCCACCGCATTGCCGAGGACGGCACCGGCGATGCCGAAGAGGGTGGTCAGCCACAGCGGCTGGTGCTGCTTGCCCGGCAGGATGGCCTTGGCTATCAGCCCCAGCACGAAACCGACGATGATCGCCCACAACCAACCCATGTCGAGCCTCCTCCTGGCGCGTTGTGCGCACGTGGGCCCAGTTTCGGCCCATCCGGCGTACGGCGCATTCCGGACGGCGCCGTCAGGGGGTCCCCGCTCTCCGCGCGGGACGGGGGCGGGCGTACCGTGGGAGGGTCCGGGCCGGGAGTGCCCGGCGGGCGATCGGGTGGTGGAACGTGGAGCGGACGAAGCGGCAGAAGCGGAACGGGGCCGAGGTCTTCCGGATCACCGGCGCGCGGATGGGTCTCGCCGAGGACGTGCGGGGCCGTCAGCGCCGGTACGTGATCTCGATGGCGGTCAGGACCCTGTCGGTCATCGCCACCGTGCTGTTGTGGAACGTGCAGCGCCCGGTGGCCGTCGTGACGCTCGTGGCCGGCGCCCTGCTCCCGTACGTGGCCGTGGTCATCGCCAACGCGGGGCGCGAGTCGACGCCCTCGCTGCCTTCGCACTTCGTACCGGCCCCGGTACGCCCGGTTCTGGACGCCGGAAACCTCAAGAAAAGCTCAGATCAATCATGAAGTTCCGGTGCACTGTACCGGGTCCTGCGTGACATACTGCTCACGCGCTCCGCATCCCCCGTCGGAGCGACGGACCGACGCCGGGCAGCTCCCCCCGTGGCTGCTCGGCGTCGCCATTCCGTTCTAATGTGGGGCTGTGACTTCCTCCAGCGCCACCGGCCCCGACGAGACCCCCACCTGCTCCGCCAAGGGCTGCCGCGACGCGGCCGTCTGGGTCCTGGCGTGGAACAACCCGACGCTGCACACGCCCGAGCGGCGCAAGACCTGGCTGGCGTGCGAGGAGCACCGCGAACACCTCTCCCAGTTCCTGGGGGTCCGCGGTTTCCTCAAGGACGTCGTGAAGCTGGACGAGTGGGTGCAGCCGGAGGGGTCGGAGCGCCTCCGCTGACCGCACCCGGCTCCCGGGTCAGCCGCCGATCGCCGACATCGGGCGGTCGGGCTGCAGGAAGGACGGGTCGTCGAGACCGGACCCGGCCTTCTTGCCCCACATCGCGACCTTCCACAGCCGGGCGATCTCCTCGTCCGGGGCGCCCGAGCGCAGGGCGGCGCGCAGGTCCGACTCCTCGGTCGCGAACAGGCACGTACGTACCTGGCCGTCGGCCGTGAGCCGCGTACGGTCGCAGGCGCCGCAGAACGGGCGGGTGACCGAGGCGATGACGCCGACGGTGGCCGGGCCCCCGTCGACCACCCAGCGCTCGGCCGGGGCGGAGCCGCGCTCGGCGGCGCCCTCCTCGGTGAGTGTGAAGCGGGTGCGCAGGGACTCCAGGATGTCCCCAGCGGTGATCATGCCGTCGCGCTTCCAGCCGTGCTGGGCGTCGAGGGGCATCTGCTCGATGAAGCGGAGCTCGTACTCGTTCTCCACGGCCCAGGCCAGCAGGTCGGGGGCCTCGTCGTCGTTGAGGCCGGGCATGAGCACGGCGTTCACCTTGACGGGGGTGAGGCCGGCGTCGCGGGCCGCGGCCATGCCCTCGATGACGTCCTTGTGGCGGTCGCGGCGGGTGAGGGTCTTGAAGACCTCGGGCCGCAGGGTGTCCAGGGAGACGTTCACCCGGTCCAGGCCCGCGGCCTTCAGGGCCTGCGCGGTGCGCTTCAGGCCGATGCCGTTGGTGGTCAGCGACATCCTGGGGCGGGGCTCCAGGGCCGCGCACTGCTCGACGATCCCGACCAGGCCGGGGCGCAGCAGCGGCTCGCCGCCGGTGAACCGGACCTCGGTGATCCCGAGCTGCGTGACCGCGATGCGGATCAGCCGGACGATCTCGTCGTCACTGAGCAGGTCCGACTTGCCGAGCCACTGCAGCCCTTCTTCGGGCATGCAGTAGGTGCAACGCAGGTTGCACTTGTCGGTCAGTGAGACGCGCAGGTCAGTGGCCACGCGGCCGTAGGTATCGAGAAGCACTGTGGGCCCCCTCCCCTGTCCGGAAGTAGAGGTACGCGCGGGATTGGATCTACTTCACGCGTTCTATTTCGAGACTACGTGACGCTCGTGCCATCCAGAGCTGCCCGAATGAACGAGACGTGACGTGGCCGCGTCGTAGGGATCTACGACGCGGCCACGTTACGTGTTCGGACGATGTCAGTGCGCCCCTGTTCCGGTGAGGGAGCGCACCTCCAGCTCGGCGAACTTCTGGGGGTCGGCCTTCTCCTTGGTGAGGACGGTTCCCAGCCAGCCCAGCAGGAAGCCCAGGGGGATCGAGATGATGCCCGGGTTCTCCAGGGGGAACCAGAAGAAGTCGGCGTCCTTGAACATCGAGGTGGGCTTTCCGGACACGACCGGGGAGAACAGCACCAGGCCGACCGCCGAGATCAGTCCTCCGTAGATCGACCAGAGCGCGCCCTGGGTGGTGAAGCGCTTCCAGAAGAGGCTGTAGAGGATCGTCGGCAGGTTCGCGGAGGCGGCGACCGCGAAGGCGAGTGCGACCAGGCCGGCCACGTTCAGGTCGCGGGCCAGCGCACCGAGGCCGATGGCGACGGCTCCGATGACGACGGTGGACCAGCGGGCCGCGCGCATCTCCTCCTTCTCGGTGGCCTTGCCCTTGCGGATCACGTTCGCGTACAGGTCGTGCGCGAAGGACGAGGAGGAGGCGAGGGTGAGGCCCGCGACGACGGCCAGGATGGTGGCGAAGGCGACCGCGGAGATCACGGCGAGCAGGATGGCGCCGCCGGTGGAGTCGGGCCCGCCGCCGACGGCCTGGGCGAGCAGCGGGGCGGCGGTGTTGCCCGCCTTGTTGGACTTGATGATCTCGTCGCGGTCGAGCAGTGCCGCGGCGCCGAAGCCGAGGGCGATCGTCATCAGGTAGAAGCCGCCGATGATGCCGATGGCCCAGAGGACGGACTTACGGGCGGCCTGCGCGGTGGGCACCGTGTAGAAGCGGATCAGGATGTGCGGCAGTCCTGCGGTGCCGAGGACGAGGGCGAGGCCGAGCGAGATGAAGTCAAGCTTGGAGGTCGAGTCCTTGCCGTACTTGAGCCCTGGTTCGAGGAGCTTCGCCCCCTGTCCGCTGTTCTCGGCGGCCTTGCCGAGAAGGTCGGAGATGTTGAAGTTGAACTTCACCAGCACCAGGAAGGTGATCAGCAGAGCGCCCGCGATCAGCAGCACAGCCTTGATCATCTGAACCCAGGTGGTGCCCTTCATGCCTCCGATGGTCACGTAGACGATCATCAGTACGCCGACCAGCGCGACGACGGCCACCTTGCCGCCGTCACTGGTGATGCCCAGGAGCAGCGAGACGAGCACGCCGGCGCCGGCCATCTGGGCGAGCAGGTAGAAGATCGAGACCACGATGGTGGAGGTGCCGGCGGCGGTGCGGACGGGCCGCTGGCGCATCCGGTACGCGAGGACGTCGCCCATCGTGTAGCGGCCGGAGTTGCGCAGCGGTTCGGCGACGAGCAGCAGGGCGACCAGCCAGGCGACGAGGAAGCCGATGGAGTAGAGGAAGCCGTCGTAGCCGAAGAGGGCGATGGCTCCGGCGATGCCGAGGAAGGACGCGGCGGACATGTAGTCGCCGGAGATGGCGAGGCCGTTCTGGAAGCCGGTGAACTGGCGGCCGCCCGCGTAGAAGTCGGCGGCGCCCTTGGTCTGGCGGCCGGCCCAGACGGTGATGACCAGGGTGGCGACGACGAACAGCCCGAACAGGGTGATGATCAGCGGGCGGTGCTCGGAGGCGCCCGCGGCGAGCGTCGTCAGCGGGAGCGTGCTGCTCATTCGCCGGCCTCCATCCGTGCCTTGATGGCCTCGGCCTTGGGGTCGAGCTTCGCGGCGGCGTGGCGCGCGTAGAGCCAGGCGATCAGGAAGGTCGTCGCGAACTGGGCGAGTCCGAGCACGAGGGCGACGTTGATGTTGCCGAAGAGCTTGGTCCCCATGAAGCCGCCCGCGTAGTTGGACAGCAGGACGTAGAGCAGGTACCAGGCGATGAAGGCCACGGTGAGCGGGAAGGCGAAGGAGCGGTAGGAACTGCGCAGTTCGGCGAACTCGGCGCTCTGCTGGACGCTCGCGTAGTCATCGGCGGTGGGGCCCGCCACGGGCGTTCCCGCGCTGCCCGGCGGCGGCGCTGCTTCGGTGGTCACGGGGGGATCTCCTTGTGACGCGGGTGCGGTGGGGACGACGGACAAAACAACCTCCGTGTGGGGGACGGTGGCGCTGATCCCCCCTGTCCAACGGCACGGCCGGCGCGGCGGGACGGTTCAACACCCGGTGATTCTTGGGGAACTGATTTCTCGAACAGATGGCGCAGAGGGGAACGGCGACGCTAGGTTCCCTTGTCATGAACCCGCCCTACGCGACCGCGTACGGGCGGCTTTTTCGAAGATGATCTGGAGAACCCATGGATCAGCCGGGGTCACCTGCGCCCAAGAAGCGCGGCCGTGCTCTCGCCGTACCGGTCGGCCTGGCGCTCACCGCTTCGCTCGCCTTCCTGCCCGCGGTCTCGGCCTCGGCCGCCCCGCTGGGAACGGCCGACGCGGCGACGGCATCGAAGGCCGACACCTCCGGCCCCAAGCTGTCGTACGTGGCCAACCTGAACACGTACGCCACGGTGAAGGCGGCGAAGAAGGCCGTCGAGCGGGCCGGTGGAACGGTGGTGACGGCCTATGAGCAGATCGGGGTCGTCGTCGCACACTCCCAGAACCCGGACTTCGCCAAGCAGCTTCGCGCCCAGCGCGGCCTGTTCGTGTCGGTCGGCGCCACCCGGACGGCCCCGATGTCGGCGGTGCAGACCACCGACGAGGGCGCGACCCAGCAGCTGAGCGCGGCGGACGCCGCCAAGGCGGCGGCAGCGGCCCAGGAGGGTCAGGAGCCGCTGGAACCCAACCAGTGGGACCTGCGGACGATCAAGGCCGACAAGGCTCACAAGATCAACGATGGCAGCCGGAACGTCACCGTGGGCATCATCGACACGGGTGTCGACGACACCCACCCCGATCTCGCCCCCAACTTCTCCAAGGGCCAGTCGGCGAACTGCGTGGGCGGCGTCGCCGACACCACCGAGGGCGCCTGGCGCCCGTACGCCGACGGCAGCGACCACGGCACGCACGTGGCCGGCACCATCGGGGCGGCGCGCAACGGGATCGGCGTCAGCGGTGTCGCGCCGGGCGTGCAGATCGCCGCGATCAAGGTGAGCGAGCCCGGGACCAGCCTCTTCTACACCGAGGCGGTCGTCTGCGGCTTCATGTTCGCCGCGGAGAAGGGGATCGAGGTGACCAACAACAGCTACTACGTCGACCCCTGGCTCTTCAACTGCAAGTCCGACGACGACCAGAAGGCGCTGGTGGAGGCCATCGGCCGGGCCACCAAGTACGCCGAGCGCAAGGGCACGCTCCACGTGGCCTCGGCGGGCAACTCCAACCAGGACCTGGCGGCCGACTCCCTCGTCGACGACACCAGCCCGAACGACACCACGCCGGTGCCCCGCACCATAGACCCGAAGGTCTGCCTGGACCTGCCCACGCAGCTGCCGGGTGTGGTCACCGTCTCTGCGACCGGCGACAAGGGCCTGCGCTCGTACTACTCCAGCTACGGCCTCGGGGTCGTGGACGTCGCCGCCCCCGGCGGCGACAAGTGGCAGGTCCCGGAGACCCCGGACGCCAACGGGCGCGTGCTCTCGACCGTCCCGGGCGGGCTCTACGGCTACAAGCAGGGCACCTCGATGGCCGCCCCGCACGTGGCGGGCGTCGCGGCGCTGCTCAAGAGCGCCCACCCGTCGGCCACGCCTTCGCAGCTCCAGGCGATGCTCAAGGCCCAGTCGACGAAGGCGGCCTGCCCGACGCAGATTTACGACGCCGCGGGCGCCCTGATCGACGCCACCACCTGCCAGAGCAAGTGGGGCCAGACCGGCTACTACGGCTACGGCGTGATCGACGCGCTCAAGGCCGTGAAGTAACGGCGTCCGCAACGCAGAGGACGGGCCGGGCGGGTCTTCCGCCCGGCCCGTCCCTCGTTCACGGCTTGATCATCACCTTGAGCGCGCTGCGGTCGTCCATCGCCCGGTAGCCGGCCGGGACCTCGTCCAGGGACACCGCCCGGTCGAAGACGGGCGCCGGATCGATCACGCCGCCGAGCACGTCCGCCAGCAGCTCCGGGATGTACGCGCGGACCGGGGCCACGCCCCCGCGCAGGGTGATGTTGCGGTCGAACATGACACCGAGGTCCAGGCCGGTGCCGCTGCCGTGCGGGACGCCGACGTAGCCGACGGACCCGCCGTCGCGGGTGATGTTCACGGCGGTGCGCATGGACTGCTCGGTACCGACCGCCTCGATGACCGCGTGCGCGCCCCGGCCGCCGGTGAGCTCGCGCACGGCCGCCTCGGCGGCCTCGCCGCGCTCGGCGACGACGTCGGTGGCCCCGAAGAGCTTGGCGATGTCGGTACGGGCGGTGTGGCGGCCCAGTGCGATGATCCGCTCGGCGCCCAGCCGCTTGGCGGCGAGGACGCCGCACAGGCCGACCGCGCCGTCGCCGACGACGGCGACGGTGGAGCCCTCGCGGACGCCGGCGCCCAGCGCCGCGTGGTGGCCGGTGCCCATGACGTCGGACAGTGCGAGCAGCCCGGTCAGCAGGTGGTCGTCGGAGACGGCCTCGGCGGGCAGCTTCACCAGGGTGCCGTCGGCGTGCGGGACGCGGACGGCCTCGCCCTGGCCTCCGTCGTGGCCGACCGAGCCCCAGAAGCCGCCGTGGTCGCAGGAGGTGAACAGCCCCTCGACGCAGTACTCGCAGGTGCCGTCCGACCACATGAAGGGCGCGACGACCAGGTCGCCGGCGCGCAGGCCCGACACGGCGGAGCCGGTCTCCTCGACGATGCCGAGGAACTCGTGGCCGATGCGCTGGCCGGGCTGACGCGCGGCCTCGCCGCGGTAGGCCCACAGGTCGCTGCCGCAGATACAGGCACGCAGGACGCGGACGACGGCGTCCTCGGGGCGCTGGATCGCAGCGTCGGGCACCTCCTCCACGCGTATGTCGTGCGGGGCGTGGATGACGGTGGCGCGCATGGTGGTGCAGTCCTCCGGATCGGGATCGTTCAGTCTTGTACGACTGTGGAACCGTCCTACCGTACGCCTGCTTCCCGATCGGTCGAACCAGTGGCCAGCAGGTACTGGGCGGCCAGGTAGGTGGCCATGATCCAGAAGTCCGGGCGGGGCAGCTGGGGCCACTCGGCGACACCCGACGCGATGAGGGTGTCGGAGAGCAGGAACAGCGCGCCGCCGATCCCGGCGCGCAGGCCGAGGGCGCTGGAGCGGAACGCCATGGCGGTGAGCAGCAGGCTGTATCCGGCCACGGGGATCCGCAGGTCGGCCGGCAGGTCGGACCACAGCAGGGCGACGGTGCCGAGGAGCGCGAGCAGGTACGCGCCCCCGAGCAGCGGGTTCGCGGGCCGCTTGCCGAAGAGGACGAGGTAGCAGACGTGCCCGACGGCGAAGGAGCCCATGCCGATGAGGAAGGCGGCCTCGGCGTCGAAGAGCAGGGCGAGGTCACCGCCCCAGCCGAAGAGCAGGGCGGCGAGCAGCAGGCGGGGTGCGCCGCGGGTGGCCATGTGGGTCACCAGCAGCGGCATCAGCAGCGGCTTGGCGATGACGTGGCCGAGGTGCCAGCCGGCCAGCAGCGAGACGAGGTCGACGGCTGCGGCCACGGCGAAGGCCACGAGGGCGAGGCGGCCGATGCGCGACCCGCCGGCGCTCTCGCGGTCGGCGACCCAGGAGGGGGCGGGCCGGCCCGCGGACTCGGCGGTGCTGCCGGCCGTGCTGTCTGCGGTGCTCACGCGGTGGTCTCCTGCACGGAGGGCCGGGTCTCGGCGGGTGCGGCGGCGCGGGTCTCGGAGGCGGGGGCGGCCGGGGCTTCGACGGCCGGGGCCGGGGCGGCGGGTTCGACGGCCGGGGCCGGGGCCGGGGCGGCGGTCTGCCCGGCCGGTGCCGGCTGCCAGCCGGGGCCGCGGAAGACCCTGCCGGCGCGCTCGCTCCAGGTCCCGGCGGCACGCACGTCGCGGGCGATGGCGGCGTACTCGTGGGTGGCCACGCGCAGCGGGTTGTGGGTGCCGATGTTCTTGGTGAGCCCGTAGACGGGCTTGTCGGTCTCCCCCACCCAGGACCCGAACATCCGGTCCCAGAGGATCAGGATGCCGCCGAAGTTGCGGTCCAGGTAGCCGCCCTGCGAAGCGTGGTGGACGCGGTGGTGGGAGGGGGTGTTGAAGACGTACTCGTAGGGACGCGGGAGCTTCCCGATGCGCTCGGTGTGGACCCAGAACTGGTAGAGCAGATTGAGTCCGTAGCAGAACGGGATCGCCGCCGGGTGCACGCCGAGGGCCACCATGGGCAGGTAGAACCACCAGGTGGTGGCGCTGGTCCAGGGCTGGCGCAGGGCGGTGGTGAGGTTGAACCGCTTGCTGCTGTGGTGGACCACGTGGCAGGCCCACAGGATGCGGATGACGTGGTGGAGGCGGTGCTGCCAGTAGTACAGGAAGTCCTGGACGAGCAGCATCAGCAGGGCGGTCCACCACAGGAACGGCACCCGCAGCGGGGTCAGTTCGTAGACCGCGGTGAAGACCGCCACGACCGGGATCTTCCAGAGCAGGTCGAACCCGATGCTGCCGAGCCCCATGGTGATGCTCGTGGCGGCGTCCTTGGTGTCGTAGCCGGCGGCATCCTCGTCCGGATGGAGCCGGTAGCTCACCACCTCGATGACGGTGAGCAGCACAAAGGCAGGTATGGACCACAGCACGACATCGGGCAGGTTCGGCATGTGGGCACCATAGAGGCGCCTTCCGGGATGCCGCTAGAGGTTGTTACCGATCGGTATCCATCGGGGTTACCGGCGGTTCACGAGATGATGTCCGCGCCAAGGGGAGGGCGGGGTATGACGGGCTTCGAGACGGTTCTCTTACGGGTGGCGGGAACGGCGGCGGGGGCGCTGGTGAAATCCCTCCTGGCAAGGGTTCCGGGGGCGGGCCTGACGCCCGACCCGGCCCGGCCGGTGCAGCGGTGGCGCAGACCCCCGGCGGAACTGGGCGACAGCGAGATGCGGCGCCTGGCCGCCGCACTGGCGGCCCGGATCGACGAGGCGACGGTTCGGGTGCCGGAGCACGAACGGCTGGCGGCGGTGACCGCGGTCGGCGACGCCTTCGCGGCGCTCGGCCCCTTGGGCGCGGAGGCCCTCTTCGCGGCGGACCTCGACCCGGCGGCCGTGGCGGCGGCGGTCCCGCCGCCCCCGGCGGGCCTGAACGAGGCGGCCGAGGCCCTGTACGGGCGGCTGGTGCGGCTGTGCTGCGCGCACGCGGTGGAGTACGTGACGACCCTCCCGGGCTTCGCGGCCCGGGCGGACGTGGAACTGGTCCGGCGGACGGGCGAGCTGGCGCGAGCGGTGGACCGGCTGGCCGACCGCCCGGAGGGGGCCTCGTACGCGTTCGAGGAGCGGTACGCGCGCTACGTGGCCGAGACCCACGGCCGCCTCCGGCTGTTCGGCCTGACCCTCAGCCGCTCCCGCCAGGAATGGCCGCTGGACGTGGCGTACATCAGCCTGGCGGTCAGCGGTGAGCAGCAGCTGGTGCCGGGCGAGCCGGAGCTCCGTCAGACCCAGCTCCGGGCCGAGCAGGCCCTCGCCTCCGCCGACCGGGTGCTGCTGCGCGGCCCGGCGGGCTCGGGAAAGTCGACCCTGGTCCAATGGCTGGCCCTCACCGCGGCCCGGCAGGCGGAGGGCTCCTGGGGCACGTGCGTGCCGTTCGTACTGCGGCTGCGCGCCTTCACCTCGGCGGAGAGCCTGCCGCTGCCGGAGGAGTTCCTCCGCGCCTCGGGCGTACCGCTCTCGGCGCCGGCCGGGTGGGTCGAGGACCTCATGCTGAGCGGCCGGGCGCTGGTCCTGGTGGACGGGGTGGACGAGGTCCCGCAGCGGCTGCGCGCCCGCACGGAGACCTGGCTGCGCTCGCTGATCTCGGCGTTCCCCAAGGCGCGGTACGTGGTGACCACCCGCCCGTCGGCGGTCCCGGAGGACTGGCTCGCGGGACAGGGCTTCGCACCGCACTCGATGCTGCCGATGGAGCAGCAGGACATCCGGGCCTTCGTCGCGCACTGGCACGCGGCGGCGCGCGCGGAGGGGCAGGAGCTGGACGCGTACGAGGCTTCGCTGCTGGAGGCGGTCTCCTCCCGGCGGGACCTGGCCCGGCTCGCGACGAACCCGCTGATGTGCGCCCTGCTCTGCGCCCTGAACCAGGACCGGCGGATGCAGCTGCCGCGGGCCCGCAAGGAACTCTACGACGCGGCGCTGGACATGCTGCTGGTCCGGCGGGACACGGAACGGGAGATCTGCAGGGTCGAGGGGGTCTACCTGACCCGCGAGGAGCAGGTCGCGCTGCTCCAGCGGTTCGCGTACTGGCTGATCCGCAACGGGCAGTTGGAGGCGGGCCGGGACGAGGCCGTCGAGATGGTGGGCGAGTGGCTCGACGCGATGCCGCAGGTGCGGGCGCAGGGCGGGGCCGAGCAGGTCTTCGCGCACCTGCTGATCCGCAGCGGCCTGCTCCTGGAGCCGTCCCCGGGCTCGGTGGTCTTCGTGCACCGCACCTTCCAGGACTACCTGGGCGCGAAGGCGGCGGTCGAGTCGCGGGACTTCGGCGTGCTGGTGAAGAACGCGCACGACGACTCCTGGGACGACGTGGTCCGCATGGCGGTGGGCCACGCCCGCCCGGACGAACGGCTCCGCATCCTGCGTGGCCTGCTGCGCCGGGCCGACAAGGTGAAATCGGCCCACGACCGTCTCGTCCTGCTGGCGGCAGCCTCCCTGGAGCACGCTCCGGAGCTGGACCCGGTCGTGCACGCCGACATCCAGTCGCGCACGGCCGGGCTCCTGCCACCCCGTACCCCGCAAGAGGCAGAGCAACTGGCCAAGGCCGGGGAGCTGGTCCTGGACCTGCTCCCGCGTCCCGAGGGCCTGGCCGAGGCCGAGGCGGCGGCCTGCCTGCGGACGGCGGCACTGGTGGGCAGCCCGCGGGCGCTGGGCGCCATTGCCCGCTTCCGCCACGACACCCGCTCGGCGGTGTGCCGAGAGCTCTCGCGGAGCTGGGGCGCCTTCGACGCCCGGCTGTACGCGGACGAGGTACTGGCCGACGCTTCCCTGGGCGACGCGGTCCTCGAAGTCCGAAGTCCCGAACAGGTGGCCGCCCTCGCCGGTCTGCCCCACATCCGCAAGCTGTACATCAGCGAGGCGGAGGGGATCCCGGACGTCCTGGAATCCCAGCGGCAGCTGGAGGCGCTGACCCTGTACCGGAGCGGTGTGACGGGCCTCGACGCCCTCACCCGCCACCAGGGGCTCCGCTACCTGGGACTCTTCACCTGCCTGCAGCTGTCCGGGCTGGAGCCGCTCACCAGGCTGCCGGTCCTGGACAGCCTGACGCTCGCGGAGGTCCCCCGGGACTTGGACCTCGCCCCGCTCGCGGACCTGCGCGCGCTCACCGAGCTGGCGCTCAACTACGGCCTCCGCGCGGCGGGCGTCTCGGCTGTCCCGGCCCCGAAGACACTGACCCGACTGGGGCTGTTCTCTCCCGACATCGGCCTCGACTCCCTGGACCGGTGGCCCGCATTGGACTGGATGACCGTCACCGGCGACCGGCAGTTCGCCGAGCTGACGGCGCTGCTGCCGCTGCCCCGGCTGCGCACGCTCCAGCTGGTGGAGCAGGCCGACCTGGACCTCTCGCCGCTGCTCGACCAGCCCCAGATCTTCGAGCTGGCACTCGTCCAGTGCCACTGCCGGGACGGACTGGCCGCGCTCTCCGGTCTTCCCGCGCTTCGGAACCTCACCCTGAGCGGGGTCGGCGTGAGTTACGACGTGACTCCGCTGGCCGGCCTGGACCAGCTGAACATCGTGATGACCGACTGGGCCGAAGTCCGCGGCCTGGACCGCATCCCGCCCGAGCGGATCCGGCGCCTGGGCGCCTTCTGATCCGCCCGGCGGGAAGCGGGTGTCACCAGACCCGGACCGACCCCCCTCGGGCGAACGCCGGGCTGGTGGCCTCCGGCGGGATCTCCGTCAGGGGTTCGGCGATCTCCGAGACCAGCGGGCCGTGCTTGGCCGCCACCGCGTCCAGCAGGGCGAGGTCGAAGCCGTACACGCGGGCCGCGTTGCCGCCGACCATCGCGGCGACCTCCTCCCGCGGGAGGCCCGCGTAGGCGATGCGGAGGCCTTCGCGGGAGAAGGGGGTGGTGCCCTCGTCGTGGGGGTAGTCCGCTCCCCACATGATCTTGTCGAGGCCGATCCGGTCCCGCAGCGGGACCTCGTGGGGGCGCATGAAGCTCGCTCCCACGAAGCAGTTGTCCCGCCAGACCTCGCTCGGGCCCCGGCCCATCGACTCCGCGAGGCCCGCTCCGAACTTGGACTCGGCCGTGGCCGATGCCGCGACCAGGCGGCCGTGGTAGTAGTCCAGCATCTCCAGCACGCCCGGGATCCATCCGGAGCCCTGCTCCGTCAGGACCAGCTTGAGACCCGGGTGGCGGCGGAAGGCCCCGCCGAAGACGAGGTGCCACAGGGCGCGGTGCGAGAACCAGGTCGTCTCCACCATGAAGACGGCCCTCGCCGCGGGTTCGTCGCCCAGCGGCGGCGACGCCGAGCCGCCGTGGTGGTTGACCGGGACGTCCAGCTCGTCGCACACCGCCCAGATGGGGTCGTAGGCGGCGGAGTACAGCTCCGGAACCGTGGAGCCGGGCGGAACGCCCGGCAGCAGGATGCCGCCCGTCAGGCCGGCCGCCCGCACCCGGCGGATCTCGCCCACCGCCGCGTCCACGTCGTTGAGGAGGATCTGCGCCACCCCCGCCCGCCGCCCCGGTGCGTCCGCGCAGAAGTCGGCCAGCCAGCGGTTGTGCGCCTGGAGACCCGCCCACCGCATCTCGTACTCGGCGGCGGTCGGGGGCTGGGCCATCAGGGAGGCCTTGGGGAAGAACGGCGGGATGGTGTTGGGGAAGAGGACTTCCGCGACGATGCCGTCCGCTTCGAGTTCGGCGAGGCGGCGCGCCGAGTTCCAGTTCCGGTCGGCAGTGTCCGCGAGGAGGTCCTCGTACGGGTTCACGTACGAGGCGGCCCAGGCGTCGAAGTCCTCGTGGTGGCGTTTGGCCAGGTACGGCTTGTAGTCCAGCAGGTCGGCGCCCGCGTGGCAGTCCGCCGAGATCACCGTGTAGCGGTCGTCGGCCGTCACGCGTTCACCCCCAGTACGGGGAAGTCGTTGTCGGTGAGCCAGTGGCGGCCCACCTCGCGGGAGCGGGCCCAGGAGGCCTCCACCGTCGCCTGGTCCGGGGACTGGCCCAGTTCCGCCGGGGTGGGGCCGATCCGGCGGGCGATCGGGGCCAGCTTCGCGGTGTCGAAGCCGAAGACCTCGGCCGCCGCCAGGCCCAGCATCCGGCGGGTCTCCGCGACCGGGATGTCGTGGAAGGTGTTCTTCAGCCAGGCCCGGGTGTTGGGCCAGGTGCCCTCGGGGTGCGGGAAGTCCGAGCCCCACAGGATGTTGTCGACGCCGATCTCGTACCGCTGGGCGAGCTCGCGCCGCTTGGTGTTCGTCGCGCAGATGAAGACCTGGCGGTCCAGGTACTCGCTGGGCGGCCGCTTCAGCTCCTCGAACGGCGAGAGCTTCTTGCCGCCGTGCGCGCCGAGGTAGAGCCGGTCCATGAACCACAGCTGGTTCGGCAGCCACCAGCAGCCCGCCTCGGCGACGCCGAACCTCAGGCCGGGGTGGCGCTCGAAGACCCCGGACCAGAGCAGGAACCACAGCGGGCGGGCCGGCCACCAGGTGACCTCGGAGACGAAGATGCCCAGGTGGTCTCCGTACTCGTGGCGCGGCGAGGACCCGGAGTGGGTGACGATCGGCATCTGCGTCTCGGCGGCCGCCGCCCAGACGGGGTCGTAGCGGCGGTCGTGGTAGGGCGCCTTGTCCACCCACATCGCGGGGATCATCAGCGCGCCCAGCCCGGACTCCTTGGCCCGGTGGATCTCGGCGACGACCTTCTCCGGCTCGCCCGTGATGGGGAGCAGCGCGACTCCGCAGTGGCGTTCCGGGTTCTGGCCGACGAACTCCGCGAGCCAGCGGTTGTGCGCCTGGGCGCCCGCCATGCCGAGCTCGGGGTCCTGGTCGCCGGAGAGGCCGAGGCCGACGCCGAAGGGGGCGGCGGTCTGGCTGTCGACGGCGTCCGCGTCGGGGAAGACGACCTCGGCGGCCACGCCGTCGCCGTCGAGTTCCTTCAGCCGCTGCCCGGTGTCCCAGCCGCCCTTGAGGCCTTCCTCGTGGTCGTGGAACCACTTCTCGGCGAAGGCCTCGTTGCGGACGCCGAGTCGGGTGGCCTCGGCGCGGCGGGCGTCGCGCTCGCCGAGGAACTCGTCGAACTGGGGGTGGAAGCGGGAGTCCAGGTAGGGCCGGTACTGCTCGGTGGGCAGGCCGGCGTGGCAGTCGGAGGAGATGATCAGGTACGGGTCTTCGGTCCGGTCTTCGGTCCGGTCTTCGTGCGTACTCACCACAGACGCCCCTCAGTCGAGGATGAAGCTTTCCAGGTAGGCGGGGTTGGACCGGTCGAGCATCGACTGCGACCGGGCGCGGATCTGCCGGTCGCTGTGCTCGCCGGCCGGGAGCATCCAGAAGCGGTCGGCGCGGATGCCGTCGACGACGTGCTCGGCGACCTCCTCGACCGGCGTGAAGCGCACCTCGTGGCCGGCCTGCTTCATCGCCGCCTCGTACTGGTCGAGGCTGCGGTACGGGGCCTTGCGCGGCCGTTCCTTCGCGTACCGATCGGGCCGGTTGCGGTGCGACTCCCACAGCCCGGTGCGCAGCATGTGCGGTCCGGGGAAGAGGACGGAGGCCCCGACGGCGGCGCCCTCCGCCTTGAGGTGGGCGTAGAGCGACTCGGTCATGGTGACCACGGCCGCCTTGGTTACGGCGTACACGGAGGCGGTGGGGAGCGGGGCGATGCCGCCGTCCCCGGAGGAGGTGTTGACGATGTGGCCCGGGCCGTCGGCGGCGATCATGCGGGGGACGAAGGCCTGGATGCCGTGGAAGACCCCCCACACGTTGACGGAGAAGGCCCACTTCCAGTCGTTGGGCTCGTGCTCCCACATGCGGCCCTCGGCGCCGGAGCCCACGCCCGCGTTGTTGCAGAGCACGTGCACGGCGCCGAAGGTCTCGTAGGCGGCGTCGGCGAGCGCGATCACGGAGTCGCGGTCGCTGACGTCGACCACCTTGGCGAGGACCTGGGCCCCGTCCGCGACGAGGTCGTCGGCGGCCTTGCGCAGGGCGCCCTCCTCGACGTCGGCGAGGACCACCTTCAGTCCCTCGGCGGCGAAGCGGCGGGCCATCGCGAGGCCGATTCCGCTCGCGGCCCCGGTGACCACGGCCACCTGTCCTTCTTCGAGCCGCATGTCAGTTCCTCCCCCCTGACGATCCCTCCGGGGGCGCGTCGAGGATCTGCAGGGGGTCGTCGTAGCGCTGGTGGATGTACGGGAGCAGGGCCTGGGCGCTGACCCGTTCCACGACCCGGCCCTTCTGGTCGGTGGTCTTCTCGCCGATGGTGATCTCCACGATCCGGCGGACGGGCAGGTCGGCCACCGGGTCGAACATGGACTCCCGCAGGACGACGTCCCCGGTGACGTGCTCCAGCCTGCGGACCTTCTCGTTGCGCGTGCAGTGCACGAGCACCGGATCCCCGTCCAGGCCCGAGCCGTCGACGGCGGGCAGGAACTTGAAGTAGAAGTCGGTCTTCTGAGTGGGCTCGGGCAGCGGCAGCGCGCGGTCCACCGCCCCGCGCACCTCGACGAAGGCGATCCCGTGCCGGGCGAGGGAGGCCCGGACGACGATGCCGTCGCGCTCGACGGTGACCTCGCCCAGCTTCTTCGGTTCGCCGAAGACCTCGCGGCCCCCGGTCAGGGCGCGCTCAAGGGTCATCGGCATGACCAGGGGGTACCAGCCCTCGATCCCGCCGTGCCGGGCCGCGACGGCCACCGAGCCGGCGCCGAGCGGGTAGCCGGGCAGGTCGACCTTGCTGATGTTGGCCCGTACGAGGGGCCGCTCGGCCGGTTTGAGCGGCGGCGGCAGGACCGCCGCGACCACGTCGGGGTCGCTCTCCCAGACGGCCACGACACCGGTGGACCAGATGTCGGGGAGCTTGGAACTCTTCTCGCGCGACGCCGCGATCTCGGCCTCGGTCCGCGCTCCGTACCGTACGCGTGCCATGTCTCGCACCATCCCTCGTCTCGGGGGCGTTCGGTTCTGTAACACAGTTACACCGCTGCCGATGAAGGGTAAAGACCCCTGCACGTATGAGAACTGACGCTCCAACAGATTGGCGGTGGGACGGCCGTGGCCAGAACCACGCTCACCCGCGACGAGGTGCTGGACGCCGCCGCGTCCCTGGTCATGCAGCACGGTCCGGCCGCCCTCACGATGCGCAAGCTGGCCGCCGAGCTGGGCACCGCCGTGACGTCCATCTACTGGCACGTCGGCAACCGCGAGTCGCTGCTCGACGCCCTCGTGCAGCGCACCGTGGAGGAGGTGGGTGCGATCCGGCCCACCGGGCGCACCCCGGCGGAGCGGATCCTGTCGGTGGCCCGGATCCTGCGCCGCGAGCTGCGGGCACGTCCGCACCTGATCGCGATGGTCCACGAACGCGGGCTCACCGAGCGGATGTTCCTGCCGGCCCAGCAGGCCCTCGTCCACGAGGTGCACGCCGCGGGGCTGCGCGGCACCCGGGCCGCGGACGCCGTGCGCGCCGTCCAGTTCCAGGTCGTCGGGTACCTGCTCGTCGAGCGCAACCGTGAACGCGCTCCCGCCCAGTCCCCGGCCGAGAGCGAGCTCTGGGACCCGGCCGCGGCCCCCCACGACCCGGGCCTCGCCCGCGCCCTGGCCCGCCCCGCGGACCCGGACCGGCTGTTCCTGCTGTCCGTACGCGCCCTGGTGCACGCCCTGCTCGCTCCGGACGCGGCCGGCGCCGCCGGCCCGGCCGATGCGGCCGATCCGACCGGCGCCGCCCCGCGGCGGTAAATCGGTTGGCGCTCCCCCGCGCCCGTGGTTGTATCTGCGGCGCGGGGGCGGCTCCGCGACGTGCTTCCTTCTCACCTTCACTGACACCCGTAGCGCGTCCCCTCTCCGCCTCCGCCCACTTCCCCCTTTCCGGTTCCGGAGGAATCCCCCCTTTGCCCGAGCTGTCGACCGTCCTGTTGCGCCGTCTGCACACCGTCTACGTCGACCAGGCCGGGCCGCGCCCGGGCGACCCGTCGACGACCGAGGGCCTGACGGCGCTGGAGGCCGAACTGCTGGACCGGGGCTACGCCCTGTCGGTTCCGCTGCGTTCGGCGCTCGCCTGGCTCGGACCCACCGGACTCGCCGCCGCCGGAGCGCAGTTGATCCGGGACATCGACATCCTGCTGGGCGCGGACCGCACCCACATGCCGCTGTTCCGCTCGTTCCCGGCCTCGGTGCCCGACGACACTCTCGGACTGTGGATCGACCGGGTCCTGACGCTGCTCCTGCAGTGGCCGGACCAGCCGTGCGTGCTGTGCGCGACCGTGGGCAGCGTCCACCCCGTCGCGCCGTGCGCCCATCTGGTGTGCCGGACCTGCTGGGACGGTGCCGACTACACCGGCTGCCCGGTCTGCCACCACCGCATCGACGCCGCGGACCCGTTCATCCGGCCGTCCCCGCACCCGGGGGACGTTCCCCCCGGAGGCGGCCCGCTGCGGCTGCTGGCCTTCGCCGCCGACCGCGCGGCCGACTCCGTCACCGCCCTCGGGAAGCTGCTCGCCCGCCGCACCCCGCTCTCCCCGCAGGACAAGGAGGAGACCCGGGTGCTCCTCGCCCACGCGCCGGCCGGCCTCGACTGGCTCCCGGACGAGATACCGGTACGGGAGACCAAGGCCCTGGTCCTGGGCACCCTGCTGCGCGAGCGCCGCACGCGGGAGGCCGTACGGGCCCTGCTGCCCGGGCGGCTCACCACCGCCACCGACGTGCTGCGGCTGCTCGCCGTGTGGTCCGGCGGGGAGGCCGATCTCCTGGAACCCCCGCGCGTACGCTCCCTGCCTCGCCCGCTGCGGCGCGAACTGCTGGCCGTCCTGGACGGGCTCGATCCCGCGCTGCTCGTCGAGGACGTACTGCGCCACGAGGACCTGTGGAAGCGGGCCGCCGAGATCCTGCACCCCTTCGAGCAGCACGCCCGTCACCCGCGGGCCGCCCTCGCCTTCGCCGTGCTGCGCGGCACCGACACCGCCGGTACCGCCCTCGGCGCCGCGCTGCTCGCCACCGCCGCCGCGTACCCGCACGCGGTCCGGACCGACGGATCGCGCGTCCGGGCGGCCACCTGGCTGGCGCGCGCCGAGGGGGCCCTGCGCGGCGGGGATCCGGACCGGGCCCTGGCCGTACTGGCCGAACGCCCCGGCGAACTCGTCCGGCGCCTGGACCACCTGCTGCGGCTGTACGCGGCCGACACCCTGGCGCCGCGAGTCGCCGAAGTACTGGCCGAGCGGCTGCCGAAGGCCGGGCCCGGGCCCCTGCTGTCCGCGCTCGGACGGCTGCGGATCCGCCACCTGCCCGGCACCCGGCGGGTGTTCTTCCCGCGCGGGCAGGTCGCGCACTCCTTCACCGTCCCGGACGACCGGGCCCCGCTGGCCGAGGCGGTGACCCGTTCGGTGTGCGAGCTGTTCGAGAACGAGGTGCTGCGCAGGCTGGCCGCCGCCGACCCCTGCGACATGGCGGTCCTCGACTCCCGCCTCGCCCACCTCCACGTCCCCTCCGCCGAGCGTGCGGCGGCCAAGGCGCTGGTCACCGTACCCAAGGGCAGCTTCCAGGCGCTGCCGGACGGCGAGGTGCTGCGCATGTTCCTGCACTGGATGGAGCCGGCGCGGGGGCGCGTGGACCTGGACCTGTCGGTGGTGCTGTTCGACACCGACTGGAACTACGTCGGTCTGTGCGACTACACGAACCTCGTCCACGGCGAGCGGGCCGTCGTCCACTCCGGCGACCTCGTCTCGGCGCCGGCGCCCCACGGCGCGAGCGAGTACGTGGACATCGACCTGGACGCCCTCGCCGACACCGGCGTGCGCTTCGCCATGCCGGTCGTCTTCAGCTACAACAACATCCCGTTCGAGCTGCTGCCCGACGCCTTCGCCGGGTTCATGGCCCTGCCCACCCGCTCCGGCCGCACCGCCCGCTACGACCCCCGGACCGTGCGCCAGCGCTACGACCTGGTCGGCAACTCCCGGATCCACGTGCCGCTCCTCGTCGACCTGGAGCGGCGCGGCTTCCTGTGGACGGACGTCCACCTGCCCGACGACGAGGGCTACCACAGCGTGCGGGAGCACCAGGAGGACCTGGCCCGGATCGGCCGCGACCTGTTCCAGTACTTCTCGACCGGCCGCACCACCCTGTGGGAGCTGGCCGGCTGGCACGCGGCCGCGCGCTGCCGGGAGGTGGCCGTGCTGCGCCGGACGCCCCGTCCGAGCGACCCCGACGAGCTGTGGAGCTACCGCCGGGGCTCCGGAGAGGACACCGCGGCCTTCGCCGCCCGGCTCGTCGGCCTGCGCGATCCGGACGCCGTGCTGGCCTCCGCGGAGGTCGACGCCCTCGCGGGGAGCGCCGCCTCGGGACGGTCGGTGTTCCTCGCGCTGGTGGACGGCGGGGTCGCGCCCGCCGGCGCGAGCGGCTCCGCATACCGGCTGCTGCCGGGGCCGGTTGACGGCTGCGGCCTCGAACAGCTCGCGGCGGGCGACTTGGTCGCCGCTCTCGGCTGACGGCCGGGAGTCGCCGGCGCGGACACGGGTGTCAGTCGGGGCCGATATCCTCTGTGACCATGCTCGACGACCGTACGACCGCAGAGACGATGTGGCCGACCGCGTACCCACAGGGGTACGCGGTCGTCGACGTGGAGACCACCGGGCTCGCTCGCGACGACCGGATAGTCTCCGCCGCCGTCTACCGGCTCGACGCCCAGGGCAATGTGGAGGACCACTGGTACACGCTGGTCAATCCGCGGCGGGACCCGGGACCGGTGTGGATCCATGGGCTGACGAGCGCGATGCTCTCCGACGCACCGCTGTTCGAGGACATCGCCGAGGAGTTCGCCGACCGGCTCGCGGACCGGGTGCTGGTCGCGCACAACGCCATCTTCGACTGGCAGATGATCGCCCGGGAGTACGCGCGGGCGGCGGCGACGGCGCCGGTCCGTCAGCGGCTGTGCACCATCGCCCTGTCGAAGGAACTGAACCTGCCGCTGCCCAACCACAAGCTGGAGTCGCTCGCCGCGCACTTCGGGGTGGTCCAGCAGCGCGCCCACCACGCGCTCGACGACGCCCGGGTGCTCGCGGAGGCGTTCCGCCCCTCGCTGCACGCGGCCGCGGAGGGCGGCGTACGGCTGCCGCTGCTGGAGTGCCGGCCGCTGACGGAGTGGTCGGACTCCGCCGTCACCCCGCGGGTCGGGTACCAGGCCTCCTACCGGGGCGGCAGCTGGCGGCCCTCGCGCAAGCGGCCGCCGTGCCCGCACCCCAATCCGGGGCGCTTCGAGGACGGCAAGCCGCTGAAGCAGGGCATGCGGATCGCCTTCTCCGGTGACACCTCGGTGGAGCGGGAGCTGCTGGAGGACCGCGCCGTCGAGGCGGGCCTGCACATCGCGACGAGTGTGTCGCGGCTCACGAGCCTCCTCGTGACGAACGACCCCGACTCGGCGACCTCCAAGACGGTCAAGGCGAAGAACTTCGGCACGCCGGTCGTCGACGAGGCGGCCTTCACCCAGCTGCTGCGGGACGTGGCCCCGGCCGAGTCCTGAACCGGAGGGTGCGTTGCGCCGGCCGGGTGCAGGCACGGCGACTCACCCCGCTGGATCTTGTTCCGTACCGTCCCCGTGCGCAGCATTCCGCCCATGGCACGTTGTGAGGTCTGCGGAAACGATTACGGCATGTCCTTCGAGGTGCACGCGCAGGGCGCCGTGCACGTCTTCGACTGCTTCTCCTGCGCCATCCACCGCATGGCGCCCGTCTGCGAGCACTGCCGGGTCTCGATCATCGGCCAGGGCGTCGAGGTGGAGGGACAGTGGTTCTGCGGGGCGCACTGCGCCCGGGCGGAGGGGAAGGTGGGCATCGTCGACCGCGTCTGACTCCCCCGCGTTCCGATCGCCGGCCCGCCACCCCCGTTCCGTACGCCACGACCCCGGACGGCCACCCGGCCTCCGGGGTCCTTCGCGCTGCAGGTACCGTCGTGGGCGTGTACCGCTTTGTGCTGACCCGGCAGTGGGTGTTCCTCACCCTGATCGCCCTCGCCCTCATCCCCGTGATGATCAAGCTGGGGTTCTGGCAGTACCACCGCCATGAGCACCGCGTCACGCAGAACCAGCTGATCGAGGCGAACCTGCGGGCGGAGCCGGTCCCCATGGCCGAGGTCACCTCCCCCGGTCACCGGGTCCCGCGCGCGGACTTCTGGCGCGCCGTCACCGCGACCGGCACGTACGACTCCGCGCACGAGGTCGTCGTACGGATGCGCACCGACGCCGACGACAAGGTCGGCTTCCACGTCCTGACCCCGCTGGTCCTCTCCGACGGCCGGGTGGTCCTGGTCAACCGGGGCTGGGTGCCCGGCGGCGACGACCCCCGCGCCTACCCGCCGGTGCCGGCCGCACCCACGGGCGAGGTCACGGTCACCGGCCGGCTCAAGGGCGACGAGACGAGCGGCGGCAGCGGGATCAAGGACCGCAAGGGCCTGCCCGACCGCCAGGTGATGCTGATCAACAGCACGCAGCAGGCGCAGTACCTGGGCAGGCCGGTCCTCGGCGGGTACCTGGAACTCACCGCTCCGGCCCCGGCGGACGGCGGCCCGGAGACCATCCCCGACCCGGACCACGACTCGATCGGCCCGCACATGGCGTACGCCGTCCAGTGGTGGCTGTTCACCGGCGCCGTTCCGGTGGGCTGGGTGATCCTCGTACGGCGCGAGAAGCGCGAGCGCGAGGAGGAGGCGGCCGGGGCCGAAGCCGCCCGGCAGGAGCCGGCGACGGCGTAGCGTGTCGGCATGGATCTTGGACTGAAAGACCGTGTCTACATCGTCACCGGGGCCACGCGCGGCCTCGGCCTCGCCTCCGCCCGGGAACTGACCGCCGACGGCGCGAAGGTCCTCCTGACGGGCCGGGACGAGAAGCGGGCGGCCGACGCCGCCGCCGGGCTCGGCCCGAACGCGGCCGGCGTGGCGGCCGACAACTCCGACCCGGAGGCGGCCGCGCGCCTGGTGGCCACCGCCCGGGAGCGCTTCGGCCGCCTCGACGGAATCCTCATCAGCGTCGGCGGCCCCACGCCGGGCTTCGCGGCGGACAACACCGACGAGCAGTGGGCCACGGCCTTCGAGTCGGTCTTCCTGGGCGCGGTCCGCCTCGCCCGGGCGGCGGCCGCCGAGCTGGGCGAAGGCGGGGTCATCGGCTTCGTCCTGTCGGGCTCGGTCCACGAGCCGATCCCCGGCCTGACCATCTCCAACGGCCTGCGCCCCGGCCTCGCGGGCTTCGCGAAGTCCCTCTCGCTGGAGCTCGGACCGCGCGGGATCCGCGTCGTCGGCCTGCTTCCGGCGCGCATCGACACCGACCGCGTGCGCGAGCTCGACGCGCTGTCCGGTGACGCCGCAGCCGCACGGGCGGGGAACGAGTCCCGCATCCCGCTGCGCCGGTACGGCGCCCCGGAGGAGTTCGGCCGCACGGCGGCCTTCCTCCTCTCCCCCGCGGCCTCGTACCTGACGGGCGTCATGCTCCCGGTCGACGGCGGCTCCCGGCACGGCTTCTGACCGGTCGCGACCTTCGGCTACGTCACGCGCTGGGCCCGGTGGGACGTCACTTTGAGGCGGGCCTCCGCGGGCAGTTCCGGGAGGCCCGCCGAGGTCCGGGCGTGGGTCAGGACCGGTCCGGCCACGGCGGCCAGGGCGTCGGCGGGCACCGCGTGGGGTTCCAGTTCCAGCGCGACCCGCAGTGCGGGCGAGTCGCGCCGCCCGCGCAGTGCGACCCGGCAGCCGGCGACGCCCTCCAGGGCGCCGGCCTCCGCGGCCACCGCTTCCTCCAGGGCGCGCCCGCGCAGCAGGGCGAACGCCCCGTCCCCGGTGTCCACGACCACCGCCGACAGCCGTGAGCGCCGCAGTTGGGACAGCAGCCACCACAGCGCGAGCAGCACGCACACCGCGAGCCCGGCGAGCACCGCCCACCACCAGCCGCCCGCGTGCCAGTACCGGTCCCTGGTCTCCTCGCTCAGCAGCGGCACGTGGCGGCCGTGCAGCGGCCACCGGCCCGTCAGCACCACTACGCCGGCCGCCAGCAGGACCGCTCCGGTCACCGCCAGCAGGATCCGGTTCACCGTCCCGAGCATCCCGCTCACCTCCTGACCCGTACCCTCGGCTGCGGCGGGTGCGCGAGGCCCAGTTCCTCGATGCCGACGGCGAGCACCTCGTCCAGGTCGGCCCGTACGTCGTCCAGGTCGCGGAAGTGCGAGGTGGCCCGCACCCCGACGCGTTTGCGGCCCACCTTGACCCGGACCGACCGCACTCCGGACACCTCCATGGCCCGGTCCCGCAGGATCTGCGCGGCGTCCTTGCGGCCGAGCCCGGCCCGTACGCCCGTTCCCGGCTCCGGAGGCCGCATCGCCAGGACCCCGCGCAGCCCGGGGGCCAGGGCCAGCAGCAGGAGCACCGCCCCGGCCAGCACCAGGGCTCCCGCGACCAGCTGGACGCCCAGGTCCGCGGGGGTGTGCACGGCCAGCCGGTCGGCGAGGTCGCGGCGCCAGCTCATGCCGGGGCGGTCGGCCCGCAGGGCGGCCAGGTCGTACAGGAACAGGGCCGTCACCCCGAGCACGACCAGGGCGGTGAGCGCGGCGGGCACCCGCCGGGCCGAGCGGAACCGGCGGACCGGGCCGGTACCGGGAGCCGTCACCGCAGCCGCCGGTCCCGCCCGGCGGCGGTCCGGGTGTGGGTGGAGTGCAGGTGCTCGATGTCGATGTCCACCTCGGGCACGGACATCGACGCGCACTCCTCGATGCGCAGGGCGACCTGGCGGCGTACGGCCGCGCACTGGGCGGCCAGGTCGGAGGGGTAGTCCAGCTCCAGGCTCACCCGGACCCGTGCGATGTCGTGGTGCACGGTGACGGTGGCGTGCGCTGGCGCGCCCGAGGCCGTGTCGAGCACTTCACGGGCGGCCTGGGCCGCGATCTTGGCGACGACCCGGTCGGCGATCCGGGTGGCACCGCGGTCGGCGGCGGCGACCCGGGGCGGGGCGGAGCGCGGTGGGCTGCTGCTACTGCTGCTCATCCGCGCCTCACCCGCGCCGGTCGTCACGGCGGCGGAACAGGTCACCGGGTTCCAGGTCTCCGTCGAGGAAGCGTCCAGCGACGAAACCGATGGCGCCGAGGGCCGCCACCAGCAGAAAGGCTCCGAAGCCGCCGAAGTAGCCGGCGAACGCCAGGGCCATGCCGGCGAACATTCCGGCGATCGCCATGCTCATGCGGGCTCCTCTCGGCTACTGGAGACGGGATTCCGGCTCCTCGTCGGGCTCATCGGGCAGCTTGACGTCGCTGACCGCGATGTTGACCTCGACGACCTCCAGGCCCGTCATCCGCTCGACCGCCGAGATGACGTTCTCCCGCACCGCCCGCGCGACGTCGCGGATCGACACGCCGTAGTCCACGACGATCTCCAGGTCGAGGGCCGTCTGGACCTCGCCCACCTCCGCCTTGACCCCGCGGCTGACCCCGGACTTCCCGCCACCGGGCACCCGGTCGCGGACGGCGCCGAAAGTGCGGGAGAGGCCGCTGCCGCTGCCCATGGCGTGCACGCCGACCACCTCGCGGGCGGCCAGACCGGCGATCTTCTCGACCACCCCGTCGGCGATGCTCGTGCGTCCCCGGTCGCCGGGCTCCTTGCCGGAACCCCCGGATGCGGATTCGGTCATCGCGTGTCCCTTCGCATGGGTGGCGGACTCACTCCGCTCCACGTTAGGCGCCCGACCGCTCCGGCGCCCCGGGACTACGCCGGTCGGCTGGCCGACTTTCCCGGGGCTCCGGCCGTACCGCGGACCGTCAGTCGGACAGGCCCGCCAGGTCCCGCAGGCGGCGGGCCTGGGCCGCACGCTCGGCGGCGCGCTGGTCGTCGTAGGGGCGCGACTGTGCGGCGCGCAGCAGCGCCTTCGTCTCGATCACGGCGTCGCGCGGCGGGGCCACCAGGGCCGTGGTGAGGTCCTGGACGGCTGCGTCGAGCTCGTCGGCCGGGACCACGAGGTTGGCGAGGCCGACCCGCTCCGCCTCCTCGGCGTGCACGAAGCGGCCCGTCGCGCAGATCTCCAGGGCGCGGGCGTAGCCGACCAGGGAGGTCAGGGGCTGGGTACCGGCCAGGTCGGGGACCAGACCCAGGCTGGTCTCGCGCATGGCGAACTGCACGTCGTCCGCGACCACGCGCAGGTCGCACGCGAGCGCGAGCTGGAAGCCGGCGCCGATCGCGTGCCCCTGCACGGCGGCGACGGAGATGATGTCGTTACGCCTCCACCAGGTGAATGCCTCCTGGTACTCGGCGATCGTGGAATCGAGCAGTTCGTCCGAACCGCGTGCCAGATCGAGGAAGGACGGCTCGCCCTCGAAACCTTCGGGGGTGAACGCCTGCCGGTCGAGCCCGGCGGAGAAGGACTTGCCCTCACCGCGCAGCACGACGACCCGGACGGTGCCCGGCAACAACCTCCCGGCCTCGGCCAAAGCCCGCCAGAGCGCGGGGGATTGGGCATTTCGCTTGGCCGGATTGGTCAGTGTCACCGTGGCGACCGTGTCGTCGACGGTGAGTCGTACGCCGTCCTTGTCGAGCAGAGCCATCACTCATGCCTCCGGTGTGCAGTCGGCCGCAAGCTCGGCCTAAGTGACTGCACAGTAACCACCCAGCCGACCGGAAGGCCGACCGGGGGTCACCGAAGGAACCGTCGGATCATGATGAACCTTGGAGCAGGTGAAGCGTCGGAACCGATGGGACCGGGGGTCAGGCCGTTGCCGCCTTCTTGCCGCGTGTCGCGCCACCGCGACCACGTAGCGATACCCCGGACTCACTGAGCATCCGGTGGACGAATCCGTAGGACCGGCCGGTCTCTTCGGCCAGCGCCCGGATACTCGCACCGGAGTCGTACTTCTTCTTCAGGTCTGCCGCGAGCTTGTCGCGCGCGGCGCCGGTTACCCGGCTGCCCTTCTTCAGAGTCTCGGCCACCCGTGCCTCCTCATGGGAAGTGCGCTCTGGACTTCTCATGATCACCCCTCCCACGCTTCCTGGCCACCCATTCAGCAAGGTCGGTACGACGGCATTTCCCGAGCGGTGGACACACGAGCAGAACGGAATCTCCTCTTCCGCCGCATGACTTCCGTCACACTCCGCTGCCCCCGTCGGGAATCGCCAGGTCAGGGGCGCGGAAGCAGAAAACGAACGGCCCCGGGCGCGCACCCTGACGGGTGCGGCCGGGGCCGTCGTACGACGCGCAACGGTACGAGACCGTCTCACTCAGATGATGGATCACCCGTGAGCCGAATGATCCATAAGGAATTGGATCAGAAGCGGAACGGGAACCGGAACCCGGTCAGGCGAGGGCCACCAGGTCCCGGTAGTCCGGTCCCCACAGGTCCTCGACGCCGTCCGGGAGCAGGATGATCCGCTCCGGTTCCAGCGCCTCGACGGCGCCCTCGTCGTGCGTGACGAGGATGACCGCACCCTTGTACGTGCGCAGCGCGCCCAGGATCTCCTCGCGGCTGGCCGGGTCGAGGTTGTTCGTGGGCTCGTCGAGGAGCAGCACGTTCGCCGAGGAGACGACCAGCGTGGCCAGGGCCAGACGGGTCTTCTCACCGCCGGAGAGCACCCCGGCGGGCTTGTCCACGTCGTCCCCGGAGAAGAGGAAGGAGCCGAGCGTCTTGCGTACGGCGACCAGGTCCAGGTCGGGCGCGGAGGAACGCATGTTCTCCAGGACCGTGCGCTCCGGGTCCAGGGTCTCGTGCTCCTGGGCGTAGTAGCCGAGCTTGAGGCCGTGGCCGGGGACGACCGTGCCGGTGTCCGGCTTCTCGGTGCCCGAGAGCAGGCGGAGCAGGGTGGTCTTGCCGGCGCCGTTGAGGCCGAGGATGACGACGCGGGAGCCCTTGTCGATGGCCAGGTCGACGTCGGTGAAGATCTCCAGCGAGCCGTAGGACTTCGACAGGCCCTCCGCGGTCAGCGGGGTCTTGCCGCACGGCGCCGGGTCCGGGAAGCGGAGCTTGGCGACCTTGTCGGACACGCGGACGGCGTCCAGGCCGGCCAGCAGCCGGTCGGCGCGCTTGGCCATGTTCTGCGCGGCGACCGTCTTGGTGGCCTTGGCGCGCATCTTGTCGGCCTGCGAGTTCAGGGCCGCGGCCTTCTTCTCGGCGTTCTGGCGCTCGCGCTTGCGGCGCTTCTCGTCGGCCTCGCGCTGCTGCTGGTAGAGCTTCCAGCCCATGTTGTAGACGTCGATCTGGGAGCGGTTGGCGTCCAGGTAGAAGACCTTGTTGACGACCGTCTCGACCAGGTCGACGTCGTGGGAGATGACGATGAAGCCGCCGCGGTAGGTCTTCAGGTAGTCGCGCAGCCAGACGATCGAGTCGGCGTCGAGGTGGTTGGTCGGCTCGTCGAGGAGCAGGGTGTCGGCGTCCGAGAAGAGGATCCGGGCCAGCTCGACGCGGCGGCGCTGGCCGCCGGAGAGGGTGTGCAGGGGCTGGCCGAGCACGCGGTCGGGCAGGCCGAGGGCGGCCGAGATGGTCGCGGCCTCCGCCTCGGCGGCGTACCCGCCCTTGGTCAGGAACTCCGTCTCCTGGCGCTCGTACTGCTTCATCGCCTTGTCACGGGTGCCCCCGCTGCCGGTCGCGATGCGCTCCTCGTTGGCACGCATCTTCTTGATCAGCACGTCGAGGCCGCGCGCGGACAGGATCCGGTCGCGGGCCAGCACGTCGAGGTCGCCGGTGCGCGGGTCCTGCGGGAGGTAGCCGACCTCGCCCGAGCGGGTGATCAAGCCGCCGGCGGGCTGGCCCTCGCCCGCGAGGCACTTGGTGAGCGTGGTCTTGCCCGCTCCGTTGCGGCCGACCAGGCCGATGCGGTCGCCCTTGGCGACGCGGAAGGAGGCGGACTCGATGAGGATGCGGGCGCCGGCGCGCAGCTCGATGCCGGTGGCGGTGATCACGGAAATACTCCAGGGCGGGTGGGGACGGCGGAAGGGGGGCAGGACGCGATGCTTCGACGCCGCTAATCCGCGAGGAGATTTGCCATGAGAGACATTCTAGCGGGGGTGTGCAACTGGTTTCGGGGCGCGGGCCGGGCCGGCCGGCACGCCGGGGCCACCGCTTCGTATCCCCCGTTCGGCCCAGCGGCGCCCCGGGGGCGGCTGAAGCGCGTACCAGGATGAATGGGTTGATACTCGCCGCATGGGCGCAGCCGCG
This sequence comes from Streptomyces sp. NBC_01232, assembly GCF_035989885.1. Classification (GTDB taxonomy): domain Bacteria; phylum Actinomycetota; class Actinomycetes; order Streptomycetales; family Streptomycetaceae; genus Streptomyces. Next base: position 2,169,969 of record NZ_CP108518.1, read on the forward strand.
AGCGTGCCCGTTCCACCAGCGGAGGGCGGTGCGGGATGCAGTTCGACGACGACGCCAGACTCGACGGCTCCGGAGTCGAGGACAGGCGCGGCGGCAGCCGCATCCCGGGAGGGAAGGCCACCGTCGGCGGCGGCATCGTCGGGCTCATCGCGCTGATCATGGGGCTCCTGTTCGGGGTGGGTCCGGACCAGCTGGGGCTGGCCCCCACCGAGGAGCCGGTGCCGACGGCCTCGACCGCCGAGCGGATGCAGCAGGCCTGCGCCTCGGGCAAGGACGCGAACACGCGGGAGGACTGCCGGCTGGAAGCGGTCACCCGGAGCACCCAGGACTTCTGGAGGCAGGAGTTCGCCAGGCGCGGCGGCCGGTACAGCCCGTCGACGACGGTGTTCTTCGAGAACCGGACGAACACCGGGTGCGGGATGGCCACCGCGGCGGTGGGCCCCTTCTACTGCCCCGCGGACCGGAAGGTCTATCTGGACCTCGACTTCTTCAACGACCTGCGGACGAAGTTCGGCGCGAGCGGCGGCCCCTTCGCACAGGCGTACGTGATCGCCCACGAGTACGGGCACCACATCCAGAACCTGACCGGAACGCTCCAGCGGGCCCAGGACGGCCGGCAGGGCCCGAACAGCAACGCGGTCAAGGTCGAGCTCCAGGCCGACTGTTACGCCGGGGTGTGGGCGCACAACGCGACGAACGTCGCGGACGCCTCCACCGGGCGGCCGCTGATCAAGCTCCTGACCGAGGACGACATCAGGGACGGGCTGGACGCGGCGGCGGCGGTCGGCGACGACCGGATCCAGGAGAAGTTCCAGGGCCGGGTGACCCCGGAGTCCTGGACGCACGGCTCGGCCGAGCAGCGCCAGCAGTGGTTCTACCAGGGCTACCGCACGGGCGACATGGCCCAGTGCAACACCTTCCGCTGACTGTCGGTCCCGCCTGCCATGCTGGTGTGACGCGGGTCACCGTCACGAGAGGGAGTGATCGTCATGGCAGGCGTTCCGTCCATCTGTCCCACCCTGGTCTACCGCGACGCGAAGGCGGCCATCCGGCTGCTGACCGAGGCCTTCGGATTCAGCCAGATCGCCGTCTACGAGGGTGAGGACGGGTCGGTGACGCACGCCGAGCTGGCATACGGCAACGGCGTGGTGATGCTGGGCAGCTCGGGCACCGGCGGGGTCTTCGACAAGGCCATGGAGGGCGCCGGCCCCTCGGGGGTCTATGTCGTCGTCGACGACGTGGACGCCCACCACCGTCGGGCCGTCGAGCACGGCGCGGAGATCGTGATGGAGCCCACCGACCAGGACTACGGCTCGCGCGACTACATGGCCCGGGACGCCGAGGGCAACGTCTGGAGCTTCGGGACGTACGCGCCGCAGGTCTGACCCCGCGGCGCGCCCGCCCCCTGCCCGATTCCCGCCTTCCCGTGGTGCCGGCTTCCTACGGAGTCACTCGCCGCCGGTGTGGACCTGGAAGGCCGCCCGGCGGACCGCTTTGGCCAGCGTCGGGTCGGGGTGGGCCGCGGCCAGCGCGACCAGCACCTGCACCGTACGCGGATGGCCGACCGCACGGACCTCGTCCAGCAGCCGGGGCACGGTGGTCCGGACGGCCGAGTCCAGGTGCCGGGCCAGCAGTTCGGCCTCACCGTGGTCGGCGATGGCGGCCGCGGTGTCCACCCAGAGCCAGGTCGACTCCTCGGCGGTCAGGACGTACTGCGCCTCGTCCGGGTCGATCCCGTCGTGCTCGGCGAGCCAGAGCAGGGCGTAGGGACGCAGGGCGGGCTCGCGCACGGCGGAGCGCACCTCGGGTTCGGCGGGGGCGCCCACCACGCGCAGCGCCTCGAAGGCGAGGCCGCGCAGCAGGGCGTCCTCGCCGCGGGCGGCCTGCAGGAGCTCGGCCACGGCATGGCCGACGGGCCGGGCGGCGAGCCATGCCTGGTACTCGGCGCGGGCCGGGCCCGGGGTGAGGCGTGCGCAGCCGTGCAGCATGGCGGCGGCGGACTGCTCGATGTTCCCGGCGGGGCTCTGCGCCGCGACGCAGATCTGCTCCAGCTTGACCCAGACGGCCCAGCTGCCGAGCGGGGTGAGCGCGGCCCGGGCGGGACCGAGGGTGACGGCGTCCACGGCGGCGAGTCCGCCGAGCGCCCAGCGCAGCAGCCGGGCGAGCGGGACGGGGCGGGCCTCCGCGGAACCTGCGGCCGAGGTGAGCGCCACCGCGGAGGTCGGCGCCACCGCGGGCTCGGCCTCGTAGGGGATCTCGCACCGTTCGTCGCGCAGTTCGGTGACGCGCTGCCCGAGCAGGTCGAGCAGGTCGGGGACGGTCACCGGGCCGGCGGACAGCTGGAGGAGGGAGAGGAGTTGGGGCATCGCCTCGACGACCTCGGCGACGGCCGAGGGGGCGATGTCCGCGGGAGCGGGGTGGACCAGCGACCAGGCGTCGAAGAGCGCGACCCAGCCGCGCAGTACGGCGGTGTCGTCCCGGTCCCAGGCCCGCAGCCGCCAGCCGGGCCGGGCGTGACCGCCGTGCACCTCGACCAGTCCGGCGAGCCGGGCGCGGTCCCAGCCGACCTGGATCTGGCCGTGCGTCAGTCCCAGCTCTCCGGCGGCGCGTTCGACGTCGGCCGGGGGCAGGGCGCCCGTCGGGGCGGGCCGGCCGCCGTCTCCGGCGCCGAGGTTGTGCTCGGCCCAGCGGGTCAGGCGTACGGCGTCGGCGAGCGAGGCCCGGGCCCGGTTCGCGAGGTCGGCCGTGGCGGGTGTACCCGCCGGGGGCCGGGGCGCGGGACGGGTGCGTCGGTCGGTCACCGCCTTGCGGGCCGCGGCGACGGAGCGCGGCGAGACGAGTCGGAGTCTGGAGTCGCGAGCCAACTGCTCATCAGGCTTTCGGGACGTCACGGAAGCAGTCTCGCCCGTCACTGGCCGAAAGCCCAAACGGAACCAGCCGTTGCCACCGGCCGCCTGCAGTGCAGACCGGGACAAGCCGCCCGCAGGGCCCTGTCCGTCACAGGGCCTTCACATGACGGGCCTTCATCCTGGCCCTCGTCCGGGCCTTCTCGCGGGTGTTCACCCGGCCTTCACATGAGGGGGGTGAGGAAGCGGCGCAGGGCCTCCTCGTAGCCGGCCGGGTCGGCGTTCCACATCGCGCCGTGGCCGGCCCCGTCCACGGCGTGCAGGGTGACGAGGTCGGGGCGGGCGGCGGCGAGCCGCCGGGAGGGCTCCCAGGGGGCGAGCGCGTCGTCCGGGCCGTGGAAGATCAGTACGGGGACGCGCAGCGCGCCGGGGTCCGCGCCCGCCGGCCGGCGGTCGACGCGCAGGCCCGCGCGGCCCTCTGCGGCCCGCACCGCCAGCGGAAGCAGCACGGACGGAGTGCCGCGCGCGGCCGCGAGTCCGCGCAGGGTGGCGTGCCAGTCGAGCACCGGCGAGTCCAGCACCAGTCCTGAGATCACATGGGACAGCGCCGAGCGCTCGGCGGCGTGCAGCGCCATGGTGGCGCCGGTGGACCAGCCGTGCAGGACCACGCGGCGGGCTCCGTACCGCACGGCGTAGCGGATGGCGGCGTCCAGATCCCGCCATTCCGATTCCCCGAGGTGACCGAGGCCGTCCGGGGAGGCGGGGGCGCCGAGGTCGCCCCGGTAGCCGAGGTCCAGGACGGGCAGCTGGTGGCGGTGCAGGAAGGGCATGACGACCATCGGGTGCTCGCGGCTGCTGCCGAGGCCGTGCACGGTGATCACCCAGGTGTCCCGGACCGCGGGCACGAACCAGGCGGGCAGGGCGCCGAGCTCCCCGGGGACGTCCACGTCGGCGTGCTCGAGCCCGAGGGCGGTGCCCGGGTTGCCGACGTACACCTGGGGGGTGAGGGAGACCCGCGTGCCGGGGCCGAGGGTGCCGTGGGTGACGGAGACGAGCCGCCGCACGACGGCGTCCGGGCCGGGGTCGGCGTCGGGGAGCACGGGTCCGACGACGGCGTGCACGCCGGGTGCGACCAGGCCGTAGGTGCCGGGGCGCAGGGAGGCGAGCGAGCGGGTGAGGGTGATGCGGTCGGCGGCGGCCGAGTGGACGCTGAGCTTCGGCCCGCCGGGGAGCGGACGTCCGGGTTCGGGCCGCAGGGCCGCGTCGGCGGCGTGCCTGCCGACGGCGACGGCGGCCGCGCCGGCAACCAGGAGGGTCGTGGTGACGGCCGCAGCCGTTGCTGTCGCGGTTCGCACGGCTCCAGTGTCGCGGCGCGGCCTCGGGCGGGCCACCGGAGGAGATCCCTCCGCCATCTGCGAGGGTGGAGTGATCTGGGTCTCATTCGGGGCCGGAGAGGGGGGATCGTATGCAGGGCGGAGTGCCCGCGGAGGGGTTCATTCACCCGCCTTTGACGTGCATTAATGGCGTTATCTGCGCCAGAATCAGGACGAATGACGCGATCACCCCCCGGGCCAGTACACCGCCCCGCCCGAGTCAGTTCATCTTCCGTTCATCCAGGTTGCCTACGGTCGCCGAGCCACTGACGTCAAACAGAAGCCTGGGTAAATGGAGCACATAACGCTTCTCCTCGGGATCGTGATCATTACCGCTCTCGTGTTCGACTTCACGAACGGTTTCCACGACACGGCCAACGCGATGGCCACCACCATCTCGACCGGCGCCCTCAAGCCCAAGACGGCGGTGGCCATGTCCGCCGTGCTCAACCTCGTCGGCGCGTTCATGTCCGTGGAGGTCGCCAAGACGATCTCCAAGGGACTGGTCAACGAGGACGGCATCCAGCCAGAGGTGATCTTCGCCGCCCTGGTCGGAGCGATCCTCTGGAACCTCGTCACCTGGCTGGTCGGGCTCCCCTCCAGCTCCTCGCACGCCCTGATGGGCGGCCTGATCGGTGCCGCGGTCGCCTCCGCCGGCCTCGGCGCGGTCAACGGCAGCGTCATCGTCACCAAGGTCCTCATCCCCGCGATCGCCGCCCCCCTGGTGGCCGGCATCGCCGCGTACCTGGCCGCCAAGGTCACGTACCGGATGGGGAACAAGGTCGGCGAGAAGACCTCCGCCAAGGGGTACCGCGCCGGTCAGATCGCCTCGGCCGGTCTCGTCTCCCTCGCGCACGGCACCAACGACGCTCAGAAGACGATGGGCATCATCACCCTGGCCCTCATCGCCGGCGGCGCGATCGCGCCCGACGCGAACCCGCCGGTCTGGGTCATCGTCTCCGCCGGACTCGCCATCGCGATGGGCACCTACCTGGGCGGCTGGCGCATCATCCGCACCATGGGCAGTGGCCTGACCGACCTGCAGCCGCAGCAGGGCTTCGCCGCCCAGACCTCGGCCGCGTCCGTCATCCTCGCCTCCTCCAACCTGGGCTTCTCGCTCTCCACCACCCACTCGTGCTCCGGTGCGGTCATGGGTGCGGGCCTGGGCCGCAAGGGCGGTGTGGTCCGCTGGTCCACCGCGACCCGCATGTTCGTCGCCTGGGGCCTGACCCTGCCGGCCGCCGCGCTGGTCTCGGCCGGTGCCGAACTGGTCATGCGCATCGGTGACGTCGGCATCGCCGCGGTCACGCTCTTCCTGATCGGCTCCTGCCTGGCCATCTGGCTCATCTCGCGCCGCCAGGTCGTCGACCACAACAACGTCAACGAGGTGGAGCCGGCCCACGCCGAGGAGCCGGGTGTCGTCACCACGGCGATCGCCGCGGTCACCGTCCCGCCGACCGTCGCCGCAGCCGGCATCGGCACCCCCCTCGCCGGTACGACCGCCGCGGTCACGGACGAGGACCTGAAGGCCACCATCCCGGCCGCGACGCAGACCCCGGCGGCTCCGGCCGCCGCGGTCTGACCGAGACACACAGAGGAACGGCAGTATGAAGATCGACTGGGAAGCGCTCGGCTCCGTCTTCGGGGTCAGCCTCCTCGCCACCGTCGCCCTCGTGGCCCTCTTCACCCTGGGCCTGGTGGGCCTGTCCAAGCACGAGACCGCGACCGAGCAGGGCGGCACCGCCACCCTCGCCCGTACCGGCGCGTACGCCTGCTTCGCGCTCGTCGCGGCGGCCGTGACGTACGGGATCTACCTGATCGTCGCCTGATCCGCCGCCCCGCGGCCGGCCAGGCGTGAAGGCTCCCTCCGGGTTTGTCCCGGAGGGAGCTTTTCGCATCCCGGGCCCCCCACGGCACCGCAGGTCAACGGCGAGTTGACGGGCTTCGCGGTGCATGGTGGACTGCCCGAGCCATTACGGCGGCATGGAGAGGAAGTCCGGTGCGAATCCGGCGCGGTCCCGCCACTGTCACCGGAGCACTCGGGCCGAGTGCGACCGGGAGCCAGGAACTCTCGCCGCCAGACACGTCGAACCAGGGCGCGGACCCTGAGTGAGGACATACCTGTCACCATGCGTGCCGATCGCGTTTTCGCGTACGGCGCCACGGCGGGCCTGATCGGCGACCGGATCCTCGGTGATCCGCGCCGAGGGCACCCCGTGGCCGCCTTCGGAAAGGCCGCCGCCGCCGTCGAGCGCTCCCTGTGGCGCGACGACCGCTCCCGGGGCCTCCTGCACACCCTGGTGTGCGCCGGGGGCGCGGCCGCCGTCGGGGCGCTGGGCGCCCGCGCCGTGCGCTCCCGGCCCGCGGCCGCCCGTATCGCCCTGACCGCCGCCGCCACCTGGGCCGTCGTGGGAGGCACCTCGCTGGGCCGGGAGGCCCGCGCCATCGGCGGGGCGCTCGCCGCCGGGGACATCGAGGTGGCCCGGGAGCGGCTGCCCCACCTGTGCGGGCGCGACCCGCAGGCCCTGGACGGGCAGCAGATGGCCCGCGCCGTCGTGGAGTCCGTCGCCGAGAACACCTCCGACGCGGTGGTCGGGGCCCTGGTGTGGGGCGCCGTCGCCGGAGTCCCCGGCCTGCTGGCCTTCCGCGCCGTGAACACCCTGGACGCGATGGTCGGCCACAAGTCCCCCCGCTACCTGCGCTACGGCTGGGCCTCCGCCCGGCTCGACGACCTGGCGGGCTGGCCGGGGGCCCGGCTGACGGCGGTCGCCGCCGTACTGGCCGGCCCCGACCGGCGGGGCGCCGTACGAGCCTGGCGCGCGGACGCCGCCGCCCATCCGAGCCCCAACGCCGGACCCGTCGAGGCCTCCTTCGCCGGGGCGCTGGGCGTCAGACTGGGCGGGACCCTCGCGTACGGCGGCCGGGTCGAGCACCGGGCGGTATTGAACGGCGGGGCGGGGCGGCCGGTGGAGGTCGCGGACATCGAGCGGGCGGTACGGCTGTCGCGGCAGGTGAGCTGGCTGGCGCTGGGTGCCTGTGTGGCCGTCCGGCTGCTGGTCTCCCGTACGACGAAGAAGGGGCGGCGCGCATGAGCGGCGCGAAGCGCGGCGGGGGTCTGCTGGTCGCGGGCACCACATCGGACGCGGGGAAGAGCGTGGTCACGGCGGGGATCTGCCGCTGGCTGGCCCGGCAGGGCGTGAAGGTGGCGCCGTTCAAGGCGCAGAACATGTCGCTGAACTCCTTCGTGACCCTGGAGGGCGCCGAGATCGGGCGCGCCCAGGCGATGCAGGCCCAGGCGGCCCGCGTGGAGCCGACCGCGCTGATGAACCCGGTGCTGCTCAAGCCCGGCAGCGACCGCAGCAGCCAGGTGGTGCTGCTGGGCAAGCCGGTGGGCGAGATGAGCGCCCGCGGCTACCACGGCGGGCGCCAGGAGCAGTTGCTCGGCATCGTCACGGACTGCCTGGAGCAGCTGCGGGGCACGTATGACGCCGTGATCTGCGAGGGGGCGGGGAGTCCGGCCGAGATCAACCTGCGCCGGACCGACATCGTGAACATGGGCATCGCGCGGGCCGCGCGGTTCCCGGTGGTGGTGGTCGGCGACATCGACCGCGGCGGGGTCTTCGCGTCCTTCTTCGGTACGACGGCGCTGCTGTCGGCCGAGGACCAGTCGCTGATCGCCGGGTACATGGTCAACAAGTTCCGCGGTGACGTGTCGCTGCTGGAGCCGGGCATGGAGATGCTGCGCGGCCTGACGGGCCGGGCCACGTACGGGGTACTGCCGTTCCAGCACGGGCTGGGCATCGACGAGGAGGACGGCCTGCGGGTCTCCCTGCGCGGGGCGGTACGGGAGTCCGTGGTCGCGCCGCCGGTGGGCGAGGACGTGCTGCGGGTCGCCGTGTGCGCGGTTCCGCTGATGTCGAACTTCACGGACGTCGACGCGCTCGCGGCGGAACCGGGCGTCGTGGTGCGGTTCGTGGACCGGGCCGAGGAGCTGGCCGACGCGGACCTGGTCGTCGTACCCGGCACCCGGGGCACCGTCAAGGCCCTGCAGTGGCTGCGGGAACGCGGGCTCGCGGACGCACTGCTGCGCCGGGCCGCCGAGGGGCGGCCGGTCCTGGGCATCTGCGGCGGGTTCCAGGTGCTCGGCGAACGGATCTCCGACGAGGTCGAATCGCGGGCGGGCGAGGTCGACGGCCTCGGACTCCTCCCCGTACGGATCCGGTTCGAGCGGGAGAAGACCCTGGCACGGCCCTCGGGGACGGCGCTCGGCGAGGAGGTGTCCGGCTACGAGATCCACCACGGCGTGGCCGAAGTGCTCGGCGGCGAGCCCTTCCTGGACGGCTGCCGGGTCGGCCCGGTGTGGGGCACCCACTGGCACGGCTCACTGGAGTCGGACGGCTTCCGCCGGGCGTTCCTGCGGGAGGTGGCCGCGGCGGCGGGCCGGCGCTTCGTCCCGGCGCCGGACACGTCGTTCTCCGCCCTGCGGGAGGAACAGCTGGACCTGCTGGGCGACCTGATCGAGGAACACGCGGACACGCATGCGCTGCTGAAGCTGATCGAGGGTGGATCCCCTGCGGGCCTGCCCTTCATCCCTCCGGGCGCACCATGACGGGCTCAGCCCCGCACATTCGGCCCCGCCGGCGACCCGGGCGCGGGGGGCCGGGGGCGGAGCCCCCGCAACGGCGCCGCAGCGGCACCCGTACCGGCCCGCGCACTCGTACCGGCCCGCGCACACCGACACGTACCCGCACTGAGAGAGGCAACGCATGAGCACGCCCTACCCGTTCACCGCAGTGGTCGGCCAGAGCGACCTGCGGCTGGCGCTCCTGCTCAACGCCGTGAGCCCGGCGGTCGGCGGGGTGCTCGTGCGCGGCGAGAAGGGGACCGCCAAGTCCACCGCCGTCCGCGCGCTGTCCGCGCTGCTGCCGCAGGTGGACGTCGTATCGGGTTGCCGGTTCAGCTGCGCGCCCGCCACGCCGGACCCGGCCTGCCCGGACGGCCCGCATGAGTCCGGCCCCGGCGGCGCGCGGCCGGCCCGCATGGTGGAGCTGCCCGTCGGCGCCTCCGAGGACCGTCTCGTCGGCTCGCTCGACATCGAACGGGCCCTCGCCGAGGGCGTGAAGGCGTTCGAGCCCGGACTGCTCGCCGACGCCCACCGCGGGATCCTCTACGTCGACGAGGTCAACCTGCTCCACGACCACCTGATCGACCTGCTGCTGGACGCCGCCGCGATGGGCGCCTCGTACGTGGAGCGCGAGGGCGTCTCGGTCCGGCACGCCGCCCGCTTCCTGCTCGTCGGCACGATGAACCCCGAGGAGGGCGAGCTCCGCCCGCAGCTCCTCGACCGGTTCGGGCTCACCGTCGAGGTGGCCGCCTCCCGCGAGCCCGCCCAGCGCGTGGAGGTGGTCCGCCGCCGGCTCGCCTACGAGGACGATCCCGCGGGCTTCGCGACCCGCTGGGCCGGGGACGAGCACGAGGTCCGCGCCCGTGTGGTGGCCGCCCGGGCGCTGCTCCCGAAGGTCTCGCTCGGCGACAACGCGCTCCTGCAGATCGCGGCGGCCTGCGCCGGGTTCGAGGTCGACGGCATGCGGGCCGACATCGTGATGGCGCGGACCGCGACCGCCCTGGCCGCCTGGGCCGGGCGTACCGAGGTGCGCAAGGAGGACGTCCGGCAGGCCGCCCTGCTGGCGCTCCCCCACCGCCGGCGCCGCAACCCCTTCGACGCGCCCGGGATCGACGAGGACCTGCTCGACCGGATCCTGGACGAGTTCCCCGACGAGGAGCCCGAGCCGGAGCCCGAGCCGGACCCCGAGCCCGGTCCGGGCACCGAGGGCCCCGAGGACGACGGCCCCGGGGACGGCGGTCCTGACGGCGGTGGCGGCCTGCCCCCGCAGGGCGGCGAACCCGAGGACCCCGGCCCCTCGGCCGAAACCCCCGAAACCCCCGAGACCCCCGGAACCCCCGGAACCCCCGAAACCGGCGAGGCCCCCGCCGAGGCCCCGCAGCCCTCCGCCCAGGAGGCCGGCGGGCCCGAGCAGGCCGCCGTGCGCGCCGCCGAGCCGTTCCGGACCAGGATGCTCAGCGTGCCCGGCCTCGGCGAGGGCGCGTCCGGACGCCGGTCGCGCGCCCGCACCGCCCACGGCCGCACCACCGGCGCCCAGCGTCCGCGCGGGCACCTGACGAAGCTGCACCTGACCGCGACCATCCAGGCCGCGGCCCCGCACCAGAGGGCACGGGGCCGCGACGGGCGCGGTCTGGTGATCCGCAAGGACGATCTGCGCCAGGCCACGCGGGAGGGCCGGGAGGGCAACCTCGTGCTCTTCGTCGTCGACGCCTCGGGCTCCATGGCCGCCCGGCAGCGCATGAGCGCGGTCAAGGGCGCCGTGCTCTCGTTGCTCCTCGACGCCTACCAGCGCCGGGACAAGGTCGGCCTGATCACCTTCCGCGGGGCCTCGGCCGAGCTGGCCCTGCCGCCGACCTCCTCGGTGGATGCGGCAGCGGCCCGGCTGGAGCAGCTGCCGACGGGCGGCCGCACCCCGCTGGCCGCCGGACTGCTCAAGGCCCACGAGGTGCTGCGGATCGAGCGGCTGCGGGATCCCTCGCGCCGGCCGCTGCTCGTGGTCGTCACCGACGGGCGGGCCACCTCGGCCGGGAACGCCGGGGGCCGTACGGACAGCAGCCCGCGGGAGCTCGCCGGGCACAGCGCGCGGCTGCTGCAGGCCGCAGGCGTCGCCTCCGTCGTCGTGGACTGCGAGTCCGGGCCGGTCCGGCTGGGGCTGGCGGGCGTACTGGCGCGGGACCTCGGCGGGCCCTCCGTCACGCTCGACGGGCTGCGGGCCGACTCGCTGGCCGGGCTCGTGAAGAACGTACGTACCGCGGTGGCATCCACCGCTTCACCCAACAGCAGCAACAGGAGGGCCGCTTAATGCCTCAGGGACAGCCGTCCGTCGTTCCGGACGACGGGCTCACGACGCGCCAGCGCCGCAACCGTCCGCTGGTCTTCGTCCACACCGGCCCCGGCAAGGGCAAGTCGACGGCGGCCTTCGGGCTGGCGCTGCGCGCCTGGAACCAGGGCTGGCCGATCGGGGTGTTCCAGTTCGTCAAGTCGGCGAAGTGGAAGGTCGGCGAGGAGAACGCGCTCAAGGTCCTCGGCGCCTCCGGCGAGGGCGGCTCCGTCGTCTGGCACAAGATGGGCGAGGGCTGGTCCTGGGTCCAGCGGGACGCGCAGCTCGACAACGAGCAGGCGGCCAAGGAGGGCTGGGAGCAGGTCAAGCGCGACCTGGCCGCCGAGACGCACAAGCTGTACGTGCTCGACGAGTTCGCCTACCCGATGCACTGGGGCTGGATCGATGTCGACGAGGTCATCGAGGTGCTCCGCAACCGGCCGGGCACGCAGCACGTGGTGATCACGGGCCGCAACGCGCCGGAGAAGCTGGTGGAGTTCGCGGACCTCGTCACCGAGATGACCAAGGTCAAGCACCCGATGGACGCCGGCCAGAAGGGCCAGAAGGGCATCGAGTGGTGACTTCGTTCGACATCCCCCGGCTGGTCATCGCCGCTCCATCGTCCGGCAGCGGCAAGACCACCGTCGCCACGGGCCTGATGGCGGCCTTCTCGGAGCGCGGCCTCGCGGTGTCCCCGCACAAGGCCGGGCCCGACTACATCGACCCCGGCTACCACGCGCTGGCCACCGGCCGCCCGGGACGCAACCTCGACGCCTTCATGTGCGGGCCCGACCTGGTCGCCCCGCTGTTCGCGCACGGGGCGGCCGGGTGCGACCTGGCCGTGGTCGAGGGCGTGATGGGGCTCTACGACGGGGCCGCGGGCCGGGGTGAACTGGCGTCGACGGCGCAGGTCGCGAAGCTGCTGCGGGCGCCGGTGGTGCTCGTGGTCGACGCGTCCTCGCAGTCGCGGTCGGTGGCGGCCCTGGTGCACGGCTTCGCGTCCTTCGACCCGCAGGTGCGGCTGGGGGGCGTGATCCTGAACAAGGTCGGCTCCGACCGGCACGAGGTGATGCTGCGGGAGGCCCTGGAGGAGGCGGGGATGCCGGTCCTCGGCGTCCTGCGGCGGGCTCCGCAGGTGGCCACGCCCTCGCGCCACCTGGGGCTGGTCCCCGTGGCCGAGCGGCACACCGACGCGCTGGCCTCGGTGTCGGCGCTGGCCGCGCAGGTGCGGGCGGGCTGCGACCTGGACGCCCTGATGGCCCTGGCCCGCACGGCCCCGCAGCTGGACTGCGAGGCGTGGTCACCGGACCGGGCCGCGCCGGCTGCCGGGGCGCCGGGTCCGGAGCGGAGCCCCGGCCGGAGGCCGGTGATCGCGGTCGCGGGAGGGGCCGCGTTCACGTTCTCCTACGCCGAGCACACGGAGCTGCTCACGGCCGCCGGAGCGGAGGTCGTCACCTTCGACCCCCTGCGGGACGAGGCGCTCCCCGAGGACACCACCGGCCTGGTGATCGGCGGCGGCTTCCCGGAGATGTACGCGCCCGAGCTGTCCGCCAACGAACCGCTGCGGGCGGCCGTCGCCGCCTTCGCCGGGGCCGGCGGCCCGGTGGCGGCCGAGTGCGCCGGGCTGCTGTACCTCGGGCGGTCGCTGGACGGGAAGCCCATGTGCGGGGTGCTCGACGCCGACGCGCGGATGTCGGAGCGCCTCACCCTCGGCTACCGCGAGGCGGTGGCGGTGTCCGACAGCGCGCTCGCGCAGGCCGGCACCCGGCTGCGCGGGCACGAGTTCCACCGGACGGTGATCGAGCCGGGCGCCGGGGCGACCCCGGCCTGGGGGTTCACGCACCCGGAGCGCCGGGTCGAGGGCTTCGTGCAGCAGGGCGTGCACGCCAGCTACCTGCACACGCACTGGGCGGCGGAGCCGTCCGTCGCGCGCCGCTTCACGGAAGCCGCGGCAGCACGGCGGTGACCTCCGTCCCGCGCCGGCGTTCAGTCCGCGATGCCCACCACCAGCCAGATCCCGGCCACCCCGCCCACCGTGCACATCAGCGTGGACAGGGCGGGGTGCTTGTGGTGTGCCTCGGGCAGGATCTCGGCGGACGCGAGGTACAGCAGGACGCCCCCGAAGAAGCCGAGGTAGGCGCCGAGGGGTTCCTCCGGAAGTGTGAACAGCAAAGTGGACGCCGCGCCCACGACCGGGGCGACGGCGTCGGCGTAGAGCATCAGCAGGGCCTTGCGGCGGTCGTTCCCGTAGACCCTGGTGAGCGTGTACGTGTTGAACCCGTCGGCGAAGTCGTGGGTGATGACGGCCAGCGCGACGGCCACGCCCATCCCTCCGCCGACCTGGAAGGCCGCGCCCAGGGCCACGCCGTCGGCCAGGCTGTGGCCGACCATGGCCGCGGCCGCGGTCAGTCCGACCTGGGGGACGCGCGCACTGCCCTCGATGCCTTCCTCGGCCCCGTGCGCGGCCTGGCGGACGGCGAGCAGCCGTTCCACGACGTGCGCGACCAGGAAGCCGGCGACGAAGAGCAGCAGGGCGAGCGGGACCCCGAACACCTCGTCACCCGCCGCGTGGAGGGCCTCCGGGAGCAGGTCGAGGCCCACGACGCCGAGCATGAGCCCGCCGGCGAGGCCCAGCACGAGGTGGCGGCGGTCGGTGACGCGCTGCGCCGCCCAACCTCCCGCCAGGGTCATCAGGAACGCGCCCAACGCCACGATCACGGCCATGTGCCCCTGAATACAGATTCCTCGCCGCGGGCGCACGTCCGTGCGCGGGTGGCGGGCGGCGGAGTGTTGACGACCGGGCTGCGGACGCCGGTAATGGGCCGGAGGCGGTGTTGGTGACGGTGGCTACGGAGGGAGGATCCCCGGTGGGCGAGTACACGACGCAGGTGGTGGTCGGGGTCGGCGGACGCGCGGGGGTCTCCGTCGCGGAGGTCTGCGCCCTGGTCGAGGAGACGCTGCGGGGGGCCGGGCTGGCCGTGGGGGCGGTGACGGCACTGGCCACGGTGGAGTCGAAGGCGGACGAGCCCGGGATCACCGGTGCGGCGAAACGTTTCGGCGTTCCCCTGGTGAGCTACCCGGCCGAACGGCTGGCCGCCATCGCCGTTCCGCATCCCTCGGAGGCCACGCGCACGGCCGCCGGGACCCCGTCGGTGGCGGAGGCCGCCGCCCTCGCGAACGGCGGGGAACTCCTCGTGCCCAAGAGGCGGTCGGTGGCGGCGACCTGCGCGGTGGCCACGGCGCACGCGCACGACCTGCGCCACCACGGGGACGCCGAGGTGATCGACGCGGGCTCCGCGCTGGTGGACCTGGCGGTCAACGTACGTGCGCAGACGCCGCCGGACTGGCTCAAGCAGCGGATCGCCGCCTCCCTCGGGGATCTCGCCGCATACCCCGACGGGCGGCCCGCCCGCGCGGCGGTGGCGGCTCGGCACGGGCTGCCGGTCGAGCGGGTGCTGTTGACGGCCGGGGCCGCGGAGGCCTTCGTACTGATCGCGCGGGCCCTGGGAGCCGTACGGCCGGTCGTGGTGCACCCGCAGTTCACCGAGCCGGAAGCGGCCCTGCGGGACGCGGGGCACCGGGTCGAGCGGGTGGTGCTGCGGGCCGCGGACGGCTTCCGGCTCGACCCCGCGGCCGTTCCCGAGGACGCGGACCTGGTGGTGATCGGCAATCCGACCAACCCGACGTCCGTGCTGCACCCGGCGGGAACGCTGGCGTCGCTGGCACGGCCGGGCCGGATCCTGGTGGTGGACGAGGCGTTCATGGACGCCGTCCCGGGCGAGCGGGAGGCCCTGGCCGGCCGGATGGACCTGCCGGGGCTGGTGGTGCTGCGGAGCCTGACCAAGACGTGGGGGCTGGCGGGGCTGCGGATCGGCTACGTGCTGGCCGAGCCCGAGGTGATCGCGCAACTGGCGGCCGCGCAGCCGCTCTGGCCGGTGTCGACCCCGGCGCTGGTGGCGGCCGAGGCCTGTGTGGCTCCGGCGGCGCTGGCCGAGGCGGAGGAGGCGGCCCGGCGGATCGCGGTGGACCGGGCGCATCTGCTGGCCGGGCTGGCGGAGTTCGACGAGGTGACGGTCGTCGGGGAGGCGGAGGGGCCGTTCGTCCTGATCCGGGTGGCGGCCGGGGCCGAGGTCCGCACCCGGCTGCGCGCGCTCGGCTTCGCCGTCCGCCGCGGGGACACCTTCCCGGGGCTGGACCACTCCTGGCTGCGGCTGGCGGTGCGCGACCGGGCGACGACGGGCCGGCTGCTGCAGGCCATGGACCACGCCCTCGCACTGACCGGGCACTGACCCGGCGGCGATCGCGGGCCGGTTCCGCGCCGGTGCCCGATTCACCCGTACGGCCGCGTGCCATGGTGGAGGGCGCGGGGCCGGACGAGAATCCCCGCATCGGCGTACGACATCGGGGGTCGGGAATGAAGGCATCCGCCAGGATCGGCGCGGCGCTGGCCGGGCTGGCCGTAGTGGGCGGCGGGATCTACGCCGTACCGCGGCTGCTCGACAGCGGCGCGGCGCCCGCCACGGAACAGCGGCTCCGGGGCGAGCCGGGGCAGGGCGAGGCGGGGCAGGGCGAGGCGGGCCGGCCCGAGGAATCCGCCGCCGCTCCCGCCGCCGGGAAGCCGTTCACGCTGGTGGCGACGGGCGACATCATCCCGTACCCCTCCATAATCCAGCGGTCCGCGGACGACGCGGACACGGCCGGAGGGCACGACTTCCGGAAGATACTCGCCGGGGTCAAACCCCTGGTCTCCACCGCCGACCTTGCGATATGCCACCACGAGATACCGTACGGCCGCCCCGGCGGCCCCTACACCGGCTATCCCACCTTCAAGGCCCCGCACCAGCTCGCGGACGCCCTCAAGGACGCCGGGTACGACAGCTGTTCCACCGCCTCGAACCACACCCTGGACGACGGCTACGAGGGCCTCGCCCGCACCCTGGAGCACCTCGACCGCGTCGGCGTCCCGCACGTCGGGTCGGCCCGCAGCGCCGAGGAGGCCAGGAACCCGGCACTGATGGCGGCGGGCGGCGCGAAGGTCGCCCAGCTCTCCTACACGTACGGCACGAACGGCATCCCGCTTCCCGAGGGCAAGCCGTGGGCCGTCAACCTGATCGACAAGGACCGGATCATCGCCGACGCCCGGGCCGCGCGGGCGGGTGGTGCGAACGTGGTGGTGCTGAGCGTCCACTGGGGCACCGAATGGCAGACGGCGCCCGACGAGCAGCAGAAGGAACTGGCGCAGGCGCTGACCGCCTCCCGCTCGGCCGACGGCCTCCCCGACATCGACCTGATCATCGGCACGCACAACCACGTTCCGCAGCCCTACGAGAAGATCAACGGCACCTGGGTGGTCTTCGGCATGGGCGACCAGGTCGCCAGTTTCGTCCCGGCCGACAAACTCCGCGGCAACCAGTCCTCGGTCCCCCGCTTCACCTTCTCCCCGGCGGCCGGCCGTCCTGGCCGCTGGGAGGTGGTGAAGGCCGAATTCCTCACGCAGTACTCGGACATGGGGCCTCCGTTCCGCGTCGTGTGCACCTCCTGCGCGGCCTCGGACACCTCGCTCCCGGACGCGAAGTTGAGCGAGTACGCGCGGATCGACCGGCAGGTCACCGAAGCGGTGATGTCACGCGGCGCGGGCGGGCAGGGACTGGAGCACGCGGCCCGCTGAGCACGCCGCCCATCGAGCACGCCGCCCGCTGAGCACGTCGTCCGCTGGGCATGCCGCCCGTTGAGCACTCCCCTCCAGGTGCTCCCCGGGACGGCACGCCGCCCGCCCGCCCCCGCCACCCGTCGAGCACTCCCCTCCAAGTGCTCCCCGGGTCGGGCACGCCGGACGGCGGCCCGGGGCTCCCGCCCGTCCTACGAGGCCCTGCCCCGCCGGGTCAGCAGGAGGGCGCCCCCGCCGATGGCGAGCAGGGTCAGCGCCCCGCCCGCGACGTAGGGAGTCAGTGAACCGCCGCCGGTCTCGGCGAGGTTGGCGCCGGTGGTGGTACCGGACGCGATGCCGGAGCCGGTCCCCGTCCCGGCCTGCGGCTTGACGTCCGTCTTCACGGGCGGGGCCGACGCGGGCGCTGCGCCCGCCGGGGACTCGCAGCGCGCCTCGGCGAGCACGATCTCGCCGTCGACCTTGGCCACGTTCAGGTTCAGCGGGTTCACCGACACCTTCAGGCGGAGCGCGGCCGCGGCGGCCGTGGTGGAGGTGGTCTCCGTACCGGACAGCTCCAGGTGGACCTGGCCCACGCCGGGGACGTCGACCTTGGTGGGGCCGCCGGCCGTGAGGGTGACCTTCCTGCCGAGCGCGGTCACCTTGCCGAGGACGTTCGCGCTGGCCACCGGCTTCTTGCCCGCCTCGCAGACGGCCTTGGAGGTGACCTTCTCCACCTCGATCAGGGAGAGCAGCGGCAGTCCGGGCACGTGGACGGAGGCCTTGGCGAGGTTGGCCTCCGCCTCGGCCCGGGTCTTGTCGGCGGTCGCCTTGGACGTGGCGACGGTCGCGCGCAGGACACTGACCGGGCGGTTCCCCTCGACACCGTCCAGGGTGACGGCCAGCGCCGTCTTCTCGGCCGCCGCCGGGGCGCTGACCTCGTTGAGGGTCGCCTTCAGCGGGACGTGGACGGTCTTGTTGAGCAGACCCACGTCCAGCCCGGCGCGCAGGACGACCGCGTTGGCCTTGCCCTCGCCCCCGGCCCCGCCGCCTCCCGTGGCGAAGGCGGGCGGGGCGGTGAGGAGGGCGACCACTCCCGTGGCGAGCAGGACGGCCGCGGGCATGCGGAAGGTATGGCTGTTCAAGGTGGTGGAACCCCCGGGGAGTTGGGCGCCGTCGCGGCGCCAATGGGGGACATTGCGCGCGCCGACGGCCTCGACCCCGGAATCTTTACGCACTGTGGGTGAACGGGGGGCAACCTGACGTTACTTCACCCCAAAGGGTGGTTTCCGGGCGCACATTCGAATCATTGCGCCTCATGAAGAACGAGAGTTCTCCCCTTTCACGGACATCCGGCCCGTGCGGTCGTCTTCAACGACCGACGGGCCACCGATGTCACGCGACGTCAACAGGGTGCCGACGCGGGGCTCAGGCCCGGATTCCGCCGTTCACGACGACCCGCAGCGGCTGCGCGAGCGTCCGTACGTCGGCCCGCGGGTCAGCGGCGTAGACCACGAGGTCGGCGGGCGCCCCCTCGGTCAGGCCCGGCCGGCCGAGCCATTCGCGGGCCGCCCAGGTCGTGGCCGACAGGGCCTCGATCGCCGGGATCCCGGCCTTCACCAGCTCCGAGACCTCTGCGGCGACCAGGCCGTGCGGCAGGGAACCTCCCGCGTCGGTGCCGACGTAGACCGGGATGCCCGCGTCGTACGCGGCGCGGACGGTGTCGTACCGCCGTTCGTGGAGCCTTCGCATGTGCCCGGACCAGCGCGGGAACTTCGCCTCGCCGCCCGCCGCCATCTTCGGGAACGTCGCGATGTTCACGAGCGTGGGGACGATCGCGACCCCGCGCTCCGCGAACAGCGGGATGGTGTCCTCGGTGAGGCCGGTGGCGTGTTCGATGCAGTCGATGCCCGCCTCGACCAGGTCGCGCAGCGAGTCCTCGGCGAAGCAGTGCGCCGTGACCCGGGCTCCGAGCCGGTGCGCCTCGGCGATGGCCGCCTCGACCTCGGCGCGCGGCCAGCAGGCCGCGAGGTCACCGGCGTCGCGGTCGATCCAGTCACCGACGAGCTTGACCCAGCCGTCGCCGCGCAGCGCCTCGCGGCCCACGTACTCGACGAGGTCGGCGGGCTCGATCTCGTGGGCGTAGTTGCGGATGTAGCGGCGGGTGCGCGCGATGTGCCGGCCGGCCCGGATGATCTTCGGCAGGTCCTCGCGGTCGTCGATCCAGCGGGTGTCCGAGGGCGATCCGGCGTCCCGGATGAGGAGGGTGCCCGCGTCGCGGTCGGTGAGGGCCTGGCGCTCGGCGGTCTCGGCGTCGACCGGGCCGTGGGCGTCCAGCCCCACGTGGCAGTGCGCGTCGACCAGTCCGGGCAGGGCCCAGCCGGTCACCGTGGTGATCTCGCGGGCGCCGGGCGGGCGCTCGTACGAGATCCGGCCGCCCACCACCCAGAGCTCGTCACGGACCTCGTCGGGCCCGACCAGTACCCGCCCCTTCACGTGCAGCACATCGCCCACGGCGCTCACCTCGCTCATGGCGGCACTGTACGCGCGGGCTCCGCGGCGTCAGGAGGCGGAGAGGGCGTCCAGGAGCCGGTCCACGTCCGCCTCGGTGTTGTAGAGGTGGAAGGAGGCCCGCAGCAGGCCCGCACGGGCGGACGTGGCGATGCCGGCCGCCTGCAGGGCGGGCCGGCGGTCGGCGAGACCCGGCACGGAGACGATGGCGGAGTCCCCGGGGACGGGCTCGTGGCCGAGGCCGGCGAGCCCGGCCCGGTAGCGGGCGGCGAGGGCGGTGTCGTGCGCGTGCACGTTCTCGATGCCGATCCGCTCCAGCAGGGCGAGCGCGCGCTCGGAGGCGTGGTAGGCGAGGAAGGCCGGGGACTCGTCGAACCGGCGCGCTCCGCGGGCGAGTTGCGGCATCGGACCGTAGGTGGAGTCCCACATCGACTCGGCCGCCACCCATCCGGCGTGCAGCGGGGTCAGCGTGTCCTGGGCCTTCCGCGACACCGTCAGGTACGAGGCCCCGCGCACGCCGAGCAGCCACTTGTAGCCCCCGGTGACCGTGTACTCGTACGGCGAGGCATCGAAGGGGAGCCAGCCCGCCGCCTGGGTCGCGTCGACGAGCATCCGGGCCCCGTGGGCCGTCGCCGCCGCGCGCACCGCGGCCAGGTCGGCCTTGCGGCCGTCCGCGGACTGCACGGCGCTCAGCGCGACCAGGGCGGTGCCGGGACCGACCTCCCCGGCGACGGACTCGAGGGGCGCGAAGCGCACCTTGAGGTCGCCCCGGACCACGAAGGGGTTGATCACCGAGGCGAACTCACCCTCGGGGCAGAGCACTTCGGCGCCGGGCGGGAGCGAGGCGGCGACGAGGCCGACATGGGTGGACACGGCCGAGCCGACGGACACGCGTTCGGGGTCCACGCCGACCAGGCGGGCGAAGGACGCCCGGGCCCCGTTCACGCGGTCGAAGTCACCGAAACCGGCGGGGACCCCGGCCCCCGCCGCCTCGGCCAGCTCCCGTACGGCCGCGACGGCGGAACGCGGGACGACTCCGCAATTGGCGGTGTTCAGGTAGGTGGTGGAGGGGGCGAACTCGGCACGGGTCGCTTCGGCGAGCGGAAGATCCATGCCTTCAACTCTCCTCCAGGAGCGACCCAAAGTCCATTACCGAGTTTCCTGCCCCCACTCAAAGCATTCCTTATGCCTGCGGGACTGCGCACGCCCCGTCGGGCTCGCAGGCCTCGGCCGCGGCGGCCGGTTCCTCGACCTCGCGCCCGGCCCACGCCTGCTCCAGGGCGCGGGTGAACACCTCGGCCGGCTGGCCGCCGGAGATCCCGTAGCGGCGGTCGAGGACGAAGAACGGCACGGCGTTCGCACCCAGCTCGGCGGCCTCGCGCTCGTCGGCCCGGACCTCGTCGGCGTAGGCGGAGTCGTCGGCGAGGACGGAGCGGGCCTCGGCCTCGTCCAGCCCGGCCTCGACGGCGAGCGCGATCAGCACCTCGGGGTCGAAGACCGAGCGCTCCTCGCCGAAGTTGGCCCGGTACGCGAGGTCGAGCAGCTGCTCCTGGCGGCCGCGGGCCGCGGCCAGGTGCAGCAGCCGGTGGATGTCGAAGGTGTTGCCGTGGTCGCGGCCGTCGGTGCGGTAGGTGAGCCCCTCCGCACGGGCGCTGGCGGCGACGTGCTCCTCCATGCCGCGCGCCTCGTCGAGGGTGCGGCCGTACTTCTTGGCGAGCATCTCCACGACGGGGGCGGTGACACCCTTCGCGCCGTTCGGGTCGAGCTCGAAGGACCGGAAGACGACCTCCACCTCGTCGCGGTGCGCGAACTCGGCCAGGCCCTTGGTGAAACGGGCCTTGCCGATGTAGCACCAGGGGCAGGCGATGTCGCTCCAGATCTCGACGCGCATGATCCTTCTTTTCTCCGGGTTCGGGTGGGGAATGAAACGGTTTGCGGTTCAACCGTCCGCTGCCCCGTCTCATTCCCCGGACTCAGCCCCCGGGATGATTCCCCGGGCTCAGTCCCCCGACGGGTCCGGCACGTCGCCCACCTGCAGCCAGAGGGTGACGTGGGTGCCGGCGTGGGGGGCCGACGGGTCCGCGAGCCAGCCCCGGGTCGCGTAGAAGGCCCGGGCGCGGAGGTTGTGCTCGTAGACCTCCAGGCGGACCCGGCCGATCCCGGCCCGCCGCCAGAGCTCCACGCAGGCGGCGTGGAGGGCGGCTCCCGTGCCGTGGCGCCAGTGGACCGGGTCCACATGGAGCTGGGTGAGCGTGGTCTCGCCGTCCTGTGTGCGGTACGCGGCGACCCCGGTCAGCTCACCGTCCTGCTCGGCGCAGAGCACGCCTCCTTCTGCGGCGTCCCGGGATATGGCCCGCGACCAGCCCTCGCGGGTCCGCTGGAGTTCGGCGTCACCCAGGTACGCCTGCTCGGGAATGTGTCCCTGGTAGTAGGTGGCACGGGCCCTGGTGTGCAGGGCGGCGATCGCGGGGAGGTCGGCTGCCTGTGCGGTTCTGATCATGGGAAAGGAAACGCGCCGGGCCCCTCGGCGGTTCCCGGCGCGTCACAGTGCGGCTCCCGCCGCTACTTCTTCAGCCAGGCCGCCATCATCTTCTGGGCGATGGGTGCGGCCAGTTTGCCGCCGCCGATCTCGGAGCGGTCGGTGTCGGAGTTCTCGATCACCACGGCCACCGCGATCTGCTTGCCGTCCTGCTTGCCGTAGGAGGTGAACCAGGCCAGCGGGGCGAGGCTGTTGTTCACGCCGCGCTGGGCGGTACCGGTCTTGCCGCCCACCTCGGCCCCCGACACCTGGGCCGGCTTGCCGCCGCCCTCGGTGGCGACCGTGCGCATGGCGTCGCGGATCATCGAGGCGGTCTTCGCGTCCATGACCTGCTGGGACTTCGGATCCTTGAAGCTCTCCAGCACGTCGCCGCCCGCGTCGGTGACCTCGGAGACCATGTGCGGGGCGACCAGCTTGCCGCCGTTCTCGATCGCGGCCGTGACCATCGCCATCTGGAGCGGGGTGGCCTGTACGTCGAACTGGCCGATGCCGGTCTGTGCGACCTGGTCGACCGACATCTTCTTCGCCGGGTACTTGCTCGACGGGTTGGTGCGCACCGGGGTGTCGATCTGCACGTTGAACCCGAGCTTCTCGGCCGTCGCCCGCATCTTGTCCTGGCCGAGCTTGGAGGCGAGCTCCGCGAAGACGTTGTTGCACGACAGCCGCAGGGCGGTGCGCACCGAGACGTTGTTGCAGGCCGCGGAGCCGGCCTCGCTGGGCAGCGCGGTGCGGGTGCCGGGGATCGTGTACGGGTCGGGGATTCCGGTCTGCCGGTCGATGTCGGTGACCAGACCGTTCTCGATCGCCGCGGCGAGGGTGACCAGCTTGAAGGTGGAGCCGGGCGCCTGGGGCTTGCGCAGGGCCACGTTCTCCATGGCCTTGCCCTTGTCGGCGGAGAGCTCGGTCCAGGCCTTCTCGTCGTTGGCGCCGGTGATGGTGCCCGGGTCGAAGGAGGGGTTGTTCACCACGGCCAGGATCTCGCCGGTCCTGGGGTCCAGGGCCACGGCGGCGCCCTGCTTGCCCTGGAGCGCGTCGTAGGCGGCCTTCTGGACGTCCTTGTCGATGGTGGTCAGGACGTTCCCGGGAGCTGCCCGCTTGTTGGTGAGCATGTCCATCACGGTCTTCAGCCGGCTGTCGGAGCCGTTGAGCACGTTCTTGTAGATGCCCTCCAGCATGGTGGTGCCGTAGGCCTGGGAGCTGTAGCCCGTGATCGGTGCGTAGAGGGGGCCGTCGACGTACGTCCGCTTGTAGGCGAAGTCCTTGCCGCCCGTCTTCACCGAGCCGGTGATCGCCTCCCCGCCCACGATGATGTTCCCCAGCGGGTTCTCGTACTGCCCGATGAGGTTCCGGCGATTGTGCTTGTCGTCTGCGAGGGCCTGGCCTTGGTATGCCTGCACCCAGGTGACGCGGACCAGCAGGGCCAGCACCAGGAGCAGACAGAAGACCGACGCACGCCTGATCGTTTTGTTCATCCCCCAGAAGGACGTCCCGGGCTTCCCGGCCGTTCCGCTCTGCCCCGATTGTGGCGGGGTTCTCAGCCTTTCTTCATGATGAAGCCCCCCTCGTAGGCCGCGATGACCGCCTGGGTGCGGTCGCGGGAGCCGGTCTTGGTGAGGACCGACGCGACGTGCGTCTTGACCGTCTGGGGCCCGACCCCGAGGCGCTCGCTCATCTCGTGGTTGGACAGCCCGGTGGCCATCAGACGCAGTACGTCGGCCTCGCGGTCGGTGAGCCGGGCCACCCAGGGCGCGTCTGCGGGCGGGGCGCCGGCCGTGCGCGTGGCGGCGAGGGAGCGGACGGCGGCCGGGAAGAGCAGGGAGTCGCCGCGGGCGACGAGCCGGACCGCGCCGATCAGCTCGTCGGGGTCGGCCCGTTTGAGGAGGAATCCGACGGCTCCCGCACGCAGCGCGTCATAGACGTAGGCGTCGTTCTCGAAGGTGGTGACGACCACGATCCGGGGCGGCTCGGCCATGGTGGCGAGGATCTGTTCGGTGGCCCGGATGCCGTCGATCTCGGGCATCCGGACGTCCATCAGCACCACGTCGGGGGTCAGCGAGCGGACCAGCGAGACCGCCTCGGCCCCGGTGGCCGCCTCACCGACGACCTCAAGATCGGCTTCGGCCTCCAGGATGACCCGCAGCGCGGTGCGGACCATCCGTTCGTCGTCGCAGAGCACGATGCGCAGCGGCGGCCGGCCCGCCGGGGCGGGGCCGGTCACCGGTCGCCCCCGGCGAGCGGGAGGACGGCCCGCAGCCGCCACAGGCCCCCGTGCGGGCCGGCCACGACGCTGCCGCCGAGCAGCGCGGCCCGTTCCGCGGAGCCGCGCAGGCCGCGGCCCCCGGTGGTACGGGGCTCCCGGTCGTCGGGGGCGGCGGGCGGATTGGTCATGGTGATCTCCAGTTCACGGGATGCGGTGCCGGCGCCGGGGCCGTCGTGTACGCGGATCCGCAGATCCACCGGGCCCGCGCCGTGGCGCAGGGCGTTGCTGAGACCCTCCTGGACGATCCGGTACGCCTCGCGGGAGGCGATCGCCGGGAGCGCGGCCCAGTCCCCGACGGGTCCGGGGGCCTGGTGCGCGGTGACGGTGGTGCCGGCGGCCCGGGTGCGGGCCAGCAGCCCGTCGAGGTCGGCGCCGAGGGTGGGTGCGGGCGCGGCGTCCGGCCGGGCCGGGTCCCCGTCCCGCAGCAGACCCAGTACGGCGTCCAGCTCGCCCACCGTCCGCCGGGTGGTGTCCTCGATCGCGGCCAGCGCCTCCCGTACGAACTCGGGATCGCGCTCCAGCATCCGCCGGGCGGCGACCGCCTGGAGGGTGACGGCGCTCAGCGCGTGCCCGACCGCGTCGTGCAGCTCCCGCGCGAGCCGGTTGCGCACGGCCAGGTCGGCGGCCCGCTCCTCGGCCGCGGCCAGCTTGTCCGCGGCGGTCGGCCCGAGCAGGACGGGAGCCGTGCGGGCCATCAGCTGCCCGGCCCCGGCGGCGCACAGGACGAGCCCGGCCAGCAGGCCGATCCCGAGCAACGGGGCGCCGTACGGGCCGGCGTCCGTCGCGAACCAGCCGTACCCCAACCGGACGTCCTCCAGGCCGCCCACGATCGGAACCGCGATCAGCATGACCGCCATGGGCGGCACCGCGAGGGTCATTCCGCTGATCAGTGCTCCGGTCCCCAGGTGCAGGGTCCACCAGGCCGAGGCCCGTCCCCGGGCGGCCCAGGATTTCGCCGGCCCGTCGGCCAGCCGCTCCCCCGGCACCGCGCACATGGCCCGGACGGCGGTCACCGACATCGGCCGGACCGGCCCGAACAGCCCCGTGACGGCGACGAGGGGCAGGGAGAGCCCGTAGGCCAGGAAGGTGAGCCGCGCTGAGTTGAGCGCGTTGACCCCGCCGGCGGCCACGCCGACCACCACCTGCGTGAGCAGGAAGTACGGCATGAGCAGGGCGCCGCCGAGTATCAGGTGCACCCAGCGCCACCGGGCCCCCGCGCCCAGCAGCCGGGTCACACCGCGCGTGGTGCGGTGAGGAAGCGTATGAGGACGGTGCCGGTGAGCAATCCGGTGATCACCTGGCCAGCATAGATCAACACCATGGTGGCGGGAGGCCCTTCGCCCCCGGCCGGCTGCGGCCCCGTCGAGGCGATCAGCATCCACGCCCCCCAGCTCAGCGTGGCCGCCCCGCCGATCCAGGCGAGGCCGAGCGGCCGGCTCGCCGGGAGCGTTCCACCGCGGGCGAGCAGCAGGGCTCCCGCCGCGGCGGCGAGCGCGCACAGCGCGTGGGTCGCGGACCCCACGGCCGTGTCCGAGGACCGGTCGGCCACATGTGCGGCGCCCAGACCGGCTGTCCCGCCGAAGGTCCAGTACCCGTACACCGCCGCGATCGCCAGGCTGCCGACCGCCGCGGCTGCCGCCACCACCCCCGTGGACGGCGGCAGCCGCTTCCCTGTCACGCCCTGCCACCGCCGCCCCCAGCGCTCCCGCGCGTAGGGCACGAACAGCCCGGCCAGGGCGAGTCCTTGAACGATGAACCCGGTGTAGACAACCACGAACACCCATGGGTCCAGGAAGGGTGCGCGCGCCGCCTCCACCACCGGGTCGGGTCCGAACCCGAGTGCCCGCAGAAGCAGTTGTCCGGGGTACGCGACGACGATCGGGGTCAGCAGACCGGTGGCCACGAACACCGGGACGGTCAGCAGCCAGGCCGGCACCCGTATACCCCAGGGCCTGGTGAGCACGAGCACGAGCAGGATCACGCAGGCGTCCATGGCCAGCGTCACGGAATTGGCCACGGTGAAGAACGGGCCCTGCTCGCGCAGGACGCTTCCCTCGGGTATCCCGAGGCTGCTCCCGGCCAGCCAGGCCGCCTTGAGCCCCACATACGGCACGGTGGCGGCCACGGCCACCGCCCGCAGGATCCGCTGCCCGGTCCCCGGGCGGAAGGGCAACGGCTGCTTCGCGCCCGTCACCTCACTCGACTGCGACTGCACCTCTCGCGTGTTCATGACTCAACGGTCGCGGCTGCGCGCCCCCGCCACCTCCCCCTTGAAGGGGAACCGCCTCCCCCACGCGGGGGAGGACCACGCCCGCATCACACCCATCACACCCATCGCGCCCCGTGCGGCCTCACATACTCACCGCCTGCGGCCTCGGCCGCGGCCTCACATGCGGCGCGTCACGACCGACAGCCGGTCCCGCGCCTCGAACAGCGCCGCCTTGATGAGCTGTTCGTGCTCCCCCGTCAGCCGCGCCACCGGCACCGAACAGCTGACCGCGTCCCGGGCCGGCGTCCGGTACGGCACGGCCACCCCGAAGCAGCGCAGCCCGAGCGTGTTCTCCTCCCGGTCCACCGCGTAGCCCTGCTCCCGCACCAGCGCCAGCTCCTCGATCAGCCGCTCCCGGTCGGTGATCGTGTGCTCGGTGACCGCCTCCAGCCGGCGCGGCAGCAGCCCCCGCACCTCTTCGTCGGTGTGCGTGGCCAGCAGCGCCTTGCCCAGCGCCGTCGAGTGCACGGGCAGCCGCCGCCCGACCCGGGTGAAGGGCCGCAGGTAGTGCTGGGACTGCCGGGTGGCGAGGTAGACCACGCTCGTTCCGTCCAGCCGGGCCAGGTGGATGGTCTCCGTCGTGTCGTCGGAGAGCCGGTCCAGGGTGGGCCGGGCGGCGGCGACGACCTCGTCCCCGTCGATGTACGAGCTGCCGACCAGCAGGGCCCGTACGCCGATGCCGTACCGCGTGCCCGTCGCGTCCGTCTCCACCCACCCCAGGTTCACCAGGGTGCGCAGCAGCATGTAGAGGCTGGACTTGGGCAGGGAGAGGTCGCTCTGGATGTCGGCCAGGCTGTGCAGCCCGGGCCGCGCCGCGAAGTGCTCCAGGAGCAGGACGGTCCGCACCGCCGATTTGACCGGCGCCGCCTGGGCCGGGATCCCCGCCTCGGTCGTCGTCATACGCCTGCTTCCCCCTCTGATCGCCTCTTGTCACGCCGAGGACGCGGAAATAGAGTCCACAGCAGATGTGATCATTCATCCACCGGAACAGCGTTCAGAATACTGAACGATCCAGGAGGCAGCGGGCCATGACAACGACATCAGTCTGGAGTGTGGACCCCCGCACCGGGAAGCAGCGCGAACAGGTTGCGGTGGAGGCCACATCCCAGGAGGTGGACGAATCCGTACGGGCGGCCCACGCCGCCCGCGGCGCGCTCGCCGACGCCACCGTCCGCGCCGCCTTCCTGCGCGCCGCCGCCGCACTGCTGGACGAGGCCGCCGCCCACGTCATCGAGGCCGCCGACGCGGAGACCGCGCTCGGACCGGGCCGCCTCACCGGCGAACTGGCCCGCACCACCGGCCAGCTGCGCGCCTTCGCCGACGCCGTGGACGCCGGGGCCTACCTCGACATTCGCATCGACCGCGCCGACCCCTCCCTCAGCCCGCCGCGCCCCGAACTGCGCCGCTACAAGGTTCCGCTCGGCGTGGTCGCGGTCTACGCCGCCTCCAACTTCCCGCTCGCCTTCTCCGTCCCCGGCGGCGACACCGCGAGCGCGCTGGCCGCCGGCTGCCCGGTGGTCGTCAAGGCGCACCCGGACCACCCCGCCACCTCCGAACTGTGCGCCTCGCTGCTGCGCCGGGCCGCGGTCGCCACCGGTCTCCCGGCCGAAGTGGTGAGCGTGGTCCACGGGTTCGACGCCGGCCTGGAGCTGATCCGCCACCCGCTGGTGGCGGCCGCCGGATTCACCGGTTCGATCCGGGGCGGGCGGGCCCTGTTCGACGCGGCCGCCGCCCGGCCCGTGCCCATCCCCTTCCACGGCGAACTGGGTTCCCTCAACCCCGTCGTGGTCACCCCGGCCGCCGCCGCCGAACGCGCCGAGGAGATCGGGGCCGGGCTCGCGGGCTCGGTCACCCTCGGCGTCGGCCAGTTCTGCGTGAAGCCCGGCCTGGTGCTGGTCCCCGAAGGGGCGGACGGCGACCGGGTCACCGGCGAGCTCACCAAGGCGCTCGGCGAGACCGAGCCGGGGGTGCTGCTCGACCACCGGATGCGGGAGAACTTCGTCTCCGGGGTGCGGCAGCGGGCCGCGCTGCCGGGCGTCGAGGCCCCCGTCACCCCCGGATCCGGCGGGGAGCACACCGTCGGAGCGGGCTACCTGACCGTGGGCGCCGGGCACCTCCTGGAGGGCGGCGCCTACGATCTCCTCCTCGAGGAGTGCTTCGGTCCGGTCACCGTCGTCGTGCGGTACGCCGACCAGAGCGAGGCCGGCGCGGTGCTCGGGCGCCTCGGCGGGAACCTGAGCGCCACCCTCCAGCTGTCGGCCGCCGAGACCGAGGGCGCGCCGGGCCCGGCCACCGAGCTGATCGGTCAGGTCACCGGGCTCGCGGGCCGGATCGTGGTCAACGGCTGGCCGACCGGGGTCGCGGTGGCCCCGGCCCAGCACCACGGCGGTCCCTACCCGGCGGCCACCTCGCACTCCACCTCGGTGGGCGGTACGGCGATCGAGCGCTGGCTGCGGCCGGTGGCCTACCAGTCCGTGCCGGACGCGCTCCTTCCGGCGGAGCTGCGCGAGGCCAACCCGCTGCGGCTGCCGCGCCAGGTCACCGGGGACTGAGCGGGGCCCGCCCGCGACGGGGTCCCGGCGCCGCTGCCCCACCGGTGTCCCGACGGCGGCTGACGGCCCGCCGCCGGGACACCGGCCCGCCGCAACGACGCATACACGTTCGAAAACGAACGCGTCGCGCTCGGCCATCCGGGCAATCAGCGCTGAAATATCCCGAATATCCCGCGAGGGTAAGGGAACGGCAAAGCACCTCCGGTCGTTCTCCCGGCATGACCGCTATGACCCCTGGATCCAACCTGCCGCTCAACGCCGTTCGTGTGACGGTCGACGTGGCTGCGCCGGTGCGTCTCGACGTATCGGCCCTGCTCCTCACGGCGGACGGCAAGGTGCGTTCCGACGCCGACTTCATCTTCTTCAACCAGCCCACCGGGCCCGGTGTCACCTACCGGTCCGGCGGTGGTTCGACGCCGGACTCGATCACCGTGGACACCGGCGCGCTGCCCCCCGGCATCGAGCGGATCGTGGTCACGGCCAGCCCCGACGCCGCCGGGCAGAGCTTCCAGGGCATCGAGCCCACCGCCACCGTGCGCAACGCCGACGGCGGCACGGTGATCGCCGGCTTCACCCCGCCGCAGCTGGGCACCGAGACCGCGCTGGTCGTCGTCGAGATCTACCAGCGCGGAGGCGTGTGGAAGGTGCGCGCGGTCGGCCAGGGGTACGCGAACGGCCTCGCGGGCATCGCCACCGACTTCGGGGTCTCCGTGGAGGAGGAGCCCGCGCCGGCCCAGGCCGTGGCCCCGCCCGCCGCCCCGGCGCCCGTCGCGCCCCCGGCCCCGCCGGCCACCTATCCGGCCTCGCCCTGGCTCGGCGGCGCGACCACCCCCTCGGCGCCCGCGGCCCCCGCCCCGGTGGCACCCTCCGCGCCCCCGGCCGCCGCCCCCGCCACCGGAAAGATCAACCTCGACAAGGGCCGGGTCAGCCTCCAGAAGAACCAGACCGTCTCCCTGGTCAAGGGCGGCCGCCCGCTGCTCTCCCAGGTCAAGATGGGCCTCGGCTGGGAGCCCGCCTTCCGCGGCCGGGACATCGACCTCGACGCCTCCGTCATCGCGTACGGCCCCCAGCGCAACCACATCGACAGCTGCTACTTCGGCAAGCTGTCGATCCTGGGCGGCGCGATCAAGCACTCCGGCGACAACCTCACGGGTGAGGGCGCGGGCGACGACGAGGTGATCGTCGTCGACCTCGGCCGGATCCCCGCCGACGCGACCGGCCTGGTCTTCACGGTCAATTCCTTCTCCGGCCAGAAGTTCACGGACGTGGCCAAGGCCTACTGCCGCCTGATCGACGCGGCCAGTGGCGAGGAGCTGGTGCGCTTCGACCTCACGAGCGCCGAGCCCCAGACCGGCGTGATGATGGCCAAGCTGATCAAGCAGTTCTCCGGTGAGTGGGAGATGACCGCCATGGGCGACTTTGTGAAGTCGCGCACAGTGCGCGGCATGGTCAAGCCGGCCTCACAGGCACTCTGAGCAGGTGGGCGGGCACATGCGGCCACCGGTCCGGATCGCGGGTGATGGATGCCACGCGTAATCCGTAGGTGGCTGTCAGTGCCCGCCCGTAGCCTTGAAACCATGCACGAGACACTCACACCCGCAGGGCCCGCCCGCCCGTCCGCCGCCGAGGCGAACGAGGCGATACGGCACCTTGTCGAGACCCGGGTGGACGGCGAGTGGCCCTCGGAGGCGTATGAGTTCCTGCTCGCCGAGTGGGCCGAGGCCTCCCACGCGGAGGTTTCCCCGGCCCAGTGAGGCGTGGGCGCCGGGCGGGTTCCGGCGCCGGCGCACGCGTCAGTGCGTGCGCCGCCACGGCCCGGTGATGGCCAGCATGATCCCCGGGTCCTGGATGTTGGCGTACAGCGTGCGCCCGTCCGGTGCGAAGCAGACACCGGTGAATTCGGAGTACTCCGGCTCCTCGGCCGATCCGATGTTCAGCTCGTTGCGCGCCAGCGGGTAGGTGCGGCCCGACGCGGTCGCGCCGAACAGGTGCTGCAGCCCCGAGCCGTCCTCCGCGATGATCAGACCGCCGTACGGGGACACCGTGATGTTGTCGGGGCCGTCGTAGCCGCCGTCCGCCGACGGATCCGCGTTGACCCCGATCAGGACGGTGAGCCGGATCGTGCGCCGCTTGGGGTCGTAGAACCAGACCTGGCCGTCGTGGGCCGTGCCCGGGCTCTCCTCACGGGCGTAGGAGGAGACGAAGTACGCGCCGCCGTCGGCCCACCACATGCCCTCCAGCTTGCGTCCGCGCGTCACCACGCCGTCCGTGAACTGCTTGCGCACCGGAACGGTCCGGGCGTCGCGGTCGGGCACGTCCACCCAGTCGACCCCGTAGACGGTGCCGATCCTCGCGGCGCGCGAGAGGTCGTCGACGAACCGGCCGGTGCTGTCGATGCACTTGGCGGCCTGCAGCACGCCGGCGTCGGCCGCGAGCGTACGGAGCCTGCCGCGCCCGTGGCGGAAGCCGCGGGGCGGGGTCCAGCGGTAGAGCAGGCCGTTGGGGCCCGAGGCGTCCTCGGTCAGGTACGCGTGGCCCTGGCGCGGGTCGATGACCACGGCCTCGTGGTCGTAGCGCCCGAACGCCTTGACCGGCCGGGGATCCTGGTTGGCGCGCCGGTCGTGCGGGTCGACCTCGAAGACGTAGCCGTGGTCCTTGGTCATGCCGTTCTTGCCGGCAAGGTCCGAGTTCTCCTCGCAGGTCAGCCAGGTGTCCCAGGGAGTGGCGCCGCCCGCGCAGTTGGTCGACGTACCGGCGATGCCCACCCATTCGGCGACCTCGCCGCCGCGGCGGACCTCGACGACCGTGCAGCCGCCGGCCGCGGCCGGGTCGTAGACCAGGCCCTCGGCGAGCGGGACGGGGTGGGCCCAGCTCTCCCGCCTGCCCTTGAGCTCGTGGTTGTTGACGAGGAGGGTGACACCCCGGTGGCCCTCGAAGGCGGCCGTCCCGTCGTGGTTCGACGGGGTGCTCTCGCCGGAGTCCAGCTTCGTGACACCGCAGTGCGTGATGACGCGGTACGTGAACCCGGCGGGCAGGGCGAGAAGACCGGCCGGGTCGGGGACGAGCGGGCCGTAGCCGGGCTCGCAGGGCCGCCCGTGCTCGTCGCGGCCGGTGCCGTCCTCGGCGGCGAGCGCCCCGGGGGCGGTGGCCAGGGCGCCGACCGTCCCGGTGAGCGCGACTCCCGCGCCGGCGATGACGGTACGGGCGGTGAAGTCTCTGCGGGTGAGCGGCATCGGGGCTCCTGGGGTGGGGAGGTGGTGCGCCTGTCGTGCGGTCGTCGGCGCACACGCTCCCGCCCGCACGTGAACGGCGGCTGAACTACCCACCAAGGGGAACCGGCCCCTTGGTCCGCCCCGGAATGGCCAACTCCGGCCCCAGGAACGGCGCATTGTCACCGCCCTGCGGGTGCCTTCCCGGGCATCCGGCCCGGGCACCACCCGGCCCTGCGGTCGGGGGCACGGGTTCTGGCAGGCTGCGCTGGTGGAAGAACTCATAGGAACCCAGAAGCCGGTACGCAGGATCCTCGACCCGGAGGAGGCGATCGCCGCCCTGGAGCGCGCTGTTCCCGGGCTGGTGGAACTGCGTCGCAGGGACCGGGCCGCTTTCGACTGGCCCGCGGTCGAGGAAGAGCTCAAAACGGCTCTGCCCTCCGACTTCAAGGCCCTCGCCGAGTGGTATCCGGCCTTCGAACTGGACGACTTCCTGGCCCTCACCGCCCCTTTGCCCGGCGAGGAGAGCGACCGGGCCAAGGAGTGGGCCAGGGAGCTCGGGGGAGAGGGTCCCGAGCTGCGTCCCGCCGAGCTCGCCCCGACGGTCCTGATGCTCTGGGGGAACTCGAGGGAGGGCGACGAGTTCTTCTGGAGCGTGCTCGGGGACGATCCGGACCGCTGGCCCGTCACCATCAGCTCCCACAACAGCGCCTGGTGGCACTACGAGGGCGGAATGGTCCAGTTCCTGGCGGAGCTCTGCGAAGGAACCCTCGAACCCTGGGCGCTCCCTGTGGTCAGGCCCGAACTCACCGGCTGGGGCGTTGCGGGCGGCGGCTGGCACAGAACGGTCTGAGTCGTCCCTGCCGGACCCCTGCCGGACCCCTGCCGGGCGGTGGGGGCCGGGCGGGGTCCGGCAGCGACGACCGGGAAGCCCTTCGATCAGGCCGGGCGGCGGGAGCGCGCCTTGAACGCGGCCTTACGGGCCTCCTTGGCCGCCTTCTTGTCCGGGTGCAGCCGGCCCATGGCCTCCAGGACGTACGCCGTCGCCGGGTGCTCCACCCGCCACACCTGATCGAAGAAGCCCGTGTGATGAGCGGTCAGGGTCTCCATCAGGAGCGGCAGCTCCTCCGTCTCCACGTCGGTGGCGAGCTGCGCCGCGATCGTGTCGACGGTCAGCCAGAACACCATCTCCGCGTCCGGCGCCGGTACGTCCCTCATCCCGCGCTCCGCCAGCCAGACCCGGGCGAGCCCGCCGAGCTCCGGGTCGTCCAGCACCGAGCGGACCGCGGGCTCGGCCTCCGGCCCGGCCGGTGCGAGGGCCTGCTGGCACCGGAGCCGGCGCAGCGGGCCGCCCTCGTCGTCCCCGCGGGCGGCGGCCAGCAGTTCGGCGGCCGCGGCGGGCAGTTCGCGGCCGGCCAGCCACTGCTCGATCTCGGCCTGGGCGGCGCTCTCGGAGTAGAAGGAGACCGCGTCCAGCAGGGCGTCGGCGCCCTTCTCGGCCAGTTCGCCGACCGCCGGGGCATCGACCCCGGCCTCCAGCATCCGGGCCCGGATCCCGTACAGGCCGAGGGGGGTCAGCCGGACCATCCCGTAGCGGGAGACGTCCTCGTCGTCCACGGCGCCCGCTCCGCCCGCCCCGCCGCCGGTCCCCGGCTCCAGGGGGCCGTCGGCCTCCGCCATCAGCTCCTCGTCGACGGGCCGGAACTCCACCAGGCCGATCGGCTCCAGCTGCCGGAACTGGTCGTCGAGGCGCATCATCGCGTCCGAGACCTGCTCCAGCACCGCATCGGTCGGCTCGCCCATGTCGTCGGGCACCACCATCGACGCGGCGAGCACCGGCAGCGGAATCGGGCCGTCCGCCGCCCCGTGCTCGGTGACGGTGAGCAGGTAGAGGTTGGCGAGGACCCCGTCGAGGAAGTCGGCCTCGCGCCCCGGGTTCCAGTCCAGCCGGTCGAAGTCGACCCCGCCGCCCGCGTCGAGGGCGTCGACGAGGTCGTCCAGGTCGGGCACGGCGGCGTCGGCGAGCACCGTGTCCAGGGCCGCCAGCCAGAGGTCGAGTACGTCGCCGGGCGCACCGCTCGTCACCAGTGCGAGGTCCTCGCCGGGCGCGGCCGTGCCGAAGCGCTCCTCGTCGCCCTCCCCGTTGTCGTCCTCCGGCTCGGTCACGTCGACCAGACCGGTGTCCACGGCCACGCGCCAGGCCTGGCTCGCGTACCCGTCGCCGTCCTCGTCGGCGGGGTCGAGGCCGAGCACCGCGGCGGCCTCGGGCAGCTGGTCGACGGCGAGCTCACCTCCGACGCCGACGCGGGTGCCGGGTCCGGCCCAGCGGGCGAGCCGTACGGCGCGCGCGAACAGCGGGGCGCCGAGGGCGTCGCGGGCCAGCTCCGCATCGGAGCGCAGCCGTACCGGCGGCAGCGTGGGGTGCGAGTCTGCGGACATGGGGCGGTTCTCCTCGCGGACGCGGTGGGGCGGGGCGTTTCGGCGTGTTTCGGGGTGTGGCGTTGGTGACACGGGCCGCGCGCCGGCCGGACCGTCATGTGCGCCCGGATTTCGATGACATGGCCGACATGACGGGCAGTACGGCATGACGGATGTGGCGCAGACGACAGACGTGGCCTTCGTACGGCGCTCCAGCGTAGACGCATTTCGGGCGTGTCCGGCGGGCCATCGTCTTTGGTTCATCCCACAGTCAGCTGTCGTATTCCCTGGAGGGCTTGACAACTTTGCTGGCCGCACAGGAAATTGACGCGCGTAGATGTATCGGGAGCGGCAAACCTGCCGCAGATCTCGCTGCCGCACACCTCCTTCCCCTCTCCCACACCGGAGTTCCTGCCCATGCGCTCCTCGCATCCCCGTTCCGCCGCCGTCGCGGCCCTCGTCGCCACCGCACTGGCCACCGGCCTGCTCGCGGGCTCCGCCGACGCGGCCGAAGGCGCCGTGTCCGCCGATCCGATACGCATCCACGACATCCAGGGCACCACTCGGATATCCCCGCTGAACGGCAAGCAGGTCACCGACGTCGAGGGCATCGTCACGGGCGTGCGTACGTACGGCTCGCGCGGCTTCTGGATCCAGGACCCGGACGCGGACGACAACGACGCCACCAGCGAAGGCGTCTTCGTCTTCACCAACGCGGTCCCGACCGTCGCCGTCGGCGACGCGGTCAAGGTCTCCGGCACGGTCGGCGAGTACATCCCCGGCGGCCTGACCTCCGGCAACCAGTCGGTGACCCAGATCTCGAAGCCGACGGTGACCGTGGTCTCCTCCGGCAACGCGCTGCCCGAGGCCACCGCCATCAACGAGTACTCGGTGCCCGCCGAGTACGCCCCGGCCGGCGACCCGGCCGCCGGCGGCAGCATCAACGGCCTGACCCTGGAGCCCTCGCGCTACGCCCTGGACCACTACGAGTCGCTGGAGGGCATGAACGTCAAGATCGGCACCTCCCGCGTGGTCGGCGCCACCGACCCGTACTCGGAGCTGTGGGTCACGGTGAAGGGCTGGGAGAACACCGCCAAGCGCGGTGGCACCGTCTACGGCTCCTACGAGTCCCAGAACACCGGCCGCCTGCAGATCCAGCAGCTCGCGCCCCTCGCGCAGCAGCCCTTCCCGGTGGCCAACGTCGGCGACAAGCTGACCGGCACCACGGAAGGCCCGCTGGACTTCAACCAGTTCGGCGGCTACACGCTGGTGGCCCGGACCCTCGGCACCGTCAAGGCGGGCACCCTCGCCCCCGAGAAGACCAAGCCGCAGGCCGAGCAGGAGCTCGCGGTGGCCACGTACAACGTCGAGAACCTCGACCCGACCGACCCGCAGGAGAAGTTCGACGCGCTGGCGAAGGCCGTCGTCGAGAACCTCGCCTCGCCCGACATCCTCGCCCTGGAGGAGATCCAGGACGACAACGGCGCCAAGAACGACGGCACCGTCTCGGCCGAGCAGACGCTCACGAAGTTCACCGCGGCGATCTCGGCGGCGGGCGGCCCGGCCTACCAGTGGCGAACCGTCAACCCCGAGGACAAGAAGGACGGCGGCGAGCCCGGCGGCAACATCCGCCAGGTGTTCCTCTTCAACCCGGCGCGGGTCTCCTTCACCGAGCGCGCCCCGGGCGACGCGGTGACGGCGACCGGCGTGACCAAGGTCAACGGCAAGGCCGCCCTGACCCACTCCCCCGGCCGCGTCGACCCCGCCAACCCGGCGTGGGCGGACAGCCGCAAGCCCCTCGCCGGCGAGTTCGTCTTCCGCGGCAAGCCGGTCTTCGTGATCGCCAACCACTTCGGCTCCAAGGGCGGCGACGAGGGCCTGACCTCGCACCACCAGCCGCCGGTCCGCTCCTCGGAGGCCAAGCGACTGCTGCAGGCGCAGGCCGTGAACGGCTTCGTGAAGCAGATCCTGGCGGAGGACAAGAACGCCAACGTCCTGGTCCTCGGTGACATCAACGACTTCGAGTTCTCGGCGACGACGGACGCGCTGGCGGACGGCGGGGCCCTGTACCCGGCGATCAAGTCGCTGCCGAAGGCGGAGCGGTACTCGTACGTCTACCAGGGCAACGCGCAGGTGCTGGACCAGATCCTGACCAGCCCGGCGATCAAGAAGTTCACGTACGACAGCGTCCACATCAACGCGGAGTTCGCGGCGCAGAACAGCGACCATGACCCGCAGGTGCTGCGCTTCCGCCCGTAACCCTTCGGGTCCGAAGCCGCAGGGGGTCCGGCCGCCGTCCCGGCCGGGCCCCCGCAGCGGGGGCGGGTCTTCCCGGGCAAGACAGGGACTTTCAGCCCTGGCGTGACGCTCGACACATCTCTACCGAAACGACCGGTAGTGGTGTTGAGTATCTCCACGCCCGATCTTGTACCGGCTTGTACCGACCGCATTCCGGAGGATCCTCGTGTTCCCCTCCATCTCCCTCGCTCAGGAAACCGGCCTCGCCGTCCTGCTCGCGGCCGCGATCGTCTGGGTCACCGGCCTCGGCCACATGCTGCGGAACAGCCGCTCCCGCCACCCGGAGCCCGCCCCCGCCGAGAGCCTGCCGATGATCCCGTCCCAGCGGACCTCCGCCGCGCACCCGATGGAGTCGGTGGAGCTGACCGAGGCGGAGAAGCAGGCCTTCGCGGGCCTGGTCCGCACGATCCCCCTGCACTGACCCGCCCCCGGTCCGGCGCGAGCAGACGCCCGGCCCCCCGCGAGCCGCAACGCCCCTCTCCCCCTGCGGGCCGAGGGGCGTTCCGCATGTGCAGGACCGCGGTGGCCCGCTCGGTTGCGGGTCGGGCCACCCACATCGATAGTGGGAGAGGCAGCCGCACCTTGATCGGCGGCCCACCGGAGGGCGGCCACTCGGCGCCGGACCGGACCGTGGACCTGACCACCGGCAATGCGCCCGTGGATGAACCGGTCGGCCACGGCGACAGGAGGTCCGGAGAGAGGCCCCCGCCCCCACGCCTCACGCCCGCCCCGTCATCGGAGCTGCGCACAGGGCTGCCGAGCGGGACCCCCGGCCTCGGCGCGCCTCCTGATCCCACCTCGCGGAATCAAGACAGGAGTGCTCCCATGCGCAAGAACACCCGGGCACGTCGCCTCCTGGCGGCCTCGGCGGCCTTCGCGGCCGGCGGCCTCATGCTTCTGCCCGCTCCCACCGCGGCACAGCCGGCATCGCTCGACATCGCTGCGGCCAGGATCTCGGGAGGCACCGTCCAGATCATCAACGTACAGACCGGCAAGTGCGCGACCGTCGCCGGCGGGTCTCTCACCGCGAACAACCACCCGCTCGTCCAGTTCGACTGCGACTCGCACCCCTCGCGCCGCTGGAACGTCACCAACTGGAACGGCAGCTCCTTCCAGATCGTCAATGTCCAGACCGGCAAGTGCATGACGTTCGCAGGCGGGGTCTCCGACGCGAACAACGTCGAGATGCTTCAGTTCGACTGCGACTCGCACCCGTCACGCCGCTGGAACATCACCAACTGGAACAGCGCCTCCTACCAGCTGGTCAACATGCAGACCGGCAAGTGCGCCACCGTCGCGGGAGGAACCCTCACCACGAACAACCACCCGCTCGTCGTGTTCACCTGCGACAGCCACCCCTCGCGCCGCTGGTTCCTGCGCCTTGCGGGCTGAACCCCGGCCCGGCCCGACCGGGTGAACCGAGCGCCCTCCCCGGGCAGTG
Source organism: Streptomyces sp. NBC_01232 (assembly GCF_035989885.1). Lineage (GTDB taxonomy): Bacteria > Actinomycetota > Actinomycetes > Streptomycetales > Streptomycetaceae > Streptomyces. The sequence goes on from NZ_CP108518.1 coordinate 2,208,273, forward strand.
GTGAGACCGCGGGAGGGCGCTCGGTGGTGACCGGCGTCGGCGGCTGGTGAACCTCAGCCCCGCGCCAGGCCGGCGGAGCGTCAGTTGTGGCTGTGCAGGACCTCGTTCAGGCCGCCCCAGGCCGCCTTGTACGGGCGGGCCTCGACGGCGCCGGTGACCGAGTTGCGGCGGAAGAGGATGTTGTTGGCGCCGGAGAGCTCCAGGGCCTTGACGATCTGGCCGTCCGGGAGGGTGACGCGGGTGCCCGCGGTCACGTAGAGGCCGGCCTCGACCACGCACTCGTCGCCCAGCGCGATGCCCACGCCCGCCTCGGCGCCGATCAGGGTGCGCTCGCCGATCGAGATGATCTGCTTGCCGCCACCCGAGAGCGTGCCCATGGTGGAGGCGCCGCCGCCGATGTCGGAGCCGTCGCCGACCACGACGCCCGCGGAGATGCGGCCCTCGACCATGGAGGTGCCGAGGGTGCCGGCGTTGAAGTTGACGAAGCCCTCGTGCATGACGGTGGTGCCCTCGGCGAGGTGCGCGCCGAGGCGGACGCGGTCCGCGTCGGCGATGCGCACGCCCTTGGGGGCGACGTAGTCGGTCATCCGCGGGAACTTGTCGATCGAGGTGACCTGGAGGTGCAGGCCCTCGGCGCGCGCGTTGAGGCGGACGGTCTCGACCTGGTCGACGGCGACCGGGCCCAGCGAGGTCCAGGCGACGTTGGCCAGCAGGCCGAAGACGCCGTCGAGGTTCTGGCCGTGCGGCTTGACCAGGCGGTGGCTCAGCAGGTGCAGGCGCAGGTACGCGTCGTGCGCGTCCAGCGGCTTGTCCTCCAGGGAGGAGATGACGGTGCGGACGGCTACGACCTCGACGCCGCGGACCGCGTCCGTGCGGATCGCCCTGGCCGCGGCCGCGCCGAGGTGCTCCACGGCCTGGTCGGCGGTGAGGCGCTCGGTGCCGGCCGGGCCGGGCTCGGCGACCAGCCCGGGGGCGGGGAACCAGGTGTCGAGGACGGTGCCGTCGGCGGTGATGGTGGCAAGTCCGGCGGCGACGGCGCCGGTGGTACGCGTAGCAGTCATATCCGAAACCTAACCGGCGACGGCCTTTGGTTGCGAACCGGTCTCATGTGCCGGTCGTACGGGTCGCTCCGCGGGCTCCGCCGCATGCCGGGCTGCGTGCCGGGCCTGCCGGACGTGCGCCCACAGGAGCGCCGCGCCCGCCCCGGCGGCCAGCACCGCGCACAGCGGCCACAGCAGCCCGGGCGCGGCGGAGTACAGGGCTCCGCCCAGCGGCGGGCCGAGGACGACACCGCTGACCGAGACCCCCGCGTACAGGCTCTGGAACCGGCCGATGGCGTGCTCGGGCGACTGGTCGGCCACGTAGGCGGTGGCGGTGGTCTTGTAGAGGATCTCCCCCAGGCTCAGCAGGATCATCATCGCGACCGCGGTCGCGATCCCGGCCCCGAGCAGCAGCGCCGCGTAGCCGGCCCCGACCAGGACCAGCCCGGTGCCGATGACCGGCAGCGCCGGCCGCTCGCGCAGTGCGACGGCCGCGGGGAGCTCCAGCAGCAGGATCACCCCGCCGTTGAGGGCGATGACGAGCCCGAAGGCCCGTGCGTCCAGGCCGTGGTCGGCGAGGAAGACGGGGAAGGTGAAGTACTGCTGGCGGTAGACGATGTCGGTCACCAGGATCGCGCCGAGCAGGACCAGCACGGCGGGGCGGGCGCGCAGTTCGGCGACGAGTCCGCGGCCCGGACCCCCGTCCCGGGCCGCGGAGGTCGTGCGGGACGCGCCGCGGGCCGGGACGACCCGCGCGGTCCAGAGGGCGAAGAAGAGCGTGCCGAGGCCGTCACCGAGGAAGAGCCAGTCGTACGAGAGCCCGGTCGCAACCAGTGCGCCCAGCGGCGGCCCGAGGGTGAACCCGCCGTTGGAGACGCAGCGCACGACGGCGAAGGCCTGGCGGCGGGCTCCCTCCGGGACGGTGACCGCGACCAGCGCAGCGTTGGCGGCCCGGATCACGCCGGAGGCGTACTGGGTGACCGGGAGGGCCGCGTAGAGCAGCGGGGTGGGCAGCAGCGGGACGGCTGTCAGGGCGAGGCCGCCGAGCGCGGAGGCGACGAGGAGCACCCGGCGGTGGCCGAAGCGGTCGCCGTACCACCCTCCGGTGAAGTTGCCGGCGACCAGGCCGATGCCGCCGATTCCGGTGACCAGGCCGGCCTCGGCGGCCCCGAGGCCGCGCGGGCCGGTCAGATAGAGGAAGACAAAGACGAAGGTGAAGCTGACGACGGCGTTGACGAAGACCCCCGCAGCCAGCAGCCACACAACCCTCGGTATGTCCTTGAACCCCTGCAGCACACCCGTGTCCCCCTGATCCGATGAGTGAGTTCCCTTTGGGAACGGACTATGTCAGCATGACAGCCTTGGGTCAACGGACGAAGGAGTTCCCATGGCCCAGCGCACACACCTCGGCGACGCGGACTGCGCCATCGCCCAGGCCCTCGACGTGGTGGGCGACTGGTGGACGCTGCTGATCGTGCGCGACGCCGCGCGCGGCCTGCACCGCTTCGACGAGCTCCAGCGCGAGCTGGGGATGTCCCGCAAGGTGCTGGCGGAGCGGCTGAAGCTGCTGGTCGAGGCCGGGGTGCTGTCGCGCGAGCCGTACCAGGAGCGACCGGTACGGCACGAATACCGGCTGACCCCGCGCGGGCGGGGGCTGCTGCCCGTCCTGGTGGCCCTCCAGGACTGGGGCGACACCTGGATCCTGGGAGAGGGAGAGATGACGGCGACGACGGGCGAGGCCTCGCGCGAGGCGGACCGGGTGCACGCGCTGCGCGGCACCCGGGTGCCGGAGCTGCTGCTGCCGGACCGTTTCGGCGAGCTGCGCGACCCGGTGGCGGACACCCCGTTCACGGTCCTGTACTGCTTTCCGGGCGCGTACGCGCGCGCCGAGTCCTACCCGCCCGGCTGGGCCGGGATCCCGGGCGCCAAGGGCTGTACGTTCGAGTCGTGCACGTACCGCGACCAGCTCGCGGAGTTCACCGCGGCCGGCGCCACCGTGCACGGGGTGTCGACTCAGCGCCCGGACGAGCAGCGGGAGTTCGCGGAGCAGGAGGGCCTGCGGTTCCCGCTCCTCTCGGACGCCGGCCTGGCGCTGACGGCGGCGCTGCGGCTGCCGACGTTCCGCGCGGCGGGCACGAGCCGGATCAAGCGGCTGACGCTGGTCATCGACCGCGACCGCACGGTCCGCGAGGTGATCTACCCGATCCGCGACATCGAGGCGAGCGTGCAGACGGCCCTGGCGGCCGTGCGCTCCGCGGATTGACCCTCGCCACCGCGCGGCTCCCTAGGGGTGTCCTGCCGATCAGGCCGGATCGGCCCGCGAGCGCGGCATGATCGGCAGAACACCTCTTAGGAGGAGGGCCGCAGCATCCGTGCGAGCACCTCGCGGGCGTACTCCTCGTCGTACGCGGTGTCCGTCAGCAGGACCTGCAGGCCGATCCCGTCCATGACCGCCACCAGCGCCCGCGCGGTCACCGGGTCGGTCCGCGGGACCAGCGCCGCCGCGAACGCCTCGCACCACTGCGCCGCCACCGGCCGCAGCGCCGGGCGGCGCAGGGCCGCGAGGTAGAGCTCGTACTCCAGCTCGACCCGGCCCCGGTCCGCGCCCAGCAACTCCCCGAGCAGCCGGGCCAGCGCCCCGGCGAGGTCCGCACCCGGGTCCGCGCCCGGGGTTCCGTCCCCGTCCGGGGCCGGGTCCCGGTCCAGGTCCGCCAGTGCGGCCGAGCCCTCCACCGCCTGCGCGAAGCCCTCGTTGGCCTGCTGCAGCGCGGCGACCAGCAGGTCGTCGAGCGTCTTGAAGTGGTACGTCGTCGATCCGAGGGGTACGTCGGCCTCCGCGGCAGCGCTGCGGTGGCTCAGCCCCGCGATGCCCCGCTCACCCACCACCCGGATCGCCGCGTCGATGATCCGCTGGCGGCGGTCCGGGTCGTAGCGCCGCGTCCCGGGGGCCATCAGTGGGCCCCTCCGAGATTCAGCAGGACCACCCCGCCTATCACCAGGGCGATCCCGGCGATCTTGGCGGCGGAGGCCGCCTCTCCCAGGAACACCATGCCGATGGCGGCGATCGCGGCCGTGCCGACGCCCGCCCATATGGCGTACGCCGTGCCGACCGACATCGACTTCAGCGTCTGCGCGAGCAGGGTGAAGGCGATGGCATAGCCCAGCAGGGTGCCCAGCGACGGCCACAGCTTCGTGAAGCCGTCGCTGTACTTCATGGCGGTGGTTCCGGCGACCTCGGCGGCGATGGCCGCGGCAAGCATGACGTAGGGCATGTGTACAACAGTACACATCGATGCGTACGCGCGTACACATCCGTGCAGGAAACCCGATGCCATGCTCCTGACATGCTGATATACGGTGTGCGTCCGACGGGGGAACGAGAAGACGGAGCACACGCATGACGCAGAACACAGGGTGGGGACCGACGGGGGCCCCCGGGCCGGGCGGCCCGGGGGCGCCGCAGTGGGGAGGCTGGGCTCCGCCGCCACCGCCGCAGCCCGGGGTGATACCCCTGCACCCCCTGGGCCTCGGGGACGTCGTGAGCGCCTCCTTCGCCACCCTCGGCCGCTACTGGAAGCAGATGGCCGGCGTGATGCTGGCCGTGCTGGGCGCCTGCCTGCTGGTCATGGCCCTGCTGGCGGGCGTCGCCGTCGCAGCCGTGTACGACCACATCGAGCCGGTCTTCGACCCGCCCTTCGGGCAGGACCCGTCGGCCGAGCACCTCACGCCGTTCCTCGTCGCGGCCATCACGCTGTTCGTGCTGCTGCTCGCCGTGGGGCTGCTGGCCACGGCCGTGGTCACCGCGCTGTGCCCGGCGGTCCTCCACGAGGCGGTCTTCGGCCGGCCCACCACCTTCCGCGCGATGTGGCGCACGGCCCTGCAGCGGACTCCCTCCGTGCTGGGCACGCTGCTGCTCACGGGGCTGATCGCGGGCTCCCCCGTGCTCGCCGCCGTACTGCTGTGGATTCCGGTGATGATCGTCTCCGTCTCCGGCGACGACCCGTCACCCGGGATCGTGCTCCTCCTGCCCGCGTTCATACTGGCCGCCGCCCCGGTGTCCGTCTGGCTCGGCACCCGGCTCGGCCTGGCCCCCGCCGTGGCGGTCATGGAGAAGGCCGGCCCCGTCACCGCGCTGCGCCGCTCGGCCGCACTGGTCAAGGGCGAATGGTGGCGGATCTTCGGCATCACCCTGGTCGGCAGCATGATCGCGATGAGCATCGCCTACATGATCCAGATGCCCTTCCAGCTCGTCGGCATGTTCGGCATGATCCCGCTCATGGCCGAGGGCGGTGCCACGGCCGAGCTGTCGACGGGCATGATCGTCGGCCTCGCGTTCGGCTTCCTGTGCATCATGGCCGGCGGCGGCGTGAGCCAGATGTTCCAGATCGGGTGCACCCAGCTGTTCAGCAGTCTGCTGTACGTGGACCAGCGGATCCGGCGCGAGAACCTCGCCCCCGCCATCCTCGCCGAACTCGCCGCGCAGGCCCCCGGCACCGGCCCCACGCCCACGGACGCACCCGGCCCGGACGCACCCGGCCCCGCCTGAACCGCGGACCGGCCCGCACTCATCGGGCGGAACACGCGAAGGGCCCCCGGCGCGATGCCGGGGGCCCTTCGTCGTTCACAACGGCTCAGACGTTGAAGCCGAGCGCGCGGAGCTGCTCACGGCCGTCGTCCGTGATCTTGTCCGGGCCCCACGGCGGCATCCAGACCCAGTTGATGCGAAGTTCGCTGACGATGCCGTCCGTCGCCGACTTCGCCTGGTCCTCGATGACGTCCGTCAGCGGGCAGGCCGCCGAGGTCAGCGTCATGTCCAGGGTGGCGATGTTCGCGTCGTCGATGTGGATGCCGTAGATCAGGCCCAGGTTGACGACGTCGATGCCCAGCTCGGGGTCGACCACGTCGTAGAGGGCCTCGCGGACCTCCTCCTCGGTGGCCGGCTTGATCGACGCCTCGGGCGTCGCGTTCTCGGTCATGCCGTCTTCCTCTCCGCGTCGCCCAGAGCCTGGGCGGTCGCGTCCTTCCACGCCATCCAGCTCAGCAGAGCACACTTCACACGGGCCGGGTACTTGGAGACGCCGACGAACGCGACCGCGTCCTCCAGCACCTCCTCCATGGCCTCGTCGGGCTCGATCTTGCCCTTGGACTGCATCATCTCCAGGAACACGCCCTGGATCTTCTGCGCCTCGGCCAGTTCCTTGCCCACGAGCAGCTCGTTCAGTACGGACGCGCTGGCCTGGCTGATGGAGCAGCCCTGGCCCTCGTAGGAGACGTCGGTCAGCGTCTCGCCGTCGTACTTCACGCGCAGCGTGATCTCGTCACCGCACGTCGGATTGACGTGGTGCACCTCGGCGTCGCCGTCGCGCAGGCCACGCCCGTGCGGGTGCTTGTAGTGGTCCAGGATCAGTTCCTGGTACATCGAATCCAGCTTCACTGCGTCCTCGTCGCCTCGTCCGTCAGCCGAAGAAGTTCCGTACGTGCTCCAGCCCGTCGATCAGCGCGTCGACCTCGGCCGGAGAGGAGTACAGGTAGAAAGACGCTCGCGTCGTCGCAGGAATTCCGTAGCGCAGGCAGACGGGGCGCGCGCAGTGGTGTCCCACGCGGACCGCGATGCCCTGCTCGTCGAGCACCTGGCCGACGTCGTGCGGGTGGATGTCGCCCAGGACGAAGGAGATCGCGGCGCCGCGGTCCTCGGCCGTGGTGGGGCCGATGATCCGCAGGTCGGGCACCTCCGCGAGACGCTTGATCGCGTACTCGGTGATCGCGTGCTCGTGCGCGGCGATCTTGTCCATGCCGATCGCGGTCAGGTAGTCCACGGCCGCGCCGAGGCCGACGGCCTGGGCGATCGGGGGCGTACCCGCCTCGAACTTGTGGGGCGCCGGGGCGTAGGTCGAGGCGTGCATCGACACGGTCTCGATCATCTCGCCGCCGCCGAGGAACGGGGGCAGGTCCTCCAGGAGCTCCTGGCGGCCCCACAGGACGCCGATACCGGTCGGGCCGCACATCTTGTGGCCGGTGAAGGCCACGAAGTCGGCGCCGAGCGCCTGCACGTCCAGCGGCATGTGCGGAGCGGCCTGGGAGGCGTCGATCAGCACGAGGGCGCCGACGTCCTGCGCGCGCCGGACGATCGCCTCGACCGGGTTGACCGTGCCCATGATGTTGGAGACCAGCGTGAAGGAGACGATCTTCGTCTTCTCCGTGATGACCTCTTCGATGTTGGACAGGTCGAGCCGGCCGTCGTCGGTGAGGCCGAACCACTTCAGCTTCGCGCCGGTGCGCTGCGAGAGCAGCTGCCACGGCACGATGTTGGAGTGGTGCTCCATCTCCGTGATGGCGATCTCGGTGTCACGGTCGACCCGGTAGGGCTCGTCCGCCCAGCCGAGCATGTTCGCGACCAGGTTGAGCGACTCAGAGGCGTTCTTGGTGAAGATCACCTCGTCGCGGCTCGGCGCGTTGATGAAGGCGGCGACCTTGTCGCGGGCGCCCTCGTACAGCGCCGTGGCCTCCTCGGCGAGCACGTGCACGCCGCGGTGGACGTTGGCGTTGTGCTGCTCGTAGTACTCGTTCAGCGCGTCGAGCACCTGGCGCGGCTTCTGCGAGGTCGCAGCGTTGTCCAGGTAAACGATCTTCTTCCCGTCGTGGACCACACGATCCAGAAGGGGGAAGTCCTTTCGGATCGCCTCGATGTCGAGGAGGCCAGGCAACTGTGTCACGCGGTCGCGCCACCCTTCGTGCTGTACGACTCGTAGCCTTCGGCCTCCAGCTTGTCGGCGAGCTCGGCGCCACCGGACTCGGCGATGCGGCCCTCGGAGAAGACGTGGACGAAGTCAGGCTTGATGTAGCGGAGGATCCGCGTGTAGTGCGTGATCAGCAGCGTGCCGACCTCGCCGGTCGCGCGGACGCGGTTGACGCCCTCGGAGACCTGGCGCAGGGCGTCGACGTCGAGACCGGAGTCGGTCTCGTCGAGGATCGCGATCTTCGGCTTCAGGAGCTCCAGCTGCAGGATCTCGTGGCGCTTCTTCTCACCGCCGGAGAAGCCCTCGTTGACGTTGCGCTCGGCGAAGGCCGGGTCCATCTGGAGCTGCTCCATCGCGGACTTGACCTCCTTCACCCAGGTACGCAGCTTCGGCGCCTCGCCGCGGATCGCGGTGGCCGAGGTGCGCAGGAAGTTGGACACCGAGACACCGGGGACCTCGACCGGGTACTGCATCGCGAGGAAGACGCCGGCGCGGGCGCGCTCGTCGACGGACATCTCCAGGACGTCCTCGCCGTCGAGGGTCACGGTGCCACCGGTGATGGTGTACTTCGGGTGACCGGCGAGCGAGTACGCCAGGGTGGACTTGCCGGAGCCGTTCGGACCCATGATGGCGTGCGTCTCACCCTGCTTGACGGTGAGGTCGACGCCCTTGAGGATCTCGCGGGCGCCGTTCTCGGCCTCGACGGAGACGTGCAGGTCGTGGATTTCAAGCGTTGCCATGGATACCTCAGGACTCCTGGGTGAGGGAGACGAGCACGTCGTCCCCTTCGATCTTTACGGGGTATACGGGTACGGGGCGCGTCGCGGGCAGACCCGAGGGCTTGCCGGTGCGCAGGTCGAAGGCCGACCCGTGCAGCCAGCACTCGATCATGCAGTCTTCGACCTCGCCCTCCGAGAGCGAGACGTTCGCGTGCGAGCAGATGTCGTTGATCGCGAACACCTCGCCCTCGGTGGAGACGATGGACACCGGCGTGCCGTCGAGTTCCACCCGCTTGGGGGTGTTCTCCTCCAGCTCGCTGAGCGCACAGGCCTTGACGTAATTCATCAGACGGAACCCTGGAGCTCGGTCTCGATCTTGGTGAGCAGACGCTCCTCGATGTCGTCGACACCGATCTGCTGGACGAGCTCCGCGAAGAAGCCGCGGACGACCAGGCGGCGGGCCTCGTCGGCCGGGATGCCACGGGCCTGCAGGTAGAAGAGCTGCTCGTCGTCGAAGCGGCCGGTCGCGGAGGCGTGGCCGGCGCCGACGATCTCGCCGGTCTCGATCTCCAGGTTCGGCACCGAGTCGACCCGCGCGCCGTCCGTGAGGACGAGGTTGCGGTTCATCTCGTAGGTGTCGGTGCCCTCGGCGGTCTTCTCGATGAGCACGTCACCGATCCAGACGGCGTGGGCGTCCTGGCCCTGGAGCGCGCCCTTGTAGACCACGTTCGACTTGCAGTGCGGCGCGTCGTGCGTGACCAGGAGGCGGTGCTCCTGGTGCTGGCCGGCGTCGGTGAAGTACAGGCCGAAGAGTTCCGCCTCGCCGCCGGGGCCGGCGTAGCTGATGCGGGGGTGGATGCGCACGACGTCGCCGCCGAAGGTGACCACGATCGACTTGAAGGTCGCGTCACGGCCGACCAGCGTGTTGTGCTGGGAGCAGTGGACGGCGGTGTCGTCCCAGTCCTGCACGGACACGACGGTGAGCTTGGCGCCGTCGCCGACCAGGAAGTCGACGTTCGCGGCGCGCACGCCGTCACCGGTGTGGTCGATGACGATGACGGCCTCGGCAAAGGCCTGCACGTCGAAGACGGTGTGGCCGAAGGTGGTGCCGCCCTCGCCGTGCAGCGTCACGCGCACCGGCTCGGTCAGGACCTGCTCCTTGGGCACGGTGACGACCGTGGCCTTCGCGAAGGACGAGAACGCCTGGGCGGCGATCCGGTCCACCGGGGTGCCGGCCTTGCCGATGCGCGCGTCGCCGCGCTCCACCGACTCGACCGTGACGCCCTCGGGCGCGTCGATCTGGGCCTTCATGCTGCCGTTGGCGACCGCGGTGCCGTCGTGCAGGCCCTTGAGACGGGCGAGCGGGGTGAACCGCCACTCCTCCTCGCGGCCGTTCGGGACCGGGAAGTCCGCCACGTCGAAGGACGGGGGCGCACTCATCCGGGTGGCAACGGTGGACTCGGCGGCCACCGCGATCGCGCCGGCGGTGGTCGAACCCGCCGGAATGTTCTGAGCCTCAGCCATGGCTGTCGTCTTGCTCACTCTCTTTAAAGAACACTGCCTACGTCAAAGGAGGTGCGGCGGGGGCGCCGCGTGGCCGGCGTCAGCCGACCGATCCCTCCATCTGCAGTTCGATCAGCCGGTTCAGCTCGAGGGCGTACTCCATGGGCAGCTCGCGCGCGATGGGCTCGACGAAGCCGCGCACGATCATGGCCATGGCCTCGAACTCCGTCATACCGCGGCTCATCAGGTAGAAGAGCTGGTCGTCGGAGACCTTGGAGACCGTGGCCTCGTGGCCCATGGAGACGTCGTCCTCGCGGACGTCCACGTAGGGGTACGTGTCCGAGCGGGAGATGGTGTCGACCAGGAGCGCGTCGCACAGCACGTTGGACTTCGAACCGTGGGCGCCCTCGCCGATCTCGACCAGGCCTCGGTAGGAGGTGCGGCCGCCGCCTCGCGCCACCGACTTGGAGACGATGTTCGAGGAGGTGTTCGGCGCCATGTGGACCATCTTGGAGCCGGCGTCCTGGTGCTGGCCCTCGCCCGCGAAGGCGATGGACAGGGTCTCGCCCTTGGCGTGCTCGCCCATCAGGTAGACGGCCGGGTACTTCATGGTGACCTTGGAACCGATGTTGCCGTCGATCCACTCCATGGTCGCGCCCTCGTACGCCACGGCGCGCTTGGTGACCAGGTTGTAGACGTTGTTCGACCAGTTCTGGATCGTCGTGTAGCGGCAGCGGCCGCCCTTCTTGACGATGATCTCGACTACGGCGCTGTGCAGCGAGTCCGAGGAGTAGATCGGGGCGGTGCAGCCCTCTACGTAGTGGACGTAGGCGTCCTCGTCGACGATGATCAGCGTCCGCTCGAACTGACCCATGTTCTCCGTGTTGATACGGAAGTAGGCCTGGAGCGGGATGTCGACCTTCACGCCCTTGGGGACGTAGATGAAGGAGCCGCCGGACCACACCGCGGTGTTCAGCGACGCGAACTTGTTGTCGCCGACCGGGATGACCGTGCCGAAGTACTCCTGGAAGAGCTCCGGGTGCTCCTTGAGCGCGGTGTCCGTGTCGAGGAAGATGACGCCCTGCTCCTCCAGGTCCTCACGGATCTGGTGGTAGACGACCTCGGACTCGTACTGGGCCGCGACACCGGCGACGAGGCGCTGCTTCTCCGCCTCCGGGATGCCGAGCTTGTCGTACGTGTTCTTGATGTCCTCGGGCAGGTCCTCCCACGAAGCGGCCTGCTTCTCGGTGGAACGCACGAAGTACTTGATGTTGTCGAAGTCGATGCCCGAGAGGTCGGAACCCCAGTTCGGCATCGGCTTGCGGTCGAACAGCTTCAGGCCCTTGAGACGGAGGTTGAGCATCCACTCCGGCTCGGACTTCTTCGCCGAGATGTCGCGGACGACCTCTTCGGACAGACCCCGCTTGGCAGCGGCACCGGCCGCGTCGGAGTCGGCCCAGCCGTATTCGTAGGTGCCCAGGCCATCGAGCTCAGGGTGAGCGATCTCCGTGGTCATGCGGGGTTCCTCCCGGCCGTACTTGCAGATACTGATGTGTCGGTCTGTGCGGTGCTCGCGCTACGCGGAATGAACGTCGTGCACACCCCGTCGCCATGGGCGATCGTGGCGAGGCGCTGCACATGGGTCCCGAGCAGGCGGGAGAAGACCTCGGTCTCCGCCTCGCACAGCTGCGGGAACTGCTCGGCGACGTGCGCGACCGGGCAGTGGTGCTGGCAGAGCTGTTCACCGCTGTGCGGACCGGGAGCGCTCTTCGCCGTAGCAGCGTACCCGTCCACGGTCAACGCCCTGGCAAGGGCCTCCGCGCGCTCCTGGGGAGCGGCGGCCTCGACGGCTTCCTTGTAGGCCTGCGCCTGCGCTTCCATCCGCGCCCGGGCGAAGGCGGCGACGGCCACCTCGCCCTGCTCGCCGCCGCCGACCGACTGCGCGATCCAGCGCAGGGCGTCCGCGGCGAGCGTGTCGTAGGACTGGTCGAAGGCGTCGCGGCCACAGTCGGTGAGCGCGAAGACCTTGGCGGGCCGACCCCGGGTGCGCGCACCGTACACACGCTGCTCACGGGGTTCGACCACGTCGTCGGTGACGAGCGTGTCGAGGTGGCGGCGGACGGCGGCCTGGGTGAGGCCGAGACGCTGGGCGAGGTCGGCGACGGTGGAAGGACCGTGGTCCAGGATCGAGCGCGCCACGCGGTTGCGGGTTGACCGCTCCCCGGTGCCGAGCTCCCCCTGAGGGGTGTCGATCTGCCGTTCGCCGTATTTCACAACGCCATTGTTGCGTAATTAACCGAGCGGCGACAAGCCGTGATGGACGCCACCCCTGGTGGCCTCCATCACTAAGGGTTACCTTATTTATCGACGGAGAGTTATTCGGAGGGGGACATTCCGCAACCTTTCCGGGTGCGGCCAGTGAGCCGGCAAACCGCTCCCCACCAGCACGGCTGCGCCCGTATTCACACTCCGCGACCGTGAACACCGAGTTCCGGAAAAGATCACCGAAAGATTCCGACCGGTTCAGGACCACCAGGCTGAAAAAGAACCGAATTCGCGACGCGAGGTCCGGATCCCGGAGGGACGCAGCGGGGTCGCAGGGGTGCGGAGGGGGTTCGGAACGGGGTCGGAACGGGGTCGGAACGGGGTCGGATCGGGATCCGGTCGGGGGGCGGCAGGGGCCGGGGCGAGGGCGGAGGGGCCTCGACCCCCGGGACCCGCAGCCCCTCCCCCGGCTCCGTAGACTCACCCCCCATGAGCAACGACCCCGCCGTGGAGATCCGCGGACTGGTGAAGCGGTACGGCACCAAGACCGCGGTGGACGGCCTGGACCTCACCGTCCGCAGCGGTTCCGTCACCGCCGTCCTCGGTCCCAACGGCGCGGGCAAGACGACCACGGTGGAGACCTGCGAGGGCTACCACCGCCCCGACGCCGGCACCGTCCGCGTCCTCGGCCTCGACCCGGTCGCGCAGGCCGAGGCCCTGCGCCCGCGGATCGGCGTGATGCTGCAGTCCGGAGGCGTCTACTCCGGAGCCCGCGCCGTCGAGATGCTGCGCCACATGGCCAAGCTGTACGCCGATCCGCTCGACGTCGCCGCCCTGGTGGAACGCCTCGGGCTCGGCGGCTGCGGCCGCACCGCCTACCGCCGGCTGTCCGGCGGCCAGCAGCAGCGCCTCGCCCTGGCCATGGCCGTCGTGGGCCGCCCCGAACTGGTCTTCCTGGACGAACCCACCGCCGGCCTGGACCCGCAGGCCCGCCGCGCGACCTGGGACCTCGTACGGGAACTGCGCACCGACGGGGTCACCGTCGTCCTCACCACGCACCACATGGACGAGGCCGAGCAGCTCGCCGACGAGGTCGCCATCGTGGACGCCGGCAGGGTCATCGTGCACGGCAGCCCCGAGCAGCTGTGCCGGGGCGGAGCCGAGAACACCCTGCGCTTCACCGGCCGCCCCTCCCTCGACCTCGCCTCGCTGCTGAAGGCGCTGCCCGACGGCACCGAGGCCGCCGAGCTCACCCCTGGCGTCTACCGCGTCACCGGCGACGTCGACCCCCAGCTGCTGGCCACCGTCGCCTCCTGGTGCGCGCAGCACGGCGTGATGCCGAGCAGCCTCACCGTGGAGCGGCACACCCTCGAGGACGTCTTCCTCGAACTGACCGGTAAGGAGCTGCGCGCATGAGCGCCGGTACGTTCACCCCCAGCCCGGGGGCCGCGCCCGTGTCCCGCATGATCCTCGCGCAGACGGCGCTGGAGACCCGGATGCTGCTGCGCAACGGGGAGCAGCTGCTGCTGACCGTGATCATCCCGGCGCTGCTGCTGACCCTCTTCTCCGCCGTCGACATCGTGGACACCGGCAGCGAGAAGTCCGTGGACTTCCTCGCGCCCGGGATCCTGGCGCTCGCCGTGCTGTCCACCGCCTTCACCGGCCAGGCCATCGCCACCGGCTTCGACCGCCGCTACGGGGTCCTCAAGCGGCTCGGGGCCTCCCCCCTGCCGCGCTGGGCCCTGATGGCCGCCAAGACCCTGTCGGTGATGGTCACCGAGGTGCTGCAGATCGCCCTGCTGACGGTGATCGCGCTCGCGCTCGGATGGTCCCCGCAGGGCAACCCGCTGTCGGTGGCCGCGCTGGTCCTGCTGGGCACCGCCGCCTTCTCCGGGCTCGGGCTGCTGATGGCGGGCACCCTCAAGGCCGAGATGACCCTGGCCGCCGCCAACCTGGTCTTCCTGCTCCTGCTGGTCGGCGGCGGGGTGATCGTCCCGCTGGAGAAGTTCCCGGACGCCGTGCAGTCCGTACTGGGGCTGCTGCCCATCTCGGCCCTGTCCGACGGGCTGCGGGAGGTCCTCCAGCACGGGGCCGCGTTCCCGTGGGGCGACGCGGCCGTGCTGGCGGGCTGGGCCGTACTTGGTCTGGGCGCCGCCGCGCGGCTCTTCCGCTGGGAATGAAATCCCGCCCGCCCCGACGGCACAGCGGCGAGGATGGTCGCCTCACACATGAAGCCGGGGGGCGGACATGGTGCAGCGGGAGGCCGTTCTACGGCTGGACGATCAATGGGCACGGGTGCGCTCGGGGGCGGAGCACGCGGCGCCCGGGGAGCGTGACCGGCTCCTCGACGAGCTGATCGGCGCCCTGCGCCCGTTCGACGACGATCCGCGGTGCACCGCCCTGCTCGGGCTGCGCCTCGCCGACCGCGCCGCCCTGAGGTTCGCCGCGGGGGACCGCGCGGGCGCCCTCGCCACGATCGAGGAGGGGCTGCGCAGCTCCGAGCGCGCGGCCGGCCAGTCCCCCGAATTCGCCCGCTGGTACGCCCGCGGGCTGATCAACCACGGGGTGTGGCTGGCCTGGCCGCTGAGCGACGGCGCCCGGCTGCCGAAGCACCCGCTGGGCCCGGCGGCCGGCGAGGGGCCGAGCGCCATGGAGCGGGCGGCAGGTGAGCGTGCCCGCGATCTGACCCGGACCGCGGTGGGGGTGTGGGCGGCACTGGACCAGCAGGATCCGGTCAACCGGCGGGGCCTGGCCCAGGCCAAGGTGTTCCTCGGGGACCGTCTCGCCGAGCTGGGGTCCGCCGAGGAGGCCGTGGCCTGGGCCGTGGCCGCCGAGTCCGACTTCCGGCAGCTGCTGCTCGCGGACCCGGCCGCGGAGGAGTCGGGGGAGGCGGAGGAGGCTCTTGATCACATCGGCCGCCAGCTGGAACTCCGCCTGCGCTTCCTGGCCTTCGACTCCCTGGTCAGCCTGCGCGCGCAGGGGCTGCTGCCCGAACGGCTGCTGCCCCGGGCCGTGGTGGCCGCACGGATCCAGGGGGTGGAGGAGCCCGGGATCGCCGCCGGGCTGGGTCTCGGCGTCGAGCAGGTGCGCACGATGCTGGAGGTCACCCCGTGGCTCGCGGTGTGGCGCTTCGA
This sequence comes from Streptomyces sp. NBC_01232, assembly GCF_035989885.1. Classification (GTDB taxonomy): domain Bacteria; phylum Actinomycetota; class Actinomycetes; order Streptomycetales; family Streptomycetaceae; genus Streptomyces. Next base: position 2,223,671 of record NZ_CP108518.1, read on the forward strand.
GGTCCGCGGACCTGACGGACTATGGAACGTACTGCCTCATCCCTGGCACAGCGCCACAGAAGTAAGGAATAGGACAGCCGAGGATGTAGCGGGCGAATTACTGCGCGGGTTCACCGACTCCGCGGACTACCCGGGCGACGGCGGCCATTGGCGCATCCTCCTGTGGTGGCACGAGGAGGGCGACCCCGTGGGGGCCAGGTTCCGGCTGGTCGTCGGCCCCGACGCCCCCATGGCCACCCCCTCGTGAAACTTTGCACAAGGGGTCGCCTACGATATGGGGCGTGTTGAACCCCCTCGCCCACATCGCCAGCCGCTGGACCCCGTCACCCCGGACCGTCCAGCGGGCCGCACTCGCCGCGCTCGTCATGAGCGTGGTCATCGTCGTCACCGGCGGAGCGGTACGGCTGACCGGATCCGGCCTCGGCTGCGACACCTGGCCCAAGTGCACCGACGACAGCCTGCTCGTGACACAGGAGCAGGGCTTCCACGGCGCCATCGAATTCGGCAACCGCATGCTGACCTACGTGCTCAGCGCGGCCGTCGGCTGGGCGATCATCGCCGCCCGCTCGGCCAAGCCGTGGCGGCACTCCCTGACGAAGCTCGGCTGGGTGCAGTTCTTCGTCGTGATGGCGAACGCCGTACTCGGCGGCATCACCGTCCTGACGGGGCTCAACCCCTACAGCGTGGCCGGGCACTTCCTGCTCGCCACCGCACTGATCACCGTGACGACGCTCACCTGGCAGCGCACCCGCGAGGGCGACGGCGCACCCAGGCCGCGCGTGCCCGGCCCGGTGCGCAAGCTGTCGTGGGCGCTGCTCGCGACCACCCTCGTCCTGATCGCGGCGGGCACCGTCGTGACCGGTTCCGGCCCGCACGCCGGTGACAGCAGCGAGATCAAGCGCATGCCCTTCGACTGGGACACCACGGCCCACGTGCACGCCGTCTCGGCCTGGGTGGTGTGCGCGCTCGCGGTCGCGATGTGGCTGGTCCTGCGCATCGTGGACGCCCCCGCCGACACCCGGGCGCGCGCCCGCGACCTGCTGCTCGTCCTGCTCGCCCAGGGCGCCATCGGTTACGTGCAGTACGCCACCCAGGTCCCCGAGGCACTGGTCGCCGCGCACATGCTGGGCTCGTGCCTGGTGTGGATCGCCGTGCTCCGGGTCGCGCTGAGCCTGCGCGAGCGGCCGGCCGAGCAGGCCGGGGTCCCCGCCCAGGGCGACCCGCAGCTCTCCGCGGTCTGAGCCGGGCCCGTCAGGGCCGGTCCAGCCGGTAGACGCGGCGGGCGTTGCCCGCCGCGACCATGGCCGCCACCCGTTCCGCGTCCCGCCAGGACCAGGACCCCTCGGCGACCCACCCGCCCAGCGCCCGGCCCAGCGCCTCGCGGAACACCAGGGCGCCGATCGCGTGCAGCTCGGGCAGGCGTCCGCCCCCGCTGGAGAACAGCACCTTCCCGAACGGTGCGATCTCCAGCAGCTCCGTCAGGGCCGCCGCGGCCCGCGACCCGGTCCGCCCGAGGGCCGCGCCCGTATCGGCGTAGACGTGCGGGAAGGCCGCCGCGAGCTGCGCGCTGCGGCGGTGGTCCGGATGTCCCCCGAGCAGCACCAGCCGCGTGCCGAGGCCCGCGGTGGCCCGTACGAACCCGGTCAGCGGCGCAGGATCCGCCGCTCCGGTGTGCAGCTGGAGCGGCAGCCCGGACGCCACCGCGCTCCACAGCAGGTGCGCCAGGAGTACGGGGTCCCGTACGGCTCCGCCCCGCGGCCGCCCGGCCAGCCACCGTCCGGCCGCCCCGCGCACCGCGCCGGGACCGGGCGGCTCGGGCCCGACCGGCGGGGTGTCCGCAGGGTCCGCGCCGTCCGGGCGGGTGAAGGCCGTGGCGCAGGTGAAGGCGGCGGCCCCGGCGGCGGCGTGGTGGATCGCCTCGGCGAGGTTGGCGAGGAAGGCGCCCACCGTTCCGGAGGTGTCGGCGACCTGCTCGGCCAGTAACTCCAGCCGGACGGCCTCGAAGACCTCCGCGTCCCCGGCGAGCGCCAGTTCCTTGGGGCCGGTGAGGTCCCCGGCCACCCCGGTGTCGACCAGGTAGGCGGCGACCGGGGATCCCCTCAGCAGCCGCCGGGCGGTTTCGGCCGCGCCGAGCTCCCGCCGGCGCGCCAGATAGCGGGCGGGGGTGGCGTGCGGCTCCAGCCCCAGCAGTGGCGCGCACCAGCGGCGCACCGCGAAGCCGGTCTGCGTGTCGAAGAAGGTGGTGCCCGCGGCGGGCGGGCCCGCCGAGCGCATCAGCTGGGCCTCGAAGGTGCCCAGGCCCAGCTCCGTACGGAGTACTCCGTGGCAGTACTGGTCCACCAGGGGCGGCGTTTCGATCATCCGGGCATCCCGTTGCGGACGTGAGGAAGGGGCTTCCACACGTCCTAACGGGTGAGCGGGGTGTGAGGTGTTGCTCGGGCTGTTGACCGAGACGGCACTCCCCCGCCCCCCGGACGGGTTCTACGGCCTACGCGGCCGGGTTCGCCGGTCCGCCGATCTGGAGGCCGGCCATGCGCGACCACTCGTACGGGCCCGTGCGCACGCGCGCTGCGAACTCGCCGTCGAACTCGTCGTGAAGGGTGAGCCCGGCCTTCTCCGCGGCCAGCTGCGCCGTCCCGAAGGTGGGGGCCACGAGGTCGCCCCAGCCGCCGTCCGTGCCCACGAGCACGATCCGGGTGCCGGCCTGGCCGATGTGGGCGAGCTGGCCCTCGGCGCCGCCGTGCTGCTTGGCGAACGCGCCGATCTGCTTGGCCAGCTTCGCGGCCTTGCGGTCCTGCTTCTTGTCCGCGGCGCCTGCGGCGGCCGCGGCGTCTGCCGTGTCTGCGGTGTCTCCCATGGAACCCATGCTACCGGCGAGTAATCAGCGGAGGAAGGGATCCACGGCCACCGCCACGAACAGCAGCGACACGTAGGTGATGGACCAGTGGAACAGGCGCATCTCCTTGAGCTTCACGCCCGTGATGCCGGCCTTGGCCCGGGCGTGCAGCGTGTGCGCCTCCCACAGCCACCAGCCGCCCGCGACCAGCGCGACCGCGGTGTAGAACCAGCCGGTGTACCCCAGCGGGGTCAGCAGCAGCGAGACCGCCACCATCACCCAGCTGTAGAGGACGATCTGGCGCGCCACGGCCCTGTTGCCCGCGACGACGGGAAGCATCGGCACGCCGGCCCGCGCGTAGTCGTCCTTGACCTTCATCGACAGCGGCCAGTAGTGCGGCGGCGTCCAGAAGAAGATGACGAGGAACAGGATGACCGCGGCCCAGGAGACCTCGTTCTTGACGGCCGACCAGCCGATGAGCACCGGCATGCAGCCCGCGATGCCGCCCCAGACGATGTTCTGCGCGGTGCGGCGCTTCAGCAGCATCGTGTAGACCACGACGTAGAAGAGGAGCGCACCGAGCGAAAGCGCCGCCGACAGCCAGTTGACCAGCAGGCCGAAGAAGAGGGTGGAGAAGACCGCCAGGGAGAGGCCGAAGGCCAGGCACTCCCGCGGGCTGACCATGCCGGTCACCAGCGGTCGCTGCGAGGTCCGGTCCATCAGCGCGTCGATGTCGCGGTCGATGTACATGTTCAGCGCGTTGGCGCCGCCCGCGGACAAGTAGCCGCCGAGGCAGGTCAGGAGGACCAGCCGCAGCGACGGGACGCCCTGCTCGGCAAGGAACATCACCGGCACTGTGGTGATCAGCAGAAGTTCGATGATCCGCGGCTTGGTCAATGCCACGAAAGCCATGACGCGGGTCCCGAGCGGCCGGTGGACGGGGCTCGTCCCGAGCACCCCCGCTGGACGGGATTCGACGGCCGTCACGCACACCCCTGAGAGAGAATCCAGCAAGCTCCGACTCGGACCATTCACAACATGAAGGCCCGGTTAAGGCTTGCGCGTACCACGCCACTGTAGACGTTGCACTTACGTCGCCCTGCGCCGGGGTCGCTTCGTGTTGGGCCGATCGGACCGTGCATATATACGGGAGACGGGCCCCGTCGAACGGCCGTGGGCGGGTGAACACGGATCGGCGGCACGGTGACGGACTGCCTGCACTCGAATAGCTGCACGCCGTTGCGGGGGTAGGCTCGGAATCGCGCCGGTGCACCGTTCGTCACCGGGATTCATACATGTGGAGAGGAGCCCTGACCCACGGTGAGCACCAAGCCGACCACCACAGAGCTCGAGTGGACCGAACTGGACCAGCGGGCCGTCGACACCGCCCGCATCCTGGCCGCTGACGCGGTCCAGAAAGTCGGAAACGGCCACCCCGGTACGGCGATGAGCCTGGCCCCCGCCGCGTACACCCTCTTCCAGAAGGTGATGCGGCACGACCCGGCGGACCCCGAGTGGGTGGGCCGCGACCGCTTCGTGCTCTCCGCGGGGCACTCGTCCCTGACGCTCTACACCCAGCTCTACCTCGGCGGGTTCGGGCTGGAGCTGGAGGACCTCGAGGCGTTCCGCACCTGGGGCTCCAAGACCCCGGGCCACCCGGAGTACGGCCACACCAAGGGCGTCGAGACCACCACCGGCCCCCTCGGCCAGGGCATCGCCAACGCGGTGGGCATGGCCATGGCCGCCCGCTACGAGCGCGGTCTGTTCGACCCGGAGGCCGCCCCCGGCACCTCCCCGTTCGATCACATGATCTACGCGATCGCGGGCGACGGCTGCCTCCAGGAGGGCATCTCGCACGAGGCGTCCGCGCTGGCCGGCCACCAGAAGCTCGGCAATCTCGTCCTGCTGTGGGACGACAACCACATCTCCATCGAGGGCGACACGGAGACGGCCGTCTCCGAGGACACCCTGAAGCGCTACGAGGCCTACGGCTGGCACGTCCAGCGCGTCGCGCAGCAGGAGAACGGCGACCTCGACCCGAAGGCGCTGTTCACGGCCCTCCAGGCCGCCAAGGCCGAGACCGGCCGCCCGTCCTTCATCGCGGCCCGCTCGATCATCGCCTGGCCCGCCCCGCACGCCCAGAACACCGAGGCCGCCCACGGCTCGGCGCTCGGCGACGACGAGGTCGCGGCCACCAAGCGCGTGCTCGGCTTCGACCCGGAGAAGACCTTCGAGGTCTCCGACGAGGTCATCGCGCACACCCGCCGGGCCCTGGACCGCGGCCGCGAGGCCAAGGCCGAGTGGGAGAAGGAGTTCTCCGCCTGGCGCACCGCCAACCCGGAGCGCGCCGCCGAGTTCGACCGCATCAACGCCAACGAGCTGCCCGCGGGCTGGGAGGACAAGCTCCCCGTCTTCGAGGCCGGCAAGGGTGTCGCCACCCGCGCTGCCTCCGGCAAGGTCCTCGGCGCGCTCGGCGCGGTCATCCCGGAGCTGTGGGGCGGCTCGGCCGACCTGGCCGGCTCCAACAACACCACCATCGACAAGAACTCCTCGTTCCTGCCGGTGGGCAACCCGCTGCCGGAGGCCGACCCGTACGGCCGCACCATCCACTTCGGCATCCGCGAGCACGCCATGGCCGCGTCCATGAACGGCATCGCCCTGCACGGCCACACCCGCATCTACGGCGGCACCTTCCTGGTGTTCTCCGACTACATGCGCAACGCCGTCCGCCTCTCCGCGCTGATGCACCTGCCGGTGACGTACGTGTGGACGCACGACTCCATCGGTCTGGGCGAGGACGGCCCGACCCACCAGCCGGTCGAGCACCTCGCCTCGCTGCGCGCCATCCCGGGCCTGAACATCGTCCGTCCGGCCGACGCCAACGAGACGGCCATCGCCTGGCGCGAGATCCTGCGCCGTCACACCAAGGTCTTCGGCAAGGGTGCCCCGCACGGCCTCGCGCTGACCCGCCAGGGTGTGCCGACCTACGAGCGCAACGAGGCGGCCGCCAAGGGCGGCTACGTCCTGTTCGAGGCCGAGGGCGGCCCGGCGCAGGTCCTCCTCATCGGCACCGGCTCCGAGGTGCACCTCGCCGTCGAGGCCCGCGAGCAGCTCCAGGCCCAGGGCGTTCCCACCCGGGTCGTCTCGATGCCGTCCGTCGAGTGGTTCGAGGAGCAGGACCAGGAGTACAAGGACAGCGTCCTGCCGCCGTCGGTGAAGGCCCGCGTCGCGGTCGAGGCGGGCATCGGCCTGACCTGGCACCGCTACGTCGGCGACGCCGGCCGGATCGTGTCGCTGGAGCACTTCGGTGCCTCGGCCGACGCGAAGGTGCTCTTCCGCGAGTTCGGCTTCACCGCCGAGAACGTGGCGGCCGCCGCCAAGGAATCCCTCGAAGCCGCTGCGCGCTGACGCCGGTACGCAACCCAAGTAGGAGATGTAACCCCATGACAGACGCACTCAAGCGCCTCTCCGACGAAGGCGTCGCGATCTGGCTGGACGACCTGTCCCGCAAGCGCATCACCTCCGGCAACCTGGCCGAGCTCATCGACCAGTCGCACGTGGTCGGTGTCACCACCAACCCGGCGATCTTCCAGAAGGCCATCAGCGGCGGCGAGGGCTACGAGCAGCAGCTCACCGACCTCGCGACCCGCAAGGTCACCGTGGAAGAGGCCCTGCGCATGATCACGACGGCGGACGTCAGGGACGCCGCCGACATCCTGCGCCCGGTCTACGACCGCACCGACGGCCAGGACGGCCGCGTGTCGATCGAGGTCGACCCGCGCCTGGCGCACAACACCCCGGCGACCATCGCCGAGGCCAAGCAGCTCGCCTGGCTGGTGGACCGCCCGAACACGCTGATCAAGATCCCGGCGACCAAGGCCGGCCTGCCGGCGATCACCGAGGTCATCGGCAAGGGCATCAGCGTCAACGTCACGCTGATCTTCTCGCTGCAGCGCTACCGCGAGGTCATGGACGCGTACCTGGCGGGTCTGGAGAAGGCCAAGGCCGCCGGCCTGGACCTCTCCCTGATCCACTCGGTCGCCTCCTTCTTCGTGTCCCGCGTGGACTCGGAGATCGACAAGCGCCTGGACGCGGTCGGCACCGACGAGGCGAAGGCCCTCAAGGGCAAGGCGGCGCTCGCCAACGCCCGTCTGGCCTACGAGGCCTACGAGGAGGTCTTCTCCTCGGACCGCTGGACCGCCCTGGAGCGCGTCGGCGCCAACAAGCAGCGTGCGCTGTGGGCCTCGACGGGCGTCAAGGACCCGGCGTACAAGGACACCCTGTACGTGGACGACCTGGTCGCCCCGAACACGGTGAACACCATGCCGGAGGCCACCCTGGAGGCCACCGCGGACCACGGGCAGATCACGGGTGACACCGTGCGCGGCACCTACGACCAGGCGCGCGCCGAGCTGGACGCGGTCGCGAAGCTGGGCATCTCGTACGACGATGTGGTGCAGCTGCTCGAGGACGAGGGCGTCGAGAAGTTCGAGGCGTCCTGGAACGACCTGCTGAAGTCGACCGAGGCGGAGCTTGAGCGCCTCGCCCCCACGGAGGCCTGAACACCTTGTCTGTGAACGGAGCGAACCCGCTTCGTGACGCACAGGACCGGCGGCTCCCGCGTATCGCGGGGCCGTCCGGCCTGGTCATTTTCGGCGTTACGGGTGACCTGTCGCGCAAGAAGCTGATGCCTGCCGTCTACGACCTGGCCAACCGTGGCCTGCTCCCGCCGGGCTTCTCGCTGATCGGGTTCGCCCGGCGCGAGTGGCAGGACGAGGACTTCGCACAGGTGGTCCACGACGCGGTCAAGGAGCACTCCCGGACGCCCTTCCGCGAGGAAGTGTGGCAGCAGCTCGTGCAGGGCTGCCGTTTCGTCTCGGGCGACTTCGACGACGACGCCGCCTTCGAGACCCTGAAGGCGACCATAGAGGAGCTGGACAAGGCACAGGGCACGGGCGGCAACTTCGCCTTCTACCTGTCCGTCCCGCCCAAGTTCTTCCCCAAGGTGGTCCAGCAGCTCAAGGACCACGGGCTGGCGCAGAAGGACGGCTCCTGGCGGCGTGCCGTCATCGAGAAGCCCTTCGGACACGACCTGAAGAGCGCCGAGGAACTCAACAAGGTCGTCCACGAGGTCTTCCCGCGTGACGAGGTCTTCCGGATCGACCACTACCTCGGCAAGGAGACCGTCCAGAACATCCTGGCGCTCCGCTTCGCCAACACGATGTTCGAGCCGATCTGGAACCGGTCGTACGTCGACCACGTTCAGATCACCATGGCCGAGGACATCGGCATCGGCGGCCGGGCGGGCTACTACGACGGCATCGGCGCCGCCCGTGACGTCATCCAGAACCACCTGCTCCAGCTGCTCGCGCTGACCGCGATGGAGGAGCCCGGCTCCTTCCACCCCAAGGCGCTGGTGGCCGAGAAGCTCAAGGTGCTCACGGCGGTGCAGCTGCCCGAGGACCTGGGCAAGCACACCGTGCGCGGCCAGTACGCGGCCGCGTGGCAGGGCGGCGAGAAGGTCGTCGGGTACCTCGAAGAGGACGGCATCGACCCCAAGTCGAAGACCGACACCTACGCCGCCATCCGCCTGGAGATCAACAACCGCCGCTGGGCGGGCGTCCCGTTCTACCTGCGGACGGGCAAGCGCCTCGGCCGCCGGGTGACCGAGATCGCGGTCGTCTTCAAGCGGGCCCCGTACCTGCCGTTCGAGTCGGGCGCGACCGAGGAGCTGGGGCAGAACGCCCTGGTCATCCGGGTCCAGCCGGACGAGGGCGTGACGGTCCGCTTCGGCTCCAAGGTCCCGGGCACCTCCATGGAGGTCCGGGACGTCACGATGGACTTCGCCTACGGCGAGTCCTTCACGGAGTCGAGCCCCGAGGCGTACGAGCGACTCATCCTCGACGTGCTCCTCGGCGACGCGAACCTCTTCCCCCGTCACCAGGAAGTCGAACTGTCCTGGAACATCCTCGACCCGATCGAGGAGTACTGGGACAAGCACGGCAAGCCCGCGCAGTACCCGTCGGGCACCTGGGGGCCGGTCGAGGCGGACGAGATGCTCGCACGAGACGGACGGAGCTGGCGCCGGCCATGAAGATCGACCTCACGGAGACCAACTCCAGCAAGATCAATGCCGCGATGGTGCAGGCACGCCGGGACATCGGCACGCCGGCCATCGGCATGGTCCTCACGCTGGTGATCGTGACCGACGAGGAGAACGCGTACGACGCGCTCAAGTCGGCGAACGACGCGTCCCACGAACACCCCTCGCGGATCGTCGTCGTCATCAAGCGGGCCAGCCGTTCGCCACGCAGCCGCCGCGACGCCCGCCTCGACGCGGAAGTCCGCGTCGGGGCGGACTCCGGCAGCGGCGAAACGGTTGTGCTCCGCCTTCACGGCGAACTGGTCGACCACGCCCAGTCAGTGGTTCTCCCGTTGCTCCTGCCGGACGCCCCCGTGGTCGTCTGGTGGCCGGACGGTGCTCCCACGGACCTGGCGGGCGATCCGCTGGGTGCGCTGGGGCAGCGCCGGATCACGGACACGTACTCCTGCGAGGACCCGATCAGGGCGCTCGGCGGGCGGGCGGCGGCGTACGCCCCCGGGGACACGGACCTCTCGTGGACCCGGATCACCCCGTGGCGCTCCATGCTGGCGGCGGCACTGGACCAGCAGGCCCTGTCGGTCGTCTCGGCGACCGTCGAGGGCGAGGACGAGAACCCGAGCTGCGAACTGCTGGCCATGTGGCTGGCGGACCGGCTCCAGGTCCCCGTCAGGCGCACGCTGTCGTCGGGCCCGGGTCTGACGGCCGTACGGCTGTCCACCAAGGACGGCGACATCGTCCTGGACCGGGCGGACGGCGCGCTGGCCACGCTCTGCATGCCGGGGCAGCCCGACCGTGCGGTGGCGCTCAAGCGCCGCGACACGGCCGAGCTGCTGGCGGAGGAGCTGCGCCGGCTGGACCCGGACAACACCTACGAGGCCTCGGTGAAGTTCGGCGTGGCGCGGCTGGAGGCCTCGGCGGCTCCGGCCGAGCCGGCCCCCGCCGATGCTCCGGCGGAGCAGGCCGCGGAGCCGACTCCGACGCCGGCGCCGGCTCCGAAGCCCAAGAGGGCCAAGGCCAAGTAGAGGCCCCTGCGGGACCGTGCTGGGGCTCCTCCCCGGACCCCGCGCCTCGAACGCCGGCGAGGCTGGATCGTCAGCCCGTCCGGCGTTCGAGGACCGGGTCCGGGCAGAGCCCGGGAAACGGAGACAGGCGGGGCGGGGGCGTCTCCGCGCAGCGGCACCCGCACCGCATCCCACCCGCACGACCAAGAAGGCGGCAGCACATGGGTATGACGACTCCCCAGGTCGTCGTCCACCGGGACAAGGAACTGATGGCCCAGGCCACCGCGGCCCGGCTCATCACGAAGATCGTGGACGCGCAGACGGCCCGCGGCTCCGCGTCCGTCGTCCTCACCGGCGGACGCAACGGCAACGGCCTGCTCGCGGCACTGGCCGCCGCCCCGGCGCGGGACGCGATCGACTGGGCCCGGCTGGACCTCTGGTGGGGCGACGAGCGCTACGTCCCCGCCGACGACCCCGAGCGCAACCACACCCAGGCCCGCGAGGCCCTCCTGGACTCGGTCCCGGTGGACCCCGCCCGCGTGCACGTGATGCCGGCCTCGGACGGCCCGTACGGGGCGGACGTGGACGCGGCGGCTGCCTCGTACGCGGCCGAGCTGGCGAAGGCGGCCGGCCCCGAGGACCACGGTCCGGTCCCCACCTTCGACGTGCTCATGCTGGGCGTGGGCCCGGACACGCACGTGGCCTCGCTCTTCCCGGAGCACCCGGCGGCCCGCGAGACCGACCGCACGGTGGTCGGCGTCCACGGCGCGCCCAAGCCCCCGCCCACCCGGATCTCGCTCACGCTCCCGGCGATCCGGGCGGCCCGCGAGGTCTGGCTGCTGGCGGCGGGCGAGGACAAGGCCGGCGCGGTCTCCCTGGCCCTCGGCGGCGCGGGCGAGGTCCAGGCCCCGGCGGCGGCGGCCTACGGCCGCTCCCGCACCCTGTGGCTCCTGGACCGCGCGGCGGCGGCCAAGCTGCCGACCGGCATGTACCCGCCTGCCTCGTCCTGACCTGAGCGGTCCGGACGGAGAAGGGCCCGCTCCTCCCGGGGAGCGGGCCCTTCTCCGTCTCTCGGGGTCAGTTCCGGCCGCGCAGCTTCCGGTAGGTGGCCACCAGGGCCTTCGTCGAGGCGTCCAGCCCCGGCACGTCCGCGCCCTCGCTCAGCGCGGGCTCGACGCGCTTGGCGAGCACCTTGCCGAGCTCGACGCCCCACTGGTCGAAGGAGTCGATGTTCCACACCGCGCCCTGGACGAACACCTTGTGCTCGTAGAGCGCGATCAGCTGGCCCAGCACCGTCGGCGTGAGCTCGGTCGCCAGGATCGTGGTCGTCGGGTGGTTCCCGTGGAAGGTCTTGTGCGGGACCAGCGACTCCGCGGCGCCCTCGGCGCGCACCTCGTCCGCCGTCTTGCCGAAGGCCAGCGCCTGGGTCTGCGCGAAGAAGTTGGCCATCAGCAGGTCGTGCTGGGCGGCCGTGGCCGACTCCAGCTCCGCCACCGGCCGGGCGAAGCCGATGAAGTCCGCAGGGATCACCTTCGTCCCCTGGTGGATCAGCTGGTAGTAGGCGTGCTGCCCGTTGGTGCCGGGCGTGCCCCAGACCACCGGGCCGGTCTGCCACTCCACCGGGTTGCCGTCGCGGTCCACCGACTTGCCGTTGGACTCCATGTCCAGCTGCTGCAAGTACGCCGTGAAGCGCGAGAGATAGTGGCTGTACGGGAGCACCGCGTGCGACTGGGCGTCGAAGAAGGCGCCGTACCAGATGCCCAACAGGCCCATCAGGAGCGGGGCGTTCTCCTGCGCCGGGGCCGTGCGGAAGTGCTCGTCCATGGCGTGGAAGCCGCCGAGCATCTCCCGGAAGGCGGCCGGGCCGATCGCGATCATCAGCGAGAGGCCGATGGCCGAGTCGAAGGAGTAGCGTCCGCCGACCCAGTCCCAGAACCCGAACATGTTGGCCGGATCGATGCCGAAGCCGGTGACCTTCTCGGCGTTGGTCGACAGGGCCACGAAGTGCCGTGCCACGGCGGCCTGGTCCCCGCCGAGCCCGGCGAGCAGCCAGCCGCGCGCCGAGGTGGCGTTGGTGATGGTCTCGATGGTGGTGAACGTCTTGGAGGCGATGATGAACAGCGTCTCGGACGGGTCCAGGTCCCGCACGGCCTCGTGCAGGTCCGCGCCGTCGACGTTGGACACGAAGCGCACCGTCAGATTGCGGTCGGAGAAGGCGCGCAGGGCCTCATACGCCATGGCCGGGCCCAGGTCGGAGCCGCCGATGCCGATGTTGACGACGTTCTTGATGCGCTTGCCGGTGAAGCCGGTCCAGGCTCCCGACCTGATCTGGTCGGCGAAGGCCGCCATCTTGTCGAGGACGGCGTGCACGCCGGGGACGACGTTCTCGCCGTCCACGTCGACGACGGCGTCCGCCGGTGCGCGCAGGGCGGTGTGCAGCACCGCCCGGTCCTCGGTCGTGTTGATCTTCTCGCCGCGGAACATGGCCTCGCGCAGCTCCGCCACGCCCGTGGCCTCGGCGAGCTCGCGGAGCAGGGCGAGCGTCTCGTCCGTGACGAGGTGCTTCGAGTAGTCGATGTGCAGGTCGCCGACCTGCAGGGTGTAGCCGGAGCCGCGGCCGGGATTCTCCTCGAAGAGCTCGCGCAGATGCGTCTGCCCGAACTCCTCCCGGTGCTTGCCGAGTGCCAGCCACTCGGGCGTCCGGGTCAGCTTCGTACGGCTGCCTGCATTCATCTCGGACATCAACCCACTTCTTCCGTCCTGTCGTGCCCCGCCGTTCTCCAACTTAAGGGATCACAAGCGGCACAACGCACACAAAGAGGCCCGGCCCCACAGGAGAAGTTCCTGTGGGACCGGGCCTCACGTCTTGCGTTGCGCGTCGTCTCAGATCTCGCCGCGGAGCTTGGCGAGCGCCTCGGCGAGGATCGCCTCGCCGTCGGCGTCCGAGCGCCGTTCCCTCACGTACGCCAGGTGCGTCTTGTAGGGCTCGGTGCGCGGCGGCGCGGGCGGGTTGTCCCTGTCCTGGCCGGCAGGGAACCCGCAGCGCGGGCAGTCCCAGGTGTCCGGCACCTGCGCGTCGCTGGCGAAGCTCGGCTGCGTCTCGTGCCCGTTCGAGCACCAGAAGGAGATGCGCAGGCGGGGCGCGGACTCGCCGCGCTCTGCCTCACCCATCGGCCCCGCTCCGACCCGGCTACCACGGATCGCGTTGCCACTTGCCACGGTCGTAACTCCCTGCGTGATGGTGCCGCGGAGTGTGAGTGGATATCCCGCCGCGGAGCGCCCAAGTCTACGTAAGGCCCAACGCACGTCCAGTGAGCGGAGTTACTGATTCCACGCGATGAACGCCGGCCCTCATGATAGGCCGGGTGGTGCCGACCGGACTGCCGGAATGGCCAGAACGGTCAGCTGCTCGTCTTCACCAGCAGGCCGAGCGCGACGATGCACGCGAACCACAGCAGACCCACGACCACGGTGATGCGGTCCAGGTTGCGCTCCGCGACGGAGGAACCGCCGACCGACGACTGCATACCGCCGCCGAACATGTCGGAGAGGCCGCCGCCCTTGCCCTTGTGCATCAGCACGAGCAGCATCAGCAGGGCGCTGAAGACGATCAGGGCGATCGAGAACCCCATAATCACGGCTGATTCCTACTTTCTGGCTTTTCAGGCATTCCGGCTTTGCGAGATGTGCGCGGGGGCCAGCGGCTGAAGGTTCAGCCCCTGGCCCCCGCAAGGGTACGACGGATCGGCCCTACCGCATACTCACTGGTCGCGGAAGCGGACGATCTTGACGAACTCGTCCGCGTCCAGCGCCGCGCCGCCGATCAGCGCGCCGTCGACGTCGGGCTGGGCCATGATCGCCGCGATGTTCCCGGACTTCACGGAGCCGCCGTACTGGATGCGGACCTTGTCGGCCAGCTCCTGCGAGTACAGCTCGGCGAGACGGCCGCGGATCGCCCCGCAGACCTCCTGGGCGTCGTCGGGGGTGGCGACCTCGCCGGTCCCGATGGCCCAGACGGGCTCGTAGGCGATCACGATGGACTCGGCCTGCTCGGCCGGGACGCCCGCCAGGCCGCCGTCGAGCTGGGTCAGCGTGTACGCGACCTGCTGGCCGGCCTTGCGGATGTCCAGGCCCTCGCCGACGCAGAGGATCGGGGTGATCCCGTGCTTGAAGGCGGCCTTGACCTTGGCGTTGCAGATCTCGTCGTTCTCACCGTGGTACTGGCGGCGCTCGCTGTGGCCGACGGCCACGTACGTGCACTTCAGCTTCGACAGCATGGGGCCGGAGATCTCACCGGTGTAGGCACCGGAGTCGTGCGCGGAGATGTCCTGGGCGCCGTACTTGATCTTCAGCTTGTCGCCGTCGACCAGGGTCTGGACGGAACGCAGGTCGACGAAGGGCGGCAGGACCGCGACCTCGACGGCGTCGTAGTCCTTGTCGGCCAGGGCGAAGGCGAGCTTCTGGACGTGGGCGATGGCCTCGAGGTGGTTGAGGTTCATCTTCCAGTTGCCCGCCATGAGCGGGGTGCGCGTGGTCATACGGGTTCAGCCCTCCAGGGCGGCGAGGCCGGGGAGCGTCTTGCCCTCGAGGTATTCGAGGGAGGCGCCGCCACCGGTCGAGATGTGGCCGAAAGCATTCTCGTCGAAGCCCAGGATGCGGACCGCGGCGGCACTGTCGCCACCGCCGACGACGGTGAAGGCACTGCTGTCGAGCAGGGCCTGGGCGACGGCCGTGGTGCCCCCGGCGTAGTCCGGGTGCTCGAAGACGCCCACGGGACCGTTCCAGAAGACGGTCTTCGCGTCGGCGATCTTCGACGCGTACAGCTCACGCGTCTTCGGGCCGATGTCCAGGCCCTCCTTGTCGGCGGGGATCTTGTCCGCGTCGACGACCGTGAAGTCGGCCGGGGTCTTGCCCTTGAGGTCCGGGAACTCCGCGGAGACCAGCACGTCGACCGGGAGGACCAGCTCGACCCCGGTGTCCTCGGCGCGCTGCATGTACTCCTTGACGACCTCCACCTGGTCCTTCTGGAGCAGGGAGATGCCGACCTCGTAGCCCTTGGCGTAGAGGAAGGTGTACGCCATGCCGCCGCCGATGAGGATGCGGTCGGCCTTGCCGAGCAGCTCGTCGATGACGGCGAGCTTGTCGGAGACCTTGGCGCCGCCGAGGACCACCACGTACGGGCGCTCGACCTCGGCGGTCAGCTTCTTCAGGACGCCGACCTCGGTGGCGATGAGGTATCCGGCCGCGTGCGGGAGGCGGGCGGGCAGGTCGAAGACCGAGGCGTGCTTGCGGTGCACCGCGCCGAAGCCGTCGCCGACGTAGATGTCGGCGAGCTCGGCGAGCTGGTCCGCGAAGGCGCCGCGCTCGGCGTCGTCCTTGGAGGTCTCGCCGGCGTTGAAGCGCAGGTTCTCGATGACGGCCACCCGGCCGTCGGTGAGGGCCGCGACGGTCTCCTTGGCGGAGGCGCCGACGGTGTCGGTGGCGAACGCGACGTCCGCGCCGAGGAGTTCACCGAGGCGCGCGGCGGCCGGGGCGAGCGAGAACGCCGGCTCCGTGCCGGTGCCCTTCGGGCGGCCGAGGTGCGATGCCACGATGACGCGGGCGCCGGCTTCGGCGAGCTTCGCGATCGTGGGCTGGACGGCGCGGATGCGGCCGTCGTCGGTGATGTTGCCCTCGGCCAGCGGAACGTTCAGGTCCGCGCGGACGAAGACCCGCTTGCCCTTGACGCCCTCGGCGAGCAGTTCATCGATCGTCTTCATGTGTTTCTACTCCTTTAGCCTTCACTCGAAGGGCGAGGAAGGAAATAACGAGGCAAGCAACAGGGCCCGTGCGGCGCTTCGTTGCGCTGCTCGGACCCTGTGCTCACATCGTGGTGCCTTGCCCTACGTTCTTAGAGCTGACCGCCGACGAAGACGGTGAGGTCGACGAGACGGTTGGAGTAGCCCCACTCGTTGTCGTACCAGCCGACGACCTTGACCTGCGTGCCGTCCTGAACCATGGTCAGGGAGGAGTCGAAGGTGCAGGACGCGGGCCAGTTCACGATGTCGGAAGAGACGATCGCGTCCTCGGTGTAGTCGAGGATGCCCTTGAGCTGCCCCTCCGAAGCCTTCTGGAAGGCCGCGTTGATCTCTTCCACCGTGGTCTCGCGGGAGAGCTCGAGGACCAGGTCGGTGACCGAGCCGGTCGGGACCGGGACGCGCATGGCGATGCCGTCGAGCTTGCCCTTGAGCTGCGGGAGGACCAGCGCGGTGGCCTTGGCGGCACCGGTGGAGGTCGGGATGATGTTCTCGGCGGCGGCGCGGGCGCGGCGCAGGTCCGAGTGCGGGAAGTCCAGGATGCGCTGGTCGTTCGTGTACGCGTGGACCGTCGTCATCATGCCCTTGACGATGCCGAAGTTCTCGTCGAGGACCTTGGCCATCGGCGCCACGCAGTTGGTGGTGCAGGAGGCGTTGGAGATGACGTGGTGGCTGGCCGCGTCGTACTTGTCGTGGTTGACGCCCATCACGATGGTGATGTCCTCGTCCTTGGCCGGAGCCGAGATGAGGACCTTCTTCGCGCCCGCGGCGATGTGCTTGGCGGCGTCGGCCTTCTTGGTGAAGATGCCGGTCGACTCGATGACGATGTCGGCGCCCAGCTCGCCCCACGGGAGGTTCGCGGGGTCACGCTCTGCGAAGGTCTTGAAGGTCTGGCCACCGACGGTGATGCTGTCGTCGGTGTGGGAGACCTCGGCCTTGAGGCGGCCCAGGATGGTGTCGTACTTGAGCAGATGCACCAGGGTCGCGTTGTCAGTCAGGTCGTTGACACCGACGATCTCGATGTCCGCTCCCTGCTCCAGGAGCGCCCGGAAATAGTTACGGCCAATTCGGCCAAAACCGTTGATGCCTACGCGGATCGTCACGAACCGATCTCCTCGTTGGTGCGCCGGTAAGAGCGCCGGCGAGCTGTATGGGATGTCCCCGACCGCTTACGACCCTACCTCTCCGTGAGCTTTTGGGTGACATCGGTCGGGGCCTGACACTCCCCCTACTTCGCGGGGGTACTCCCACGAGGTCCCGTTCCGGACGCTGTGGAACGGGACCTCGTGACCTCGGTTCCCGTCACTCAGGGTGAGTGACGGGAGGGGCTCCGATCAGTGGCGCAGCGCGCGAAGTGCCTTACCGACGAGTACGGCACGGTCCGCCGCCGTGGGCATGTGTTCCAGACCGAAGCCCAGCAGCACGGTGTTACGCGTAGTGACCGCGGCGTAGGACTTGAACAGTTCGCCGGACCGGGCCCAGTCACCTGCCACTTCGGGACTTCCCGCAGGTGCGGCCTGTGCCGTCCAGGCACCGAGGGACGTCTCGAATCCCTCGGCCGGCTGGTCGGCGCCCTTGACGGAGAGGCGCGCCTCGTCCGCGAAGACTCCGCGGCCGCCCGAGCCCGGGTCGGTGATGTAGGCGAGCGAGAGCTCAACGCTCCTGCCCGCGTACGCGCTCAGGTCGAAGGAGACCTGCTTCCAGCCGCCGGAGGATCCGGTGAAGGTGTTCCACTTGCCGCTGGTGCCCTGCGGGGTGCAGCCCCCGGCGTCGAGGGTGAGGTACCGGCGCAGGAAGGGATGGCCGTTCATGAAGAATCCGGCCTCGCACTCCTCCGGGACGGTGGAGCTGGTCAGGCCGCCCGTGTCCGGCAGCGTGGTCCAGTCGTCGCCGCCGGCGGTACGGGCCTCCAGGGCGGCGTGGTCGTAGCCCTCCTCGGTGTTCCAGCTGAGCGCCAGCTTCAGCTGCGGCTGGTCGGCCGCAGTGACCCCGGTGAGGTCGATCGTACGGACGAGGCGCTTCCAGTCGTCGTCGGTGTGCAGGGCCGAGGCCATGCCCGTGCCGGCGTACGGGGCGTACGGGTTCACGACCCCGGTGAAGGCGCCCGCCTGGGCGCTCTTGAACTGCGGGAACTGCGCGGGCGCCAGGGTCTCGGAGGTCACGATGTACGCGCCGGGGGCGTTCAGCGGATTGCCCGCGGCGTCCCCGACGGCGCCCCGCGTCCCGCCCAGGGCGCCGGCGCCGGCGAAGCCGGTGGCTCCGGCGGTGCTCGTACGGCCGTAGGCGCCGAGCCAGTACTGGCTGAAGTCGTTGGTCACGGCGCGGCCGACCTGGGCGTTGCCGCCCGCCAGCTCACCGGCCTCGATCAGCCTGCCGCCCTCGTTCAGGAAGTCGCGCACCGCCAACTGGGTTTCGCCGCCGGGGGTCTTGGCCCCGGTGTAGTGGACGGCCGTACGGAAGTGGGACAGGACCCCGAGGTGGTGCGGGGCGCCCTGGACGGCGACGTCCCAGACCGCCGCGGACCTGCCGCCCGCCCGCAGGGCGTCGACGTAGGTCTGGGCGTGCTGGGCCTTGGCCCCCTCCTCCGCGATCACCAGGACGTCCGCGCGCGGCCGCTCGGCCACCGTGTACGTGAAGTGCTCGCTGGAGACCTGCTTGCCGGAGCGGTCGCGGCCGGTGAACCAGACCTCGACCTTGTCGCCGGGCTTCGCGCCGTCGACCTCGGCGCGGTACTCGTCGAACCAGTTGTTGTCGTCGCCGCCGTACACCTCGCCGCCCTTCCAGGCCTTGAGGTCCTCGTCGTGCGTGCGGCCGCCGTTGATGCGGTAGTTGAGTTCCTTGTCCTTCAGCGCCTTGCGCGCCGTGACCGAGACCTTCTGGTCCTCGCCGCGGGCGACGTAGGAGGTGGCGAAGGCGTCCACGGTGAAGTCGGCGGCGCTCAGGCCCAGCGAGGACTTCGGACGGTCCGGGGTCGCGGCGCTCTCGCCGACCGAGAGGGCGAAGGGGATGTTCTTGGCGAACTCCGCCTGGATGAGCTTCTCGTCGTCCGGGAAGTTGAAGCCGGAGGCGCAGTCCTCGGGCTTCCACGGGTCGTTCGGGTCGCTCGCCGAGGCGGTCTGGCAGGTGGTCATCTCCGGCGTGAACATCATGATGCCGTTGACGTTGGAGGCGTGGCCGTCGGCCTCGCCGTTGGTGGTGTAGAGCTCGGAGGACACCTGCGGGTAGTAGCCCGGCACGGCGGGGTTCTCCGGGGTTCCGGCGAGCGCCTTGTAGGCGACGTCGTCCGGGGTGGGGGTGGCCACCTGCCAGCCCACGCCGTAGAGGATCAGCTCGGCCGCGGAGTGGTAGTTGATCGCGTAGTCGAAGCCGATGCGCTTCTCGAAGCGGTCGAGGGCTGCGGTCTCGGGCTCGGAGGAGGCGCTCGGGCCGCGGTAGGTCTCGCTCCCCTGGTTCGGCGAGGAACCCTCTTTGTCGTAGCCCCACTTGTAGGCGAAGTTCCGGTTGAGGTCGACCCCGTCGCCGGGGCCGGTCTTCCCGTCGCCGTCGTTGTCGCGCAGGTTCTTGCGCCACAGCCGCTCGCCGTCGGCCGCGTGCGTGTAGTCGTACCCGTCCGGGTTCGCCGAGAGCAGGAACCACAGCTCGCTGGAGTCCACCAGCTTGGTGATCCGCTGGTCCTTGCCGTAGTTGTCGATCGTGTGGTGCATCAGCCGCCGGGTCATCTCGGGGGTGATCCACTCACGGGCGTGCTGGTTGGACATGTAGAGGACGGACGGCTTGTCCCCGTCCCTGGTCTTCCTGGCGTTCTTGCTGACCTTCAGGGCGAGGATGTCCTTGCCCTGGACGGTCTTGCCGATGGAGACGACCTTGGTGAGCCCCGGGTTCTCCTGCGCGGTCCGCAGGATCTCCTCCTGGAGACCGCCCTTGCCGCTGTACGGGCGGAACACCCCGTCGCCGGCCGCCTTGGCCCGGGCCAGGCCCTGGGCGGGAACCTTGCGCTCGGCGAGCTTGACGCCCTGGGCGGCGAGTTCTCCGGCCTGGGCGCCGCTGAGGAACAGCTCGACCCGGGCCGTCCCGGTCTCCGGGGCCCGGTGCGTGAGCTCGTGCGCGTCCTGCCCCGCGGCGAGGACGAGCGGGACCTGTTCCCGGGTGATGTCGGCGTCGTAGACCCGTACCTCGTCGGCGCCGGATGCGGCGCCGGGTCCCGGCTGGGCCTGCGCCGCGGCGGGTAGCACGGCGAGTGTGGTTCCGAAGACGAGTGCGCTTGCGGCGAGGATCGATCTCGCGCGGTGACTCATGTGCCCCCCTGGGCGTCGTCTGCCACGAAAGCGTTCGGACGCCAGACTCAAGACCGGCCCATGCTCATGTCAATGGGGCGTGCGGCAAAGGGGCCCGCACGAGTGATCGCGCGGGCCCCTTCGGCCGAATCGACGCCCGTGCCTAGCCGGCCATGTTGTCGGCCAGCTCCTCGCTGAGGTCGAGGTTCGACTCGGTACCCGGAATGCCGAGGTCCTGGGCCCGCTTGTCGGCCATCGCCAGCAGGCGGCGGATCCGGCCGGCGACCGCGTCCTTGGTCAGCGGCGGGTCGGCGAGCGCGCCCAGCTCCTCCAGGGAGGCCTGCTTGTGCTCCATGCGCAGGCGGCCGGCCGCGGCCAGGTGCTCCGGGACCTCCTCGCCGAGGATCTCCAGCGCACGCTGCACGCGGGCTCCGGCGGCCACCGCGGCGCGCGCCGAGCGGCGCAGGTTGGCGTCGTCGAAGTTGGCCAGCCGGTTGGCGGTGGCGCGCACCTCGCGCCGCATCCGCCGCTCCTCCCAGGCCAGCACCGACTCGTGCGCGCCGAGCCTGGTCAGCAGGGCGCCGATGGCGTCGCCGTCGCGGACCACGACCCGGTCCACTCCGCGCACCTCGCGCGCCTTGGCGGCGATGGACAGCCTGCGGGCGGCGCCCACCAGGGCCAGGGCGGCCTCCGGGCCGGGGCAGGTGACCTCCAGGGAGGAAGACCGGCCCGGCTCGGTGAGCGAGCCGTGGGCCAGGAAGGCGCCGCGCCAGGCCGCCTCCGCGTCACAGGTGGCCCCGGAGACCACCTGCGGGGGAAGACCCCGGATGGGGCGCCCGCGGCCGTCCACGAGGCCCGTCTGGCGCGCCAGCTGGTCACCGCCGGCCACGACGCGGACCACGTAGCGGCTGCCGCGGCGCAGTCCGCCGGGTGCCATCACGACCAGGTCCGAGGAATGGCCGAAGATCTCCAGGATGTCCTTGCGCAGCCGTCTGGCCGCGATCCCGGTGTCCAGTTCCGCCTCGATGACGATGCGCCCGCTGACCAGGTGCAGCCCGCCCGCAAACCGAAGGATCGCCGAGACCTCCGCCTTCCTGCAGCAGGTCCGGGTGACGGGCAGGCGGGAGATCTCATCCTTCACCGCAGGCGTCATCGCCATGGGCCGATCCTTCCATGCATCCGAAAAATACGGTCGTACGCGGCGGCCAGCAGCTCCGGGTCGTGTTTCGGAGAGCCGTCCTGTCTGGCCACGGGCGCCAGCTCGACCGCGGCACCGAACCGTTTCGCGGCATCGGCGAGGGACTCGCGGTCGGGCACGGCGGCCTGATCGGCCAGCACCACGTCCAGGGCGAGTTTAGGGGCGTGTCGGGCCAAAACCTCCAAATGACGCTGCGGAGAGAAGCCCTCTGTTTCACCGGGCTGCGGTGCGAGGTTCAGCGAGAGCACTCGCCGGGCCTTCGTCTCCATCAGCGCGTCGAGCAGTTCCGGCACCAGCAGGTGCGGAATGACCGACGAGAACCAGGACCCCGGACCGAGCACCACCCAGTCGGCGTCCAGCACCGCGGCGACCGCTTCCGGTACGGCCGGCGGGTCGCTCGGCACCACCTGTACGGAGAGCACCTCGCCCGGGGTCAGTGCCACCGTGGCCTGCCCGCGGACGGTGTCCACGTCCTCGGGGCGGGCCGGGTGGTGCCCCCTGACCAGGGCCTGCAGCTCCAGCGGGACGGCCGACATCGGCAGCACCCGGCCCTGGGCGCCGAGCAGCTTGCCGACCAGGTCGAGGGCCTGTACGGGATCGCCGAGCTGTTCCCACAGGGCGACGATCAGCAGGTTCCCGACCGCGTGGCCGTGCAGGTCGCCCTCGGACTGGAAGCGGTGCTGGATCACCCGGGCCCAGGTCTGGCCCCAGTCGTCGTCCCCGCACAGTGCGGCCAGCGCCTTGCGCAGGTCGCCGGGCGGGAGCACGCCGAGCTCCTCGCGGAGCCGGCCGCTGGATCCGCCGTCGTCGGCGACGGTGACGACGGCGGTGAGGTCGCCCGTGATGCGGCGCAGGGCTGCGAGGGAGGCCGACAGGCCCTGGCCGCCGCCGAGCGCCACCACCTTGGGCGTGGCGCCGCGCCGGCGGCCGGAACGGCCGGAGCGGCCCACGCCGTCCTCGCCCCGTCCTGGGGTGAGGCGGCGCAGGCGGCTCAGCCGCGGGGTCCGTGCGGTCACTCGCGCCCCATGTCCCGGTGGACTACGACGGTCTCGACTCCCTCGGAGGCGAGGCGTGCGGCGAGCTTCTCGGACATGGCCACGCTGCGGTGCTTGCCGCCCGTGCAGCCGACCGCGATGGTCACGTACCGCTTGCCCTCGCGGCGGTAGCCGGTGGCGATGAGCTGGAGGAGCTCGGTGTAGCGGTCGAGGAACTCCTTGGCGCCGGGCTGGCTGAAGACGTACCCCGACACCTCCTCGTTGAGCCCGGTGAAGGGGCGCAGCTCGGGGACCCAGTGCGGGTTCGGGATGAAGCGGCAGTCGACGACGAGGTCGGCGTCGACGGGGAGGCCGTACTTGTAGCCGAAGGACATGACGGTGGCCCGCAGCTCGGGCTCCTCGTCCCCGGCGAACTGGGCGTCCATCTTCGCGCGCAGCTCGTGCACGTTCAGGCTGGAGGTGTCGATCACCAGGTCGGCGTCGCCGCGCAGCTCGCGCAGCAGGTCGCGCTCGGCGGCAATGCCGTCGGTGATGCGCCCGTCGCCCTGCAGCGGGTGCGGGCGGCGGACCGACTCGAAGCGGCGGACCAGCGCGTCGTCGGAGGACTCCAGGAAGACGATGCGGCGGGTGACGCCCTTGCTGTCCAGGTCGGCGAGGGACTCGCGCAGGGCGTCGAAGAACTGACGGCCGCGGACGTCGACGACGACGGCGATGCGCGCCACGTTGCCCTGGGAGCGGGCGCCGAGCTCGACCATGGTCGGGATCAGGGCCGGCGGGAGGTTGTCCACCACGAACCAGCCGAGGTCCTCCAGACACTTGGCCGCCGTACTGCGGCCGGCCCCGGACATGCCGGAGATGATCACCAGCTCGGGGATGGCCGCCTCGGCGGTCTCGCCGGGCTCCGCTGTCGTGCCGGTACTCACCTGTGCTCCGTCTCGGTCGTGCGTGGTCTCGTGCTCGGTCATTGCTCGGTCCCCCGTTCGGACGATGCTCCTGCTGACGCAGGAGTCTCATCCTCAATGATCTCTCCTGTGGCCGTGTTGACGGCAGGACCGGCGGGAACCGCTCCGGCGAGGGCCGCGGCCACGGTCTCGGCCGTCTTGCGGCCTATGCCCGGGACCTCGCAGATCTGCTCGATTGTCGCCTGTCTCAGCTTCTTCACCGAACCGAAGTGCTTGATCAGGGCCTGCTTGCGGCTCTCGCCGAGGCCGGCCACCTCGTCCAGCGGGCCGGATTTCAGCCGCTTGCCGCGCTTGTTGCGCTGGTACTGGATGGCGAAGCGGTGGGCTTCGTCACGTACCCGCTGGAGCAGGTAGAGGCCCTCGCTGGTGCGCGGCAGCACGACCGGGTCGTCCTCGCCGGGCAGCCAGACCTCCTCCAGCCGCTTGGCCAGGCCGCACACGGCCACGTCGTCGATCCCGAGCTCCTCCAGGGCCCGCTTGGCGGCGGCGACCTGCGGCTGCCCGCCGTCGACCACGACGAGCTGGGGCGGGTACGCGAAGCGCTTGGGGCGCCCGTCGTCCTCGGGCACCTCCCCGCCCGCGTCGGCGTCCTCGGGGTCCCACTCCCCCGTCCTGAGCTTCTCCTGGAGGTAGCGGCGGAAGCGCCGGGAGACCACCTCGTGCATGGAGCGGACGTCGTCCTGCCCCTCGAAGGACTTGATCTGGAAGCGCCGGTACTCGCTCTTGCGGGCCAGCCCGTCCTCGAAGACGACCATCGACGCGACGACGTCGTCCCCCTGGAGGTGGGAGATGTCGAAGCATTCGATGCGCAGCGGGGCGCTGTCGAGCTCCAGGGCCTCGGCGATCTCCTCCAGTGCCCGGGAGCGGGTGGTCAGGTCGCTGGCGCGCTTGGTCTTGTGCAGGGCGAGGGACTGCAGCGCGTTGCGGTGGACGGTCTCCATCAGGGCCTTCTTGTCGCCGCGCTGCGGTATCCGCAGGCTGACCTGGGACCCTCGGCGGTCGGCGAGCCACTGGCCCAGCACGGGCGCGTCCTCCGGGAGCGCCGGGACCAGCACCTCCTTGGGGACGGCCTCGCCCTTCTCCTCGCCGTAGAGCTGCTGGAGGGCGTGCTCGACGAGCCCGGCCGTGTCGACGGCCTCGACCTTGTCGGTGACCCAGCCGCGCTGGCCGCGGACCCGTCCGCCGCGGACGTGGAAGATCTGCACGGCGGCTTCGAGCTCGTCCTCGGCCACGGCGATCAGGTCGGCGTCGGTGGCGTCGGCGAGCACCACGGCGTTCTTCTCCATCGCCCGGCGCAGCGCCCCGATGTCGTCGCGCAGCCGGGCGGCCTTCTCGTACTCCATCTCCTCGGCGGCCGCGTGCATGTCCTTCTCCAGCCGGGAGAGGTAGGTGCCGGTGCGGCCGGCCATGAAGTCGCAGAAGTCCTCGGCCAGTTCGCGGTGTTCCTCGGGGGTGACCCGGCCGACGCAGGGGGCGGAGCACTTGCCGATGTAGCCGAGCAGGCAGGGGCGGCCGATCTGGGCGGAGCGCTTGAACACGCCCGCGGAGCAGGTGCGGACCGGGAACACCCGGAGCATCAGGTCGACGGTCTCGCGGATGGCCCAGGCGTGTCCGTACGGACCGAAGTAGCGCACGCCCTTCTTCTTGGGCCCGCGCATGACCTGGACCCTCGGGTACTCCTCATTGAGGGTGACGGCGAGGGAGGGGTAGCTCTTGTCGTCCCGGTACTTGACGTTGAACCGGGGGTCGAACTCCTTGATCCACGAGTACTCCAGCTGGAGCGCCTCGACCTCGGTGGACACCACGGTCCACTCGACGGAGGCGGCCGTGGTCACCATCGTGGCGGTACGGGGGTGCAGGCCGGCGACGTCCTGGAAGTAGCTGGCCAGACGCTGGCGCAGGCTCTTGGCCTTCCCGACGTAGATCACCCGGCGGTGCTCGTCGCGGAACTTGTAGACCCCCGGGGAGTCGGGGATCT
Organism: Streptomyces sp. NBC_01232; assembly: GCF_035989885.1. Lineage (GTDB taxonomy): Bacteria > Actinomycetota > Actinomycetes > Streptomycetales > Streptomycetaceae > Streptomyces. The sequence goes on from NZ_CP108518.1 coordinate 2,248,813, forward strand.
GTCCCGGCTTGGGGCGGTAGCTGGAAGGGTCGGCCATGCCAACCACCCTACTGGCGCGCACCGACAACGGACCGTACGCCTCCGGCGCGGTCCGCGGACGGGTCCAGCCCCGCCGGCGCTCGAGGCGCGGGTCCGGACGGAGCCCGGCGAACCGGCCCCGCCGGCGTTTGAGGCGCGGCCGCGGCGGCGCGGCCGGACGTGCAGGGCCCGGCCCCATGAGGGCCGGGCCCTGCCGGCGGCTACGCCATGGCGCGGCGGCGCAGGAGCAGCACCCCCGCGCCGCCCAGCGCGAGCACACCGGCGCCACCGGCCACGGCCGCAACCGGGGTCCCGCCTGCCGCGGATCCCGCCGCGGAGCCTTCGGCGAAGCCGCCGGCCGCGCCGCGCTCGGCGTAGGCGGAGCCGGGGAGCTTGTCCCCGTACGCCGTGACGACCCGGGCCCGGTAGGCGGCCAGGCTCGTGCCCCCGGCGCCCACGGCCCGTACCGCGTCCTCGTCCAGCGGCAGCACCCTGCTGTCCGCCGTCACGTACCAGGCATCGATCTGCGGCTCCCGGAACACCGTCCCACCGGGCAGTTTCGCCGCGCCGAGCTGCGCGTAGCGGAACTCGTCGTCGCCGGTGGCGATGTTCACCACCTCCCAGCCGACCTCCGTCCGGGCGGTCCACAGGGCGGCCTGCTGGCCGTCGGAGGAGACGGCTCTGCTGGCGAGGAACTCCAGCCGGGCGACGGGCGCGCCCGCCTTGCCCGCGACGAACTCCGGGGAGAGGTGGTTGACCGCGATCGCCTCGCCCTCGATCCGGGGCTGGGCGGCCGTGGCGGAGACCTTGCCCTCCCGGGCGAAGAAGCGGGAGAGCGTGGCCAGGGTGCCGGGCGCGGTGGCCGCCTCGGTGGCGGCGGCCCTGTGCTCGGCGGTGGCGGCCCGGGGCTGCGGGGCCGGGCCCCCCGGGGCGGCGACGGCCTGCGGGGCGAGGCCGAGGAGGGCGGTGGCGGCGATGACCGCGGCGGCGGCAGTGGCGCGCAGGGTCATGGCGGTCACGCCCCGATCCGGTAGAGGGAGTGGGTCCAGGAGAAGGTGCTGTTGTTGACGTACCAGGAGTGCGAGGCCCAGTTGTAGCGGTCGCTGGAGGGCCAGGGATCGCCCCAGTAGACCCAGTTGCTCACGGTGTCGTAGCCGTAGACGACGTGCATGTGGCCGCCGCCGTTCGACCACTGGATCCGGGTCTCGACCGGCCGGTTCGCGTTGATCTCGGTCTGGACGGTGGAGTACTGGAGCCAGCCGTTGACGTACGAGCCGGGGCTGATGCCGGCCCAGCGCAGTCCGGTCTGGACGTTGCCGAGGGTGGCCTGGTTGTTGGGGCATTCGCTGCCCTGCTGGCGGTTGAAGGCGGCGTTGCAGAACTGGTTCTGGCTGTAGTTCCGGCCGAACCAGGTGGCGATGGTGTTGCCGCCCGCGGCCCAGCACCAGTTGGTCTTCGTCTGGGCCTGCATGGTGATGTTCAGGCGCTTGGCGGCGAGGGCGGATTCACTGCCGGCCTCGGCAGCGGCGGCGGTGCCGGTGCCGAGGGGCAGGGCGAACAGCAGCGCGGTGAGCACTGCGGTGAGCGCGGCGGCTGGGGAGAGCCGCCGGTTTCGGTTGCGCATCGCGTTCCTCCCAATGTGGGGAATGGGGGGTGGAGGAGCGCGTCCGGACGCTGTTCAGGAGCATCAGGGAGTTGTCGCGATCAGGTCAACACGCTTCAATACGCGGTGACATTGCGGTGTGAACGGTGGGGCTGTGGTGTGAACGGTTACTGCCGTGTCACCTGCTCTCCCGGAGGCGCCCCCGCAACCCCCCGCGCCGGCCCGTGTGAACGTTCACAGAGGAGTCGCCATGCCACCGACCGTCGATACGGCGGAACTCGGCCGGCTGCTGCGGGCCGGCCCCTTCCACCTCGCCCTGCGGGCCGCCCTTGCCGCGCGCGGACTGCCCCTGCACCGGGTGCAGCACCGGCTCGCGGCCCAGGGCATCAAGGTCGGCGTCACCAGCCTCAGTTACTGGCAGCAGGGCGCCCGGCGGCCGCGCCACCCGGAGTCGCTGCGGGCGGTCACCGCCCTGGAACGGATCCTGGAGCTGCCCGAGGGCTCCCTGCTGCGCCTGCTGACCGACCCGGAACCCGGCTCCGGGCCCGCCCGGCCGCCCACCCGCTCGTACCGGGCCCTGCTCAGAACGGGCAGGACCGTGGAGCGGCTGCTGGACGGGATGGACCTTCCGCCGGACGGCGGGCTGCACTCGGTCGGCCATCACGAGCGGGTCCGCATAGGACCGGCGGGCGAGCTGCGGGTCCGCGAGTCGCAGCAGATCGTCCGGGCGCACCGCGACGGGGTCGACCGCTACCTCGCCGTCCACCACGGCGACCCGGGATGCGACGTGTCCCGGATGCGCGTGACGGCGTACGAGAACTGCCGCACGGGCCGGGTGCGCTGCCACCCGGAGGCCGGACTGGTGGTCGCGGAGCTGCTCTTCGACGCTCGGCTGCGGCGCGGGGACACGCACGTCTTCGGCTACGGGATCGAGGACGGCACGGGCGCCCGCAGCCGCGAGTACGTGCGCGGTTTCAGCTACGCCGGCGGCCAGTACATGCTCCAGGTCAGCTTCGACGAAGCGGCCCTGCCAGTGCGCTGCCGGCGCTTCGTCCGCGGCGCGCCCGAGGCCGCGCGCACCGGCCTCGTGGACCTGACGCCGAGCGGCCGGCACCGGGCGGTGCACCTGGTCGAACAGTCGGTGCGGCGCGGGATCCTCGGGATCGCCTGGGACTGGGACTGACGTCCGGCCGCGGGTCAGCCCGCGACGAGCTTGCCGTTCTCGGCCCGGACCGCGACGGCGGGCAGCGGGTCGGAGGCCGGGCCGCGCAGGACCTTGCCGGTGTTCACGTCGAAGCGGCTGCCGTGGCAGGGGCAGTTCCCCTCGCCTTCGACGATCTTGTCCAGGACGCAGCCGGCGTGCGTGCACTGGGCGCTGAACGCCTTGTACTGGCCCTCCGCCGGGCAGCTGACGATCAGCTTCTTCTCCCGGTACAGCTTCGCCCCGCCCACCGGGACGTCGGCCGCGGCGCCCAGGTCCACCGGCGCGGTGGGGGTGGCGGGGGTGTTGCCCCCGCTGTTGGTCTCGGTGGAGCAGGCCGCGAGGGTCACTCCGGCACCGGTGGCCCCGGCGAGCGCGGCGGCACCCTTGAGGACGGTACGGCGGGCGGGCGACTGCGACGCGGACATGCGGTTCTCCTGGGCTGCGGGCGGGAAGCGGGGCCGGGTACGAACCGGGTACGGGCCGGCTGCACGGCCTCGGCCCGGGCCGGGACCCGGCCCACCCGACGATACCTCCGCCCCATGAGGTAGCTTCCCCCGCGTGATCGTCGTCGGCGGAGAAGCCCTCATCGACCTGGTGCCCGTGGCGCAGCCGCCCGGCGCGCTGCTGCCCCGGCCGGGCGGCGGACCGTACAACACCGCGCTCGCGCTCGGGCGGCTCGGCGCAGAGGTGGCCTTCTGCTCCCGGGTCTCCTCGGACGGCTTCGGCGAGAGCCTGCTGGCCGGGCTGCGGGCGGCCGGGGTGGACCTGTCGCTGGTGCAGCGCGGACCGGAGCCGACCACGCTCGCCGTGCCCTCGCTGGCCCCGGACGGCTCGGCCTCGTACGGCTTCTACGTCGAGGGCACGGCGGACCGGCTGTTCACGCTGCCGCCCGCCCTCCCCGAGGGGGTACGGGCCCTCGCGCTCGGCACCTGCTCGCTGGTCCTGGAACCGGGCGCGAGCGCGTACGAGGCCCTGCTGCGCCGGGAGTCGCGACGCGGGCTGCTGACCCTGCTGGACCCCAACATCCGGCCGGCGCTGATCGCGGATCCGGCGGCGTACCGCGCGCGCTTCCTGGAGCGGCTGCTGCCGCACACGAGCGTCCTCAAGCTGTCGGAGGAGGACGCCGCCTGGCTGGGCGGCCGGGTCGAGGACTGGCTCGCGGCCGGACCGTCGGCGGTGGTGCTGACCCGGGGCGCGGCGGGCCTGACGGCCTGGACGCGGGAGGGCGCGGAGCACTCGGCCGCGGCCCGTCCGGTGGCGGTGGCGGACACGATCGGCGCGGGCGACACCGTCAACGCCGCCCTGCTGCACCGGCTCACGGCCGCGCCGGGACGTCCGGTGGACTGGCCGGAGGTGCTGGCGCACGCCGCCCACGCGGCGGCCCTGACCTGCACGCGGGCGGGCGCGGAGCCGCCGTACGCGGCGGAGCTCTGACGGCCCGGCTCGGCTCGGCTCACCTCAGCGCGGCCCACACGGTACGGGCGACGGCCGGGGCGAACTCCTCGACGGGCTGGACCACATGGGCCCCGGAGAAGTGCAGGAAGAAGGCCCGCTGGAAGCAGGCTCCGAGCAGCAGCGCCGCGGCGGCCCGCGGGTCGGCTCCGGGCCGCAACCGGCCGGCTTCGAGCTCGCGCCGCAGCCACCCGGCCAGCGCGTCCAGGACCAGGTGCGGGCCCGCCCCGATCTCCAGGACGCCCTCGCGGTGGCGGGTGAGCAGAGCGGGCTCGGCGAAGAGCGAGGCGGCCATGGGCATGGCGTCCGCGTAGAAGAGCGAGGCGTGCCGGGCGATGGCGGTGAGCCCCTCCTCGACCCCGTCCGCGCCTTCCTTCTCCCCCGGTTCGGCCCGCAGGGCGGCCATGAGCGGGCCCGCGTTGGGGGTGCGCTCCATCAGCACGCGGACGAACAGCTCCTCCTTGTTCGCGAAGTACTTGTAGAGCGCGGCCTCCGAGCATCCGGCCTCGCGGGCGATGGCCTTGGTGGTGGCGTTGGCCAGGCCGCTGGTGCGCATGAGCTTCTCCGCGGCGTCGAGCAGCCGCTCGGGAGTGGGGCGGCTTGACTTGGGGGTGAGCATTCGCTCACCCTAGCGGAAGCAGGGGTGAGTAAGCACTCACCCACCTCTCGGTGCGGGGGTAGGGCCATGAAGATCACGGTGTTCGGAGCCACGGGCGGCGTCGGCCGCGAGGTCGTCCGGCAGGCACTCGACGCGGGACACGAGGTGACCGCCGTCGTACGGGACCCGGCACGGCTGCCGCTTCCCGCCCACGCTCGGCTGCGCGTGGCCACGGTGGCCGACGTGACCGACCCGGAGGCGGTGCTGTCCGTGGTGAGCGGACAGGACGCGGTGGTCTCCGCACTGGGCGCGGCGAACAACAAGCAGGCCCGGACGGCACCCGTCGCGGGCCCCGCCCTGAGGGCGATCACCTCGGCCATGGACCGATCGGGAGTGCGCCCGCTGTCGGCCGTGAGCGCCGCACCGGTCGGCCCGCTGCCGGAGGGCGAAGGCGTCTTCACGCGGGCCGTGGTCTACCCGCTGCTGCGCAGACTGCTCCGGGACATCTACGCGGACCTCGCCGTCATGGAGGCGGCGATGGACGCGAGCGGTACCCGGTGGACGGTCGTCCGGCCGCCGATGCTGCAGAACAAGCCGCGCACGGGCACCTACCGCCGTGCGATCGGCGCCAACGTGCGCGGCGGCCGGGTCATCCCGCGCGCGGACGTCGCGCACGCCCTCCTGGCCACCCTGACGGACCCGGCCTGCACCGGCCGCGCGGTGGGCATCGCCTCCTGAGGTCGCGTCCCGTCCGCACAGTCCCGGCCGGCCCGCGACGAAGGGCCCGCCCCGGCGCGGCCCGGGTGTGGCCCCGGCGGACGCGGGGCGCGGCCCGGGCGGACGCGGGAGGGCCCGGCCATCGGCCGGGCCCTCCTGTCGGACACGAACACGGCGCGGCGGCTACGCCTTGCGTGCCCGGGCCGTCGTCTTCTTGGCCGGGGCCGCCTTCTTCGCGGCGGCGGCCTTGGTCGCCACCGCCTTCTTCGCCGGAGCCTTCTTGGCCGGGGCCTTCTTCGCCGCCGGCCCCGCCACGGGCGCCCCGTCCGACACGCGGTCCGCTCCCAGGATGTCCCGCAGGAACTTGCCCGTGTGGCTCGCGCCCACCGAGGCCACCGCCTCCGGCGTGCCCTCGGCCACCACGAGACCGCCGCCGTAGCCGCCCTCCGGGCCCATGTCGATGACCCAGTCCGCGGTCTTGATGACGTCGAGGTTGTGCTCGATGACGATCACCGAGTTCCCCTTGTCCACCAGCCCCGAGAGCACCTTGATCAGCTTCGAGATGTCCTCGAAGTGCAGACCGGTGGTCGGCTCGTCCAGCACGTAGACCGTCCGGCCCGTGGACCGCTTCTGCAGCTCGGAGGCCAGCTTCACGCGCTGCGCCTCACCGCCCGACAGGGTCGGCGCGGACTGGCCGAGGCGGACGTAGCCCAGTCCGACCTCGTTGAGCGTCTTGAGGTGACGCGCGATGGTCGGCACCGCCTCGAAGAAGCCCAGCGCCTCCTCGATCGGCATGTTCAGGACTTCCGCGATGGACTTGCCCTTGTAGTGGACCTCCAGCGTCTCCCGGTTGTACCGGTCGCCGTGGCAGACCTCGCACGGGACGTAGACGTCCGGCAGGAAGTTCATCTCGATCTTGATCGTGCCGTCGCCGGCGCAGTTCTCGCAGCGGCCGCCCTTCACGTTGAAGGAGAAGCGGCCCGGCAGGTAGCCGCGGACCTTCGCCTCCATCGTCTCCGCGAAGAGCTTGCGCACGTGATCAAAGACGCCCGTGTACGTCGCCGGGTTGGACCGCGGCGTCCGGCCGATCGGCGACTGGTCGACGTGCACGACCTTGTCGACGAGCTCGTCGCCCTCCACTCGCGTGTGCCGCCCGGGCACCGAGCGGGCGCCGTTCAGCTCGCGCGCCAGGTGCGTGTAAAGGATGTCGTTGACCAGCGTCGACTTGCCCGAGCCCGACACACCGGTCACGGCCGTGAGGACACCCAGCGGGAAGGACACGTCGATGTCCCGCAGGTTGTTCTCCTTGGCGCCGTGGACGGTCAGCTTGCGCTCCCCGTTCACGGGCCGGCGGATGTCCGGGATCTCGATGGACTTCTTGCCCGACAGGTACTGGCCGGTCATCGACTCGGCGTTCTTCAGCAGGTCCTTCAGCGAGCCGCTGTGGACCACCTTGCCGCCGTGCTCGCCCGCGCCCGGACCGATGTCCACGACCCAGTCGGCCACCTTGATGGTGTCCTCGTCGTGCTCGACCACGATGAGGGTGTTGCCCATGTCCCGCAGCCGCACCAGGGTTTCGATCAGCCGGTGGTTGTCCCGCTGGTGCAGACCGATGGAGGGCTCGTCCAGCACGTAGAGCACGCCGACCAGGCCGGAGCCGATCTGGGTGGCGAGCCGGATGCGCTGGGCCTCGCCGCCCGACAGGGTGCCGGCGGCCCGGTTGAGGGAGAGGTAGTCGAGACCGACGTCCACGAGGAAGCGGAGCCTCTCGTTGACCTCCTTCAGGACCCGCTCGGCGATCTTCTTGTCGCGGGCGTCGAGGCGCATCCGTCCCAGGAAGTCCGCGCACTCGCTGATCGACATGGCGGCGACCTCGGCGATGGACTTCTCCATCACCGTCACGGCGAGCACGATCGGCTTGAGGCGGGTGCCCTCGCAGGTCGGGCAGTTCACTTCGCGCATGTAGCCCTCGAAGCGCTCGCGGCTGGCGTCGCTCTCCGACTCCGCGTGCCGTCGCTTGACGAACGGCACGGCGCCCTCGAAGGCCGTCGTGTACGCGCGCTCGCGGCCGTACCGGTTGCGGTAGCGGACCTCGATCTGCGTCTTGTGCCCGTACAGCAGGGCCTTCTTCGCGCGCACCGGCAGACCGGCCCACGCGATGTCGGTGCGGAAGCCCAGCTCCTCGGCGAGCGCGCCGATCAGCCGCTGGAAGTAGTCCTTGGTGTGGCCGAGCGACCACGGCGAGACCGCGCCCTCGTCCAGGGACTTGTCCTCGTCCGGAATGATCAGCTCGGGGTCCACCTCCATGCGCGTCCCGATACCCGTGCACTCGGGGCAGGCGCCGAAGGGCGAGTTGAAGGAGAAGGAGCGCGGCTCCAGCTCCTCGAAGGACAGGTCGTCGTAGGGGCAGTAGAGGTGCTCGGAATACATCCGCTCACGCTCGGGGTCGTCCTCGGCGAGGTCGACGAAGTCCAGGATCACCATGCCGCCGGACAGGCCGAGGGCGGTCTCCACGGAGTCCGTGAGCCGGCGCTTGGCGCTCTCCTTGACAGTGAGGCGGTCGATGACCACCTCGATGGTGTGCTTCTCCTGCTTCTTCAGCGTGGGCGGCTCGGAGAGCTGGATGGTCTCCCCGTCCACCCGCGCCCGGCTGTAGCCCTTGGTCTGGAGGTCGGAGAAGAGATCGACGAACTCTCCCTTGCGCTCGCGCACCAGCGGCGAGAGCACCTGGAAGCGGCTGCCCTCGGGGAGCGCGAGCACCTTGTCGACGATCGCCTGCGGCGACTGGCGCGAGATGGGCCGGCTGCACTCGGGGCAGTGCGGCTTGCCGATGCGGGCGAAGAGCAGGCGGAGGTAGTCGTAGACCTCGGTGATGGTGCCCACGGTCGAGCGCGGGTTGCGCGACGTCGACTTCTGGTCGATCGAGACGGCCGGGGAGAGGCCCTCGATGAAGTCGACGTCGGGCTTGTCCATCTGCCCGAGGAACTGGCGGGCGTACGACGAGAGCGACTCGACGTAGCGGCGCTGCCCCTCGGCGAAGATCGTGTCGAAGGCCAGGGAGGACTTGCCCGACCCGGAGAGTCCGGTGAAGACGATGAGTGAGTCGCGGGGCAGGTCGAGCGAGACGTTCTTCAGGTTGTGCTCGCGAGCGCCACGAACGATGAGACGGTCGGTCACGCCGGTCCGCACCTTTCTTGAGAGAGCGGGGGCACGGGCCCCCGTCCCAGGGTATGGGGGGCGCCTCTGCGATGGACTTGGTCCTTGGACTTCCGAGCGTATAGCACGCACATTCGATTTACGGCACTCCGCAGACCGCTTCACCCAATCGTGTGGCGGCGCGGGGTGAGCCACTAGGCTCGCCGTCATGACTGATCATGTGCACGACCTGCGATCTGTACGTGAAGCCACGGACCGGCTGCTGACCGCTGTCGCGAAACTGGACAACGCTGCCCTCGCCGAGGAGTCACACCTCCCGGGCTGGACCCGTGGCCACATCCTGGCCCACCTCGCACGCAACGCCGATGCGCTCGTCAACGTCTTCGAGGGACGTCCGATGTACGAGAGCGCCACCGCCCGCGACGCCGACATCGAGCGCGACGCCGGCCGGCCCCTGGAAGAACACCTGACGGACCTGCGTGATTCCGCGGCCCGCTTCATGGCCACCACCGAGCACGATCAGGACTGGTCCCGCACGGTCGAGCTGCGCAACGGCATCACCGACCTCGCGGCCAACGTGCCCTTCCGCCGCTGGGTCGAGGCCGATCTGCACCACGTCGACCTGAACATCGGCTACGAGCTCTCCGACCTCCCGCAGGAGTTCACCGAGCGCGAGATCGTCTTCCTCGCCGACCGCTGGTCCGGCCGCCCCGAGGTGCCGCCCGTGGCCCTGGTCGCGGCCGACGGCCGGACCTGGCGCACCGGCTCCGCCGGGGATCCCGCCGTGACCGTGTCCGGCACCGACGCGGGGCTGCTGGCCTGGCTGGCCGGCCGCGGCGACAAGGGCGCCTCCCTGAGCACCTCGGGCGGCCCGCTTCCCGAGCTCCCCCCGCTCTAGACGCCCCCTAGGATCAGGACATGACGTACACCGGAGAGGTCAAGGTCGGCGGTCCCGCCGACGTGCACGAACTCGCGGACCTGATGATTTCCAAGGTCGCGGTGGGCCCGATGAACAACAATGCCTACCTGCTGCGCTGCCGCGCCACAGACGAGCAGCTGCTCATCGACGCGGCCGCCGAGGCGGGCACCCTGCTCAGCCTGATCGGCGACGACGGCATCGCGTCCGTGGTCACCACGCACCGGCACGGTGACCACTGGGGCGCCCTCGCCGAGGTGGTCGAGGCGACCGGCGCGCGCACGTACGCGGGCGCCCTCGACGCCGAGGGCATCCCGGTGGCGACCGATGTGCCGGTCGCCGACGGGGACACGGTCACGGTCGGCCGGGTCACCCTGACCGCGCGCCACCTGGTCGGCCACACCCCCGGCTCGATCGCCCTGGTCTACGACGACCCGCACGGGCACGCGCACGTGTTCACCGGCGACTGCCTCTTCCCGGGCGGCGTCGGCAACACCCACGACGACCCGAAGGCCTTCGCGAGCCTGCTCGACGACGTCCAGCACAAGCTCTTCGAGCAGCTGTCGGACGAGACCTGGGTCTACCCGGGGCACGGCAACGACACCACCCTCGGCGCCGAGCGTCCGCACCTGGCCGAATGGCGCGAGCGCGGCTGGTAGGCACCGCAACGCGTCAACTTGACGGCGCGACGCACTCCTTCCGGTCGCTTACGACCGAACTCACGTCCTGAGGGGCGGGGAACGGGTATCTGGTGCGGCATGCCACAGGACCCTTCCCCGCCGCTCGCCTCCCCCGCCCCCGAGGCCGCCCCCGCCCCGTCGCCCGCCGTCGCACCCACCGGGGCCGCCGGGGCCGACCGTTCCGCCGGGCCCGGCATGCTGCGCCTGGCCACGGCCTCGCTCGCCGGCACGGCCATCGAGTTCTACGACTTCTTCGTGTACGGGACGGCCGCCGCGCTCGTGCTCGGCCCGCTCTTCTTCCCGTCCTTCTCCCCCCTCGCCGGGACCCTCGCCGCCTTCGGCACCTTCGGCGTCGGCTTCCTCGCCCGCCCGCTCGGCTCGGTGGTCTTCGGCCACATCGGCGACCGCTACGGCCGCCGGCCGGTCCTGCTCGCCTCCCTGCTGCTCACCGGCATCGCCACCGTCGCCGTCGGCTGCGTGCCCACGTACGGCTCGATCGGCATGGCCGCGCCGGTCCTCCTGCTCCTGCTGCGCTTCCTGCAGGGCCTCGGGCTCGGCGGCGAGTGGGGCGGCGCCGTGCTGCTGACCGCCGAGCACGCTCCCGAGGGGCGGCGCGGACTGTGGTCGAGCTTCCCGCAGATGGGTCCGGCGGTGGGCTTCCTGCTCGCCAACGGGCTGATGCTGGGACTGTCCGCGTCGCTGACCGACGCGCAGTTCACGTCCTGGGGGTGGCGGGTGCCGTTCTGGGCGGCCGGGGCACTTGCGCTGGCCGGGCTGTGGCTGCGCCACTCGGTGGAGGAGACCCCGCAGTTCCGGGCGCTCGCCGCGACGGGCCGGCGGGCCGAGGCCCCGCTGGCCGAGGTGTTCCGGGGCCACTGGCGGCTGCTCCTGCTGACCGGCGGGGCGCTCGCCGTGGGGTACGCCGTCTTCTACGCGGTCACCACCTGGTCCCTCGCGTACGCCAACGAGCACCTCACGGTCGGCCGCACGACGATGCTGGCCTGCATCATGGTCGCGGTCGCGATCAAGGGCCTGGTGACTCCTCTGATCGCGATGCTCGGGGACCGCTACGGGCGGCGGCCGCTGTGCCTGGCCGGGTGCGCGCTCTGCGCGGTGTGGATGTTCCCGCTGGTGGCGCTGTTGCGGACGGCCGATCCGCTGCTGATGACGGTCGGCTTCACCGGCGCGCTGATCGGCATGGTGACGATGTTCGCGGTGGTGGCCGCCTACCTGCCGGAGCTGTACGCGCCGAGGATCCGCTGTACGGGCGCGGCCGTCGGCTACAACCTGGGCGGGGTGCTGGGCGGCGCGCTGACCCCGATCGTGGCGACGGCGCTGGCCGACGGTTCCGGTCCGCCGTGGGGCGTCGCGCTCTACCTGACCGGCATCGCCCTGGTCAGCCTGGTCTGTTTCGCGCTGCTGCCGGAGACGGGTCCGGCGGCCGTGCGCAAGCGGGCGGCGGCGGTCCGGGGCGCGGAAACGGGGGCGGCCGAAGCGGCCGCCCCCGTGTAGGTCCGTGGATCCGTAGGTCCGTAAATCCGTAGAGCTGTGGATCCGTAGGTCCGGTTACGCGTCGATGTTCTCCGGGCGGGCGGCGGCCTCGGCCGCCGCCTGCTTCTTGGAGGCCATCAGGCTGGTGATCGTGGTGATGACCAGGACACCGCAGATGACGCCGAGGGAGACCGGGATCGAGATCACGGGGACGTGCACACCGGACTCGTGCAGGGCGTGCAGCACCAGCTTGATGCCGATGAAGCCGAGGATGATCGACAGGCCGTAGCTGAGGTGGACCAGCTTCTTCAGCAGTCCGCCGATGAGGAAGTACAGCTGGCGCAGACCCATCAGGGCGAAGGCGTTGGCCGTGAAGACGATGTACGGGTCCTGGGTCAGGCCGAAGATCGCGGGGATGGAGTCCAGGGCGAACAGCACGTCGGTGGTGCCGATGGCGAGCATGACGACCATCAGGGGGGTCAGCACGCGCTTGCCGTTGTTCTGGATGAAGAGCTTGGTGCCGTGGTACCGGTCGGCGACGCCGAACTTCTTCTCGACCGACTTCAGGAGGCGGTTCTCCTCGAACTCGTCCTCGTCCTCGTCCTTGCGGGCCTCCTGGATGAGCTTCCACGCGGTGTAGATCAGGAAGGCGCCGAAGATGTAGAAGACCCAGGAGAAGCTGGCGATGATCGCGGCGCCGGCGGCGATGAAGACCGCGCGCAGGACCAGGGCGATCAGTACGCCGATGAGCAGCACGCGCTGCTGGAGGTGGGAGGGCACCGCGAACTTCGCCATGATCAGGACGAAGACGAAGAGGTTGTCGACGCTCAAGGACTTCTCGGTGATGAAGCCCGCGAAGAACTCCTGGGAGGCCTGCGGGGTCCCGAAGAACCAGAGGCCCAGCCCGAAGAGGACGGCGAGGACGACCCAGACGACCGTCCAGGTGCCCGCTTCCTTGATGGACACGTCGTGGGGTTTGCGGCCGATGAAGAAATCGGCGCCGATCAGGAGGGAGAGACCGAGAATGGTCAGCGCCCAAAGGGCCCAGGAAACTTCCATGGTGAAACACGCCTCCGGCGGATGGCTCAGCACTTCGTCAGCGTCATCGCTGCCGGAGGTCTCTTCCACCCTGACGACCTGGAGGCCGTGGGCCGACGCCCCGGGACCTGCTTCGCTCGTTCAGCCGAACTGGTCCGTATTGACGGGTACGCCGTAGCAGGAAAGCAGGAATACTCCCCCCCGCACACACGAGCATACCCGTCAAAGACGGTTTAGGTAAAGAGAGTCCCAAAGAATGGTCACGGACGGGTAGTGCGCCGGGCCTCCGCCACCCGGTCCAGCGCCTGGTCGAGGACCCGGCTGCCCTGCGGGGGCAGGTCCGGTTCGAAGGTCCAGGCGTGATGGACCCAGGGGTCGGCGAGGTGGTTGTCCGGCACCGGCGACAGCCGCATCAGGGACCGCCACAGCGGGTCGAGCAGCGGCCCGTAGGCCGAGGCCTCGTCGCGGTCCGCGACCATCAGCAGGTGCACGCCCACCGCCGAGCCCTCGTCGGCGAGGTAGCGCAGCTGGGTCACGGCGCGGTCGTCGAAACCGTGCGGGAAGTCGTGCACGATCAGCAGCTGCTCGGCCGTGTCCACGTCCGGCGGCAGGTCCTCGGGAGCACCGGCCCGCAGCGCCATCTGTACGAGGTCCACCCGCCGGGTCAGACGTGCCAGGGTCTGGGTGACCCCGGCGGCCCCGGCGGCGGGGGGCCCGGCCAGCACCCCGGCGCGTACGAGGGGCGCCAGCGAGGCGGATCCGGCCCCGGCCGCGTCGATGACGTGGACCGAGAAGCGGTCGGCGGGGTGGACCGCGAGCAGCCGGACCGCATAGGTGACGGCCATGTCCATGGCGGCCCGGCGCAGCCGGTCGGTGTCCATGGCCATCGCGGCCTCGGAGCCGGTGCGGCCGTTGTCGATCCACAGTCCGCGCTCCAGCGGGACCCGGGTCAGCATGGGGATGCGCAGGTCGGGCCGCTCGGGCAGGTGCAGGTCCCCCAGGCGCAGGGCCAGCGGGCTCTCCTCGGGCGTGCGGTGACCGTGCCAGACGGGGTTGTCCCAGCGGGCGTACGCGGCCGGCAGCGCGGGCTCGACGACCTCCGACTCGGCGATGAGCTGGACCAGGTCCCGGTCGAGGACGGCCTGGGCCTGGGCGACGAGCTCCTCGCGACGGGCCCGCGCGGTGTCGCGGGCGGCGTTCCCGGAGCCGCCGAGGCGGTGGCGCGGGTCGGACAGGGCCTCGTCGAGCTCCCGGTCCATGCGGGAGTCTGCGAACTCCACGGCGCTGCGGTAGGCGGCGACCGTGCGGGCCAGGTCCTCGAACATGCCCCAGACCTGGTTGTAGAGCCGCTCCTCCATGGACCAGCCGCTGGCGTCGCCGGCGACGGGCCGCGGGGGCTGTCCGGGCTCCTGGGCCGCGGCGGCCCGCGGCGCGGGCTCCGGCGGCTCGGTGCTGGTGCGGCGGCGCCGGGGGTGGGCGTAGCTGATCGTGGGCGGGGCCCCCGGCGCGTCGCCACCGGGCGCGGGCCCGGGCGTACCGGCGTACGGGTGCCCGGAGACCGGGACCGGGTCCGGCGGCTCGGGGGTGGGCGCGGGGGGCTGCGCCGGGGTCTGCGGGGTGCGCAGGTCTCCGACGAGGGTCGGCATCGCCGCGAGGGTGATGTCGGCCTCGGCGGTGCGGGCGACCGTGCGCAGCGCGGCGGCGGCCAGCTCCGCGGCATGCGGTGCGGGCAGTCCGCCGTCGGCGAGCAGGGCGCCGAGGCCCTCGGCGTAGCCCTGGCCGACGGCCCGGACCTTCCAGGCGCCCTGGCGCCGGTACAGCTCCAGGGCGACCACGGCCGTCTCGGCGTCGAGCCCCGTCAGCGTGTACCCGGCGAGCTCGGCGCCCTCCGGGTCGGCGACGGCCACGTAGGAGGCCGGTACCGCGCCGAAGCGCACCGGACCGCCGGGCGGCAGGACCAGCAGGACGGCGAGCCGGTGGACGTCCGCCGCGACCTCGTCGAGGTCGACGGCGAAGGCGTGCCGTTCCGCAAGCCCCTCCGGCGCCTGCACGCCGGGGAGGGACCTGGCGCCCGGGTGGGCCAGTATCCCGTTGCCGGAGAACCGGCCCTGTTCGTCGGCGAGCGAGGCCAGGGCGAGCACGGGTGTGCCCGCCGAGACCCTGATCTCCACCCGGCTCTGGGACACGGGGTGGTTCTGCCCCCGGACCAGTTCGGCCGTCATCGTGCAGCCCCTCCCCCGTGCCTTCTTCTCTTGTCCGGTACTGCTTACAGGTGCGGCAGGATCGCCGGCATGAGGTCCTGGAAGGTGCGGCCGTTGGCCGGGTTCCCGAGGGCCGTCATCTGCCAGCCGGCGCCCGCGCGGGACACCTTGGCCATGATCTGCGCGGTGTACTGACCGCCGCCGTCGAGGGTGTAACGAGCCAGTTCCTGGCCGTTGGTCTCGTCGACGATGCGGCAGAACGCGTTCTGCACTTCCTGGAACGTCTGGCCGGTGAAGGAGTTCACCGTGAAGACGATCTGGTCGATGTGCACCGGCACGCGCTGGAGGTCGACGAGGATCGCCTCGTCGTCCCCGCCCTGGCCGACGCCGCCGACGAGGTTGTCGCCGGTGTGGCGCACCGAGCCGTCGTCGCTCTGCAGGTGCCGGAAGAAGACCACGTCCACGGGCTGCTTGTCGGCGAAGAGCACCGCCGAGGCGTCGAGGTCGATCTCCCGGGTGCGCGAGCCGAACAGCCCGCGGCGCTTCGCCGCCTGCCAGCCGAGGCCCATCCGGACCGCGGTCAGCGTGCCTCCGTCCGCCTTCTGCAGACTGATGGCCTGACCCTTGGTCATGTTGACCGTCACGTACTGTCCCCTCTCCCTGGCCCGCCCCATGACGAGCGTGCAGCGTGTACCTGCGGCTGAGACCCAACCCTACTGACAGGCCTCCAGTCAGGCGAGGCCCGCTTCCTTCATCTGCCGCAACTCCTTCTTCAGCTCGCCGACCTCGTCGCGGATCCGGGCCGCGACCTCGAACTGGAGCTCGGCGGCCGCCCCGCGCATGCGCTCGGTCATCTGCTCGATGAGCGCGGCCAGTTCGGCCGCGGGCCGGTCGGTGAGCACCTCGACGCCCGCGGAGCCCTTTGCCCCCTTCGCACCCTTACCACCCGTCTTGGCCGCGGCCGCCCTGCCGCCGAGCGCCGGCACCGGGGCCTTGGCCCCCTTGCCGTCCTTCGCCTGCCGGTACCCGGTCCCGAGGAGCTCCTCGGTGTCGAGTTCCTCGCGGGCGATGGTGGCGACGATGTCGTTGATCTTCTTGCGCAGCGGCTGCGGGTCGATCCCGTTCGCCGTGTTGTAGGCGATCTGCTTCTCCCGGCGCCGGTTGGTCTCGTCGATGGCCTTCTCCATCGCCGGGGTCATCTTGTCCGCGTACATGTGGACCTGGCCCGACACGTTGCGCGCCGCGCGGCCGATCGTCTGGATCAGGGAGGTCCCGGAGCGCAGGAAGCCCTCCTTGTCGGCGTCGAGGATCGCCACCAGGGACACCTCGGGAAGGTCGAGGCCCTCACGGAGCAGGTTGATGCCGACCAGGACGTCGTACTCGCCGGCCCGCAGCTCGCGCAGCAGCTCGATGCGGCGCAGGGTGTCCACGTCGCTGTGCAGGTAGCGCACCTGGATGCCGAGCTCCAGGAAGTAGTCCGTGAGGTCCTCGGCCATCTTCTTGGTGAGCGTGGTGACGAGGATCCGCTCGTCTTTCTCGACCCGCTGCCGGATCTCGTGGACCAGGTCGTCGATCTGCCCCTCGGTGGGCTTGACCACGACCTCCGGGTCGATGAGGCCGGTGGGGCGGATGATCTGCTCGACGAAGCCGTCGCCGCGCGAGAGCTCGTACTTCCCGGGCGTCGCCGACAAGTAGACGGTCTGGCCGATCCGCTCCTGGAACTCCTCCCACTTCAGCGGCCGGTTGTCCAGGGCGGACGGCAGCCGGAACCCGTGGTCGACGAGGGTCCGCTTGCGGGAGGCGTCGCCCTCGTACATGGCGCCGATCTGCGGCACGGTGACGTGCGACTCGTCGATGACCAGGAGGAAGTCCTCCGGGAAGTAGTCGATGAGAGTGTTCGGCGCGGAGCCTCGCTCGCGGTCGTCCATGTGCAGCGAGTAGTTCTCGATGCCGGAGCAGGACCCGATCTGGCGCATCATCTCCAGGTCGTACGTCGTGCGCATGCGCAGCCGCTGCGCCTCCAGCATCTTGCCCTGCTTCTCCAGCTCGGCGAGGCGCTCGGCCAGCTCCGCCTCGATGCCGCGGACCGCCTTCTCCATGCGCTCGGGGCCGGCGACGTAGTGGCTGGCGGGGAAGACGTACAGCTCGCGGTCCTCGCTGATGACCTCGCCGGTCAGCGGGTGCAGCGTGGAGAGGGCCTCGATCTCGTCGCCGAACATTTCGATGCGGACGGCCAGTTCCTCGTAGACCGGGAAGATCTCGATGGTGTCGCCCCGCACCCGGAAGGTGCCGCGGGTGAAGGCCACGTCGTTGCGCGTGTACTGGATGTCCACGAAGCGGCGCAGCAGCTGGTCCCGGTCGGTCTCCTCGCCGACCTTGAGGGAGACCATCCGGTCGACGTACTCCTGCGGGGTGCCGAGGCCGTAGATGCAGGACACGGAGGCGACGACGATCACGTCCCGCCGGGTCAGCAGCGAGTTGGTCGCGGAGTGGCGCAGCCGCTCCACCTCCTCGTTGATCGAGGAGTCCTTCTCGATGTACGTGTCCGACTGCGGTACGTAGGCCTCGGGCTGGTAGTAGTCGTAGTACGAGACGAAGTACTCGACGGCGTTGTTCGGCAGGAGCTCGCGGAACTCGTTCGCCAGCTGGGCGGCGAGCGTCTTGTTCGGCGCCATGACCAGGGTGGGGCGCTGGAGCTTCTCGATCATCCAGGCGGTGGTCGCCGACTTGCCGGTGCCGGTCGCACCCAGCAGGACGACATCCTTCTCACCTGCACGGATGCGCTTCTCCAGCTCGGCGATGGCTGCCGGCTGGTCGCCGCTGGGCTGGTAGGGGCTGACGACCTCGAAAGGCGCCACCGTGCGTTCGATCTTCGATACGGGCCGCATGGGTCAACCGTACGACTCCCCACTGACACTCATGCAGCCCCTCGGCCCGGCGGCGCGCTCCGGCCGTCCCCCGCCGCCCCCGCGGCCGTCATTCATTCTGGTCCGTTTGTCGTAGTTCGGTGGCGGCTCGGTGATCTTCAGCCCCATGATCGCGGTGAAGTGCATCGCCACAACGTCTGCCGCTCCGCACCCGTCTGACGCAGGAACAGGGCTCACGACCCGAGGAGAACGCACATGTACGTCCGACCCGCCGCCGCGGCAGCCGCCGCATTCCTGGGCTTCACCCTCACCCTGCTGGGCGGGACGGCCTCGTACGCCGCCACCGCCACCGGCCCCGGATCCGCAACCGGCCCCGGCGCCGGCCGGGCAGCGCTGGGGGGCCCTGTCGTGTACGCCCACCGGGGGGCCTCGGCCTACGCCCCGGAGAACACGCTCGACGCGATCGACCTGGCGATGCGGATGGGCTTCGACTGGGTCGAGAACGACGTGCAGCGCACCAAGGACGGCGTGCTGGTGGTGATCCACGACGACACCCTGGCCCGCACCACTGACGTCGAGCAGCGGTTCCCGGGCCGGTCCCCCTGGAAGGTCAAGGACTTCACGGCGGCCGAGATCGCCGGGCTGGACGCGGGCAGCTGGTTCGGCGAGGAGTACGCGGGCGCCTCCGTGCCGACCCTGCGGGAGTACCTCGACCGGGTGCAGCGCAACCAGCAGCGGCTGCTGCTGGAGATCAAGAAGCCGGAGCTCTACCCGGGGATCGAGGAGCAGACCCTGCAGGTACTGGACGAGGCGGGCTGGCTCGACGCGCGCCACGTCGCGCAGCGTCTGGTGGTGCAGAGCTTCAGCGCCGACTGCGTGCGCATCGTCCACGGGCTGCGCCCGGATTTGGTGACGGCCTTCCTGGGCACCCCCGCCGTGGCGGACCTGCCGCGGTACGCGGAGTTCACCGACCGGATCAACCCGTGGCACACCACGATCTCGGCCGACTGGGTCTCGGCGGTGCACGGCCTGCGCGGTGCCCACGGCAGGGCCATGGAGGTGGACACCTGGATCGTGGACGACGCGGCGACCGCCCGGAAGGTGCAGGCCATGGGGGTCGACGGGATCATCACCAACGCCCCCGACGTGGTCCGGGAGGCCGTCGGCGGGTTCTGACCCCGGGACGGGGCGGGACGGGCGGGACGGGCGGAAAGGGCCGTGCGGGCGAACGGGGCGGCGCTGTCGGTCCCTGGCCGTACCGTGGACGCGTGGACAGCACCGAGCGGCCCCGCGGGCCGCACCTCGAATGGACCGTCGTCACCACCGACGGTGTCCTCGGCGGGCCCCTGCTCCTGGCCGCGACTCCGGAGGGGCTGGTCCGGATCGAGTTCCATGCCGAGCCGGACCGTGTCGACCGGATGATCGGCCCGCTCGTCTCCCGGCTCGGCGCCGACGCCCGGCGTCCCGCACCGGGCGAGGAGGAGCTGCTGGCCGAGCCGATACGCCAGCTCGCGGCGTACTTCGCGGGTTCGCTGCGGCGCTTCGAGCTGCCGCTGGACTGGCGCCTCAGCTCCGGCTTCAACCGGCAGGTGCTCCAGGAACTGGACCGTTCCGTGCCGTACGGCTCGGTCGTGGGCTACGGGGAGCTGGCCGCCCGCGTCGGACAGCCCGGGGCCGCCCAGGCCGTCGGCAATGCCATGGGATCGAACCCGCTGCCGCTGGTGGTGCCCTGCCACCGGGTGGTGGAGAACGACGGGGGCATCGGGGGCTTCGGCGGCGGGGTGGAGACCAAGCGACAGCTGCTCGCGCTGGAGGGCGTGCTCCCGCAGCCGCTGTTCTGAGCGCCGACGGGAGGGGTGCGGAGCCTTCCTGCCGGGCGCGGTCGCGAGCATGGCCCTGACCTGCGGATCCGACCGGACGAGCCGGACCGCGGACCGGCCGGAGCCGCGCCGGACTCCCGCCGGGATCCTGCCTGTCTCCTGTCGGACTCCTGTCAGACACGGGCACGGTTTCGCCGGGCGGTAAGGGCTGGCACACTGCGGCGGTGACTACTCCTGCCGCCGCACCCGGCCTCCCCGCGTCCCCCGCGCCCCGTGTCACGCACCCACGAAGCCGGTGTACGGCGTGACCGCCTCGCCCGGCACCGACCCGTCCGTGCGGCCCCTCGGCC
Organism: Streptomyces sp. NBC_01232; assembly: GCF_035989885.1. Classification (GTDB taxonomy): domain Bacteria; phylum Actinomycetota; class Actinomycetes; order Streptomycetales; family Streptomycetaceae; genus Streptomyces. Next base: position 2,268,924 of record NZ_CP108518.1, read on the forward strand.
CGCCCGAGCTGGCCCGGCTGCAGCGGCGCACCTCCCGGGTCCTCATGGCCGGGCAGGTCCTCGGCGGCCTCGGCGTGCCCATCAGCATCGCCCTGGCCCCCGTACTCGCCACCGAGGTCAGCGGCACCGAGGCGCTGTCCGGCGTCGCCTCCACCGCCGCCGTGATCGGCTCCGCCCTGGTCTCGCTGCCGCTCGCCGCGCTGATGACCGCGCGCGGCCGCCGCCCCGGGCTGGTCCTGGCCTACGGGATCGGCGCGGCCGGAGCGGTCCTGGTCGTCGTCGCCGCCACCGTCAAGAACTTCCCGCTGCTGCTGCTCGGCATGGCCGCCTTCGGCGCAGCCTCCTCGGCGAACCTGCAGGCCCGGTTCGCCGCCGCCGACCTCGCCGCCCCCGACCGTCGCGCCCGGGCCATCTCGCTCGTGGTCTGGGCGTCGACCATCGGCGCGGTGCTCGGCCCCAACCTGTCCGCACCGGCCAGCCGCAGCTTCGCCGGCACCGCGATACCCGAGACGGCCGGCCCGTTCGTCTGGGCCGCCGCCGTCTTCCTCCTGACCGGCGCACTGATGGGCGTACTCCTGCGACCCGACCCGCTGCTGACGGCCCGGGCGCTCGCCACGCCCGAGGAGCAGAGCCGCGAAGGGCGCTCGCTGCGGGCCGGATTCGCCGCGGTGAAGGCGTCACCGCGGGCCCGCCTCGCCCTCCTCACCGTCGCCGTCTCCCACACCACCATGGTCTCGATCATGGTGATGACCCCCGTGGACCTCGGACACCACGGCGCCGGCCTGGAGCTCATCGGGCTGGTGATCAGCATCCACATCGCGGGCATGTTCGCCTTCTCCCCCGTGATGGGCTGGCTCGCGGACCGGCTCGGCCGGCTCTCCGTGATCGGCCTGGCCGCCGGGCTCCTCTCGGTCGCCGCGCTGCTCGCCGGAACGGCGGGGTCCAGCCACGGCCGCAGCACCCTCGGCCTCTTCCTGCTCGGCCTCGGCTGGTCCGCGGGGATGGTGTCCGGCTCGGCCCTGCTGACCGACTCGGTGCCGCAGCCCGCACGGGCCGCCGTACAGGGACTGAGCGACCTCACGATGAACGCGGCCGCGGGCGTGGGCGGAGCGGCCGCCGGGCTGATCATGTCCGGCGCGGGCTACGGCTGGCTGAACGCCGTCGGCGCCGCGCTGCTGCTGCCGGTGGCGACGCTCGCGCTCTACACGGCGCGCCGCCACCCCGTACCGCCGGCGGCGGCTCCCGCTGCCGCGCCGGCTCCCTCGAAGGGCGTCAGTAGCTGATCTGGTAGGCCTTGCGCAGCGTCTCGTGCACGGTCCAGGTCGTGCGGTCGCCCTCGCGCAGGACGCACGCGGAGCCGGGGCCCACCTCCAGCGTCGCGCCGCCCTCGACCTCGACGGTGGCGCGGCCGCTGACCACCACGAACAGCTCGTCGGCCTCGACGTCGGTGACCACACCCGGGGTGATCTGCCAGATCCCGCGCACCTGCTTGCCGTCCGGCGACTCCCACAGCACCTTGCCGGTGACGACGGGCTCGCCGGAGACGATCTGTCCGGGGTCGAGGTCGTCGGCCTCCAGCTCCACGTCCGCGACGGAGACGGCGAAGGAAGCGGGGGCGGGCGCAGGGGCCGGGGCGGTGGAGTGATCGCTGGTGCTCATGGCGCGCCAGCCTAGTGCGGCCCGCCGGGCGGCGCGGTGACCACAGCGTCCAGGAACGGGCCGCCGCACGAGTCACCCTGTCCAGCGGCCGCGCCCGGCGCCGGTCAGGGTCGGGCCGGGCGCCGGGCGGCCAGTACGGGCTGGTGGAAGCCGGTGTCCGCCGGCGCGTGCCAGAGGGCATCGGCGAAGCCGGCCCGCCGGGCGTACCCGGCCGTCTCCTCCTCGGGCAGCGCCCAGTACGCCGTGCTCGACATCCGCGTGGTCCAGGTGTCGCCGGCCGGCAGCAGCTGGAACAGCTCCAGGTCGTACCGCTCCCCGTCGGCGTGCCAGTGCCACAGCTGGAAGGTGACCGTCCGCCCCTCGGGGCCGTGGTGGACGTGCGGGGGCTCGCTCTGCGGCCGTGCCCGGCGCAGCTCCCCGTACGGGCGCGTGGAGAGCAGGAGCAGTCCGCCGGGGCGCAGCACCCGCAGGGTTTCGGCCAGGGCCGCGGACACGTCCCGGGCGGTCAGCAGGTGCGGCAGGGCGTTGTCGGCGCAGACCACGGCGTCGAAGGAGGCGTCCGCGAAGGGCAGGGCGCGCATGTCGGCGACGGCGACGGGCAGGGCGAGGGAGCGCTGCGCGGCCTCGCGGGCGGCGCGGGCCACGGAGGCGGGGCTGAGGTCGGTCCCGGTGACCCGGTGGCCCAGCACCGCGAGGCCCAGTGCCTGGGTTCCGATGCCGCAGGCGTTGTCGAGCACCGTGTGCGGTCCGGGGCCCAGTGCGGCGGTGAGCAGGGAGTCGAGGGCCCTGCCCTGGCGGGTCGTACTGGCGTCCCAGTCCGCGTAGATGAGGTCGTACCGGCCCGCCAGCTCGTCGTAGAAGCCGCTCGTGTCCATGGGGGAACGCTACTCGGACAGGTTGGGACGGGTGTGGCGCGTGAGCGTTTGGAGGCGGCAATCCCGTGCCATGGATGGGGACATGTCACAGCACAGAGCAACTGCATCCCTGTCCGGTGGACCGGTCCTGTCGGCCGAGGTACGCGAGGCACTCGCCCGGGGAAAGCCCGTGGTGGCCCTGGAGTCGACGATCATCGCGCACGGTCTGCCCCGCCCCCGCAATCTGGCGGTGGGCCTCGAACTGGAGGCCCTGGTCCGTGCGGAGGGCGCCGTTCCAGCGACGATCGCCGTCGTGGACGGGGTGCCGTACGCGGGCCTGGACAAGGAGCAGCTGGAGCGGATCGCGGCAGGCGACGGGGTGCGCAAGCTCGGCCACCGGGATCTCGCCCCCGCGCTGGCGACGGGCGCGACCGGGGCGACGACGGTGTCCGCGACGGCCTTCCTCGCCGCCCGGGCGGGTCTGCGGGTCTTCGCCACGGGCGGGCTGGGCGGCGTGCACCGGGAGTGGGCCCACACGCAGGACGAGTCGGCGGACCTGTCGTTGCTGGCGCGGACCCGGATCACCGTGGTGTGCGCGGGCGTGAAGTCGATCCTGGACGTGCCGGGCACGTTGCAGCGGCTGGAGACGCTGGGCGTGGGGGTGCTCGGCTACGGGACCGACCGCTTCCCCGGGTTCTACCTGGCCGACTCCGGTGAACCGGTGGACTGGACCGTGCACCGGCCCGAGGAGGTCGCGGCGGTGATGGCCGCTCAGGACGCGCTGGGCGGAACGGAGTCGGCGCTGCTGGTGGCCAATCCGGTGGCGCGGGAGGAGCAGCTGGATCCGGAGCTCCACGACCGGGTGCTGGCGCAGGCGCTCGCCGAGTGCCGCAAGCGCGGGATCACGGGGCAGGCGGTGACACCGTTCCTGCTGGGGTTCCTGGTACGGGCGACGGACGGGGCCTCGCTGGAGGCGAACCTGGCGGCGGTGCGCGGCAACGTGCGGCTCGGGGCCCGGATCGCGGGGGCCTGGGCGGCACGGGCATGACCGGACCGGGGGCGTTGCTCGTCGTCGGGGACGTGGTGACGGACGTGGTGGCCATACATCCGGATCCACTGGCTCCGGCCACGGACACCGTGGCCCGCATCCGGACCCTGCCGGGCGGGGCCGGGGCCAACGCGGCGTGCTGGGCGGCCCGTACGGGGAGCGCGGAGGTACGTCTCCTGGCGCGGGTGGGCGCCGAATCGGCGCGCTGGCACGAGCGGGCGCTGGTGGACGCGGGGGTGCGGCCGCGGCTGGTGATCGACGTGCAGGAGCCGACCGGGACGGTCGTCGCCCTGGTCGGCAAGGACGCGGAGCGGACGTTCCTGACGGACAGCGGGGCCTCGCTGCGGCTGTGCCCCGCCGACTGGGCCCCGTCCCTGCTGGACGGGGCGGCCCATCTCCACCTGTCCGGTTATCTGTTCTTCGCCGACAGCAGCCGGGAGCTGGCCATGGTCGCGCTGCGGGCGGCCCGGACGCGGGGGGTGCCGGTGAGCGTGGACCCCGCCTCGGCCGGGTTCCTGGCCGCTCTGGGGCCGCAGCGCTTCCTCGACGCCGTGGCGGGGGCGGAGATCCTGCTGCCCAACGAGGACGAGGCCCGGCTGCTGGCCGGACTGCCGGAGCCGGCCGGGGTGGCCCGGGCGGCGGCGGAACTCAGCCGGCGGGTGCCGCTGGTGGTGGTGACCCGGGGCGCGGCCGGGGCGCTGATCGCCGAACGCGGGCGGATCACCGCCGAGGTGGAGGCGGAGCAGGCCGAAGCGGTGGACTCCACGGGCGCCGGGGACGCCTTCACCGGGGGCTTCCTGGCGGCCCGGCTGGAGGGCGCGGACCCGGCGGAGGCCGCCCGCGCCGGGTGCCGGGCCGCGGCGCTGGCGGTGACCCGGCCGGGCGGCCGGCCGTAGCGGACGGCGCAATGCGCCTGTCGTGGCCGGCGGCGTCGGCGGCGGGCCGTCAGCGGTTCCGGATGCCCGTCCAGGCGGGATGGCGGGGGTCGTCGGCCCGGACCACGGCGTCGGCGGCCGACACCGGGTCGGTCTCGGCCTCGTAGCGCGCGAAGGCGGGCAGCGTCCAGTGCGCGGACTCCTCGGTGCGGCGGGCGAGCGCCCCCGCGGAGAGCCGGATGTGGACGCTCAGGTCGAAGGGGTACCAGTGGCCCAGCAGCAGCGGGCCGTGCACGAGCAGCACGCCGCCGGGCGGGAGTTCGGCGTAGGGGCTGCGGGTGGCCCGGTCGGTCACCGGGTCCCAGAGGTCGGGGAGCACCCGCCCGGTGCCACCGGGGTCGGTCGGGCCGAACACCTCCCGCCAGAGCGCGGCCGTGTCGTACCAGCCGCCGAGGTAGGAGTCCACGTCCTGGCGGCCGAACTCGAAGCGCAGCGAGGCCGGCCGCAGGAAACCGTCGGCCGCCACCACCAAAGACGGGCGTCCGCGCAGCCGCAGCGCTTCGGCGAGCCGGCCGGCGAGCGCGCCGGTACCGGCGGCGGGCGCTCCGTCAATGCCCACCCGCTGCCAAGTGCCCTGCTCGGGGGCGTTGTCGCGGTCGTTGTCGCGGTCGTTGTCGAGGTCGTTGTCGAGGTCGTCGAGGTGACCGGCGAGCCGCTCGGCCATCCGCTGCCATGTGATCGCTTCCCACTGCACCGGCCCATTGTCAGTGGTGGGCCTTAGCGTTTTTCACGAGGGATCACCGGCCGCAAAGGAAGTCGGCGGCCCGTGCTTTGGGGAGAGGTTTGTCATGGCTCGGGAGACCACGTATCTGGAGCTGTCGCAGGACGACGGCGGGGCGCACAAGTTCTACGAGGTGACCGTGGACGGCACGGCCGTCTCCGTGCGGTACGGACGCATCGGCGCGGACGGCCAGCTGCAGACCTCTTCCTTCCCGAGCGCCGAGAAGGCCAGGGCGGCCGCCGCGAAGAAGATCGGGGAGAAGGTCCGCAAGGGCTACGCCCCGGCCGTGCAGGGGCAGCGCGCCGCCCGGTCGGTGACCCGCCGCCAGGTGGCCTCGGCGCCGTCGACGGCGCGTGCGGTGGCCCCGGTGCTGTGGCGTTTCCGTACCGGGTCCTCGGCCTTCGGCATCCACGTGGACGAGGACCGCTGCTGGGTCGGCAATCAGGCCGGCGATGTCTACACGCTGAGCCACGGCGGTGAGGTGCTGGCCCGGTATTCGCTGCCGGACGGGGTGAAGTGCCTGGTGGCGGACGAGTTCTGGATATACGCGGGCTGCGACGACGGCACGGTGTACGACCTGTCGTCGAAGGTCCCCTTCGGGGCCTACGCGATCGCCGCGGACGTGGACATCTACTGGCTCGACATCCACGAGGGCGTGCTCAACGTCTCCGACGCGAACGGCGGCCTGACCGTCATCGACCACGAGGACGAGCACCAGTGGTCGCGCAAGTCCGCCGGCGGCGGTGCCTGGATGGTCCGGGCGGACGAGCGGGCGGTCTACCACGGGCACAGCGGCGGTGTGACGGCCTACGCGGCCAACGGCACCGGGCAGTTGTGGCACACCAGGACGCCCGGCGGGGTGCTGTTCGGCTGGCAGGAGGAGCACTCGGTCTATGCGGGCACGGTCCGCAACACCGTGCAGCGGCTGTCGAAGGCGACCGGGGCCGTGGAGGCCTCCTACGCGTGCGACGCGGCGGTGTACTCGTGCGCGACCTCGCCCGACGGACGGCACGTCTTCGCCGGGGACTCCTCCTCCTCGGTCTACTGCTTCGACGCCGACGGACGGCGGCTGTGGAAGCTGGGGACGGGCGGCGGGTCGGCGCTGTCGATGCAGTACCTGGACGGGCGGCTGTACCTGGTCACCACGGACGGATCGCTGGTCTGCGTGGATGCGACGGAGCAGGCGATCGCGGCGGCCCAGCAGGGCTCGGTGCCCGCGCCGATGGACGTGAAGTCGGCGGAGGCGCTGCCGGTGTTCACCCCGGCCGCGTCGGCCTCGGCGGTGGCGACGATATCGATGGCCGCGGCCCCGGCGGGCGGCGTGGTGGTGGAGTGCGTCCAGCAGGGCAACCGGATGCGGGTGCAGGTGGTGTCGGGCGGCTTCGACCCCTCGTGGAACGTGCAGTTCCCCCGGGGGATACGGGAGGCGGGCGCCCGGTACGTGGTGGACGGGCTGCACGCGGCCTCGGGCGGCTTCTACCGGGTCCGCGGGGAGATCCGCCGGCTGGTGTGAGGCTGCCGCCCGCGGGTCCTGCCCGGCCGGGGTTCAGTGGCTGTGCGGTCCGCAGACCTCCGGTGTGATCCCGGGCGGGGCCGGGGTGGGTATCGCGAAGGGGGCGCCCTCCGGGAGCGCGGGAGTCACGCGGAGCACCACCGGCTCGGTACCGAGGTTGTGGCCCAGGTGGATGTGCCGGATGCCCGCGGGTTCCACGAAGCTTGTCCCCGCCGGATGCACCTCGACGGTGCGGTCGTGCAGGACCCGCGTCAGGGTCCCTGCCAGGACCACCGCGTCCAGCCGGACGCGGTGGAAGTGCCAGCCGGTGCAGCCGCCCGGCGGGATGACTATCTCCCGGCCACTCGGGAAGGTGGCCACGCACGCCCCGCTCGGCCGTACCGCCATCGCCTGCCGCCCACCCATGTGCCCTCCTCGGCCGGACCCCGGTCGGTCCACCGCTCCACCGTAAAAGGACCGTGGGGCATCCAGGAACAGTCGACGAAACATCAACATGCCTTCTTCACCAGGTGATATGAGGGTCATACAGCGGTATCACACGTCTATGAGCCTGGTGGTTTTTGAGTCGCTGAAGCAGATCCACTGCGCCGACTGCCGGCAGGGCCCGCTCCGGCACCTCGTGCGCGAGTCCGGCGTACCCCGCTGCCTGGACTGTACGGATCTCGGCCATCTCGTCTATCTCCCGCGCGGGGACACGGCGCTCACCCGCCGCTCCCGCGAGGCCAGTTCGCTGTGCGCCGTCGTCGTCCGCTTCAACAGGCGCCGCCACCGCTACGAACGCCTGGGGCTCCTCGTCGAGGAGGCCGCCCTGGCCCGCGCGGAACGCGCCTGTCTCGCGGACTCCGAGGCGCGGGCGCGCCGCCGGGAGCGCGACCGGCGGCGCCGCGCGGCCGAGGACACCCGGTTCACGGCGGCGTTCGCCGCCGAGATCGTGCGGCTGTTCCCCGGATGTCCCGCCGACCGGGCCGTGGCGATCGCCACCCATGCCTCGGTGCGCGGCAGCGGCCGGGTGGGCCGTACCGCGGCCGGCCGCGCCCTCGACGAACTGGCGGTGTCGGTCGCGGTACGAGCGGCGGTGCGGCACACGGACACCGAGTACGACGCGCTGCTGATGGCGGGAGTGCCGCGTTTCGCGGCCCGCGCCCGGCTGGCCCCGCGGATCGATGCCATTCTGGACGGATGGCGTACGCCGCCCGGGAAGCAGCCTCCCGCGTCCGCTCCTCAGCCGATCAGTTGAGGCGGAAGCGGCGGTAGAGGAGGACACCGCCCAGGAGGAGCGCTCCGCCGCCGGGCAGCAGGTACCCGACGCCGTCGGAGCCGGTGTGGGCGAGCGCCGTCGCCTCGCTGTGCCGCGGCGGGGCGGGCCGGGGGGCCGGCTCGGCGGGCCGGACCGGAGCCGGGGGCGTGGTCACGGGCTCTTCGACGACGGGCGGCTGGACGGGCTTGCCACCCGTGGGCTCCTCGCCGTTGACGGACGTGTTGCCCTGCGAGGAGTTGCCGATGCCGACCACGCTCACCGCGTTGCCGCTGATGTTCAGCGGGAGTTCGACCGGGAGCTGGAGGCCGTTGCCGGAGAGAACTCCCGGTGAATCCTTTCCGCGACCCTCGGCGACCGCCCCTCCCCCGTTCCCGGACCGTGACGTCGAGGAATCCGCGGCCCTCGACCCGGAATGCCCTCCGCCACCGGCCGGCGCCTCATTGGCACAGCGGTTCCCGGCGGCCGAGTTGAGGACGCCGACCACGCTCACGGTGTTCCCGCACGCGTTCACCGGTACGTGCACCGGCAGTTGGACGAGGTTTCCGGACAGCAGACCCGGCGAGCGCTCGGCCCGGCCGGCCGCGTCCGCGTCGGCATGGGCGAATCCGCCCACACCCGCGACCGCCAGTCCGCCTCCCGCAACCACCGCCGCGATCAAGCCATTCCGACGACTGTGACGCATCAGTTTTCCTGCCTTCCGGACGAGTTCGCGGGTAATGTCCCCGCACCGGAAACAACGCGTCGACCCCATTCGGGTTATAGAGACGGTAGGCATTTCACTCAATCGTGTACTGGGTACTGGGACTTCATGACTGAACGCCCGCTGCTCCTCCTCGACGTGGACGGCCCTCTCAACCCCTTCCGGTCCCCTCTCGCCGGCCTGCGCGGATACCGGAGCCACCGGATGTGGCCGGACGTCTGGCTCTCCTACCGTGACCCCGAGTCCCGCAGGGCCCGGCGCGGCGCCCGGGTGCGCCTCCACCCCACGCACGGCGCCCGGCTGCTGGCCCTGCCGTTCGAGCTCACCTGGGCCACCGCCTGGACCCACCAGGCCAACACGATGATCTCCCCGCACATCGGGCTGCCGGGCGACCTCTCCGTCGTCGAGTGGCCCGAACTCTTCGCCGAGGACCCCGACGGGCTCTCGTGGAAGACCCGCCACCTGCGCGACTGGGCGGCCGGCCGGCCCTTCGCCTGGGTCGACGACATGATCACCCCGCGCGACCGCGCCTGGGTCGCCGAACACCACCCGGGCCCGGCCCTCCTGCTGCGCATCCACCCGCGTCACGGCCTGCGCGACCGCGACTTCACCACCCTGACCCGCTGGGCGGAAGGCATCAGCCCAGCAGCGCGCTGACCGGGTCCGTCGAGGGCAGGCCCCTGGGCCACCAGTCGTTGTCGCCCAGCCGGTCCTCGTAGCAGTACCAGAGGCCGTCGCGGCCGAGGCGGAGCTGGCGGGTGTGGATCGTCAGGCGGTTGCGGTCGGGGCGGAAGGCGCCCTGGCCTGCTGCGAGGAGCGCCGGGCGGGCCCGGTCGAAGGGACCGGCCGGCGGGTCCCAGGGCTCTTCGAGGGCGTCGAGGGCCGGGCGGCCGCCCTGGCGCCAGGCCGCCGCGGCCCGGGCGAGGTCGGTGGTGCTGCGGCCGGTGGCCCGGGCCAGGTCCCGGTAGAGGGTGCGGGCCGCGCCCGTCAGTCCGGCCGTGGGGTGCGCGGAGGCCAGCCGGACGGCGTCCTGCCACAGGGTGAGTCCGGCGATCGGGTCCTCTCCGGTGGTGAGCAGGGCGAGGGCGCGGGCGGCCGCGTCGGAGGCGAGCTGGTCCAGTGCCAGCGGGTCCGGCGCCGCCGGGTCGGCCGGGCAGGCGGGCGGCAGGCCCACCGCGGCCGGCACGGGAAGCGGCGCGGGCAGCAGCGGCAGACCGGTCCGGGCGAGCGCCGCCCGGGCCGGAACGCCGGGGAAGCCGGGCGCCGCATCGGGCTGTTCGCGCGCGGCATGGGCGGCATTGCGGCGGGTGAGCTCGTCGAGGAGCTCCCGCTCCCCCCGGCCGCGCAGGAGCAGCAGGACGAAGGGGTCCTCGTCCAGGAGCCGGGCCGCCCGGTAGCAGAGGGCCGCCGCGTGCTTGCACGGCGGACGCCCGAAGTCCGGGCAGGAGCAGTGCGGGACGAGCTCGCCCGCGCCGGGCAGGACGCTCTCCGCGAGCGACTGAGGGACCTCCCGCTCCAGCAGGGCGGCGAGCGCCGCGGGGTCGGCCGCGACGGCCTCCAGCAGTTCGCTCCACTCCCGGTCCGCGAAGGCGGGCAGGGTCAGCTCGGTGCGGTACGGGCGGGGCCGGCTGCCCCGGACGTACGCCACGATCCGGCCGGGGGTGACCGTGACCGCGTCGACGTGCCCCGCCTCGGCGTACCCACGCCCCCGGGTCAGGCGGGCCGTGTCGTGGGAGACCTCCTCCAGCGCCGACACCCAGGCCCGGCCCCACCAGCTGACTGCCTCGGCCCCGGCGGGCACGGTCTCGAAGGTACGGCGGCGGTCGTCCCGTGCGGTGATCATCCGGGCCTCCGCAGGGAGACGAGGTCGGCCAGCTCGCGGTCGGTCAGCTCCGTCAGCGCCGACTCCCCGGAGCCCAGGACGGCATCCGCCAGGGCCCGCTTCGCCTCCAGCATCTCGGCGATCCGGTCCTCGACGGTGCCCTCGGCGATGATCCGGTGGACCTGGACGGGCTGGGTCTGGCCGATGCGGTAGGCGCGGTCGGTGGCCTGTTCCTCGACGGCCGGGTTCCACCAGCGGTCGAAGTGGATGACGTGCCCGGCCCGGGTGAGGTTCAGACCGGTGCCGGCCGCCTTCAGGGACAGCAGGAAGACCGGGACCTCACCCGCCTGGAAACGGTCCACGAGCTCCTCGCGGCGCGGCACCGGCGTCCCGCCGTGCAGCAGCTGGGAGCTGATCCCGCGGGCCTGCAGGTGCCGTTCCATCAGGCGGGCCATCGTCACGTACTGGGTGAAGACCAGCACCGAGCCGCCCTCGGCCAGGATCGTGTCCAGCAGCTCGTCCAGGAGGGCGAGTTTGCCCGAGCGGTGCGGGATCCGGGGCTGCTCCTCCTTCAGGTACTGCGCGGGGTGGTTGCAGATCTGCTTGAGCGAGGCCAGCAGCTTCATGATCATGCCGCGGCGTTCCATGCCCTCGCTCGACTCGATCACGGCCATCGCCTCGTCCACCGCGGCCCGGTAGAGCGAGGCCTGCTCCCGGGTGAGGGAGACCGGGTGGTCGGTCTCCGTCTTCGGCGGCAGCTCGGGCGCGATGCCGGGGTCGGACTTCTTGCGGCGCAGCAGGAACGGCCGCACGAGCGCCGACAGCCGGGCGACCGCCGCCTCGTTGCCCCCGTCCTCCTCCGTCTGGTGCTCCACCGGCCGGGCGTGGCGGGCCCGGAAGGCGGTGAGCGGGCCCAGCAGTCCCGGCGTGGTCCAGTCGAGCAGGGCCCACAGCTCGGAGAGGTTGTTCTCCACCGGGGTACCGGTCAGCGCCACCCGGGCCGGTGCCGGCACCGTGCGCAGCGCCTTCGCCGTCGCCGAATGCGGGTTCTTGACGTGCTGCGCCTCGTCGGCGACGACCATGCCCCAGCTCTGTTCGGCGAGCAGGGGTGCGCTCGCGCGCATCGTCCCGTACGTGGTGAGGACGAACCCGCCCGCACACGCCGTCAGGTCCTCGATGCTGCGGCTGCCGCCGTGGAAGCGGCGCACGGGTGTGCCGGGGGCGAACTTCTCGATCTCCCGCTGCCAGTTGCCGAGGAGGGACGCGGGGCACACGACGAGCGTCGGCTCGGGCCGGTCCCGGTGCAGGTGCAGCGCGATCAGCGTGACGGTCTTGCCCAGGCCCATGTCGTCGGCGAGGCAGCCGCCGAGCCCGAGGGAGGTCATCAGGTCCAGCCATGCCAGGCCGCGCGCCTGGTAGTCGCGCAGGGTGGCCTTGAGGGCGGCGGGCTGCGGCAGCGGCGGCTGCTCCCCGGTCAGCCGGTCCCGCAGGGCGGCCAGCGCCCCCACCGGAACCGCCTCGACGGGCTCGCCACCGATGTCGGCCGTCCCGGTCAATACGGTGGCCAGCGCGTCGACCGGGTCCAGCACGCCCAGCTCCCGCTTGCGCGCCTTGCGCACCAGGTCCGGATCGACCCGCACCCACTGGTCCCGCAGTCGGACGACGGGCCGGTGCGCCTGGGCCAGCGCGTCCATCTCCCCCGGGGTGAGCCGGTCGCCGCCCAGCGCCAGCTCCCAGGAGAAGGCGAAGAGGTGCTCGGCGTCGAAGAAGGCGGTCCCGTCGGTCGCCGAACCGGGGGCGGTGGACCGTACGACGGCGGTCGCCGAGAGCGTACGGGCCAGCTCGCGCGGCCAGTGGACCAGGACTCCGGCGGCCGCCAGCCGGCTCGCGGCCACCCCCAGCAGGTCCTCCAGCTCCGGGTCGGACAGGGCGAGCGCATCGGGCACGGGCTGGTCCAGCAGGCGCAGCAGGGGCGGCCAGACCCGGGCGGCCCGGCGCAGCGCGAGCACGGCGTCGATCCGGGCGCGCGGGCCGAAGCCGGCGGCCGCCGTGCCCGCCCACAACTGCCCGGCATCGGTGACCAGGGTCGGATCGGCGAGGCTGTGCACCTGCACGACGGCGGCACCGGCACGCCGGGTGTCGTCCTCCTCGGCCTCGTCGAAGAGGCGGAAGGAGGACAGGTCGAGCCGGAGCGAGATCCCCACGCCGGTGTCGGATCCGGCCGCGACCTGCGCGGCCCAGTCCCTTATCCCGGGCACCTGTTGCGGCTCCCGCGCGGCGAACGGACGCCCGGCGGCCACGGCAGCGGCCGGGGTACGGGGCAGACCGTCGGCGACGGCGTCGAGGAAGGCGCGGACCAGCGCCTCCGGTTCGGGCAGCTGGAGCGGACGGCGCCCGGCCAGGGGCGTCGCGTACCCCTCGTGCGGCAGCGCGGCGGCGACCGCGCGCAGATGGTCGATGTCGGCGGCGTCCAGCGGCCCGGCCCGCCAGGCGTCGACGCCCTCGGGGGTGAGCCCGGGAAGCAGCCGGCCGCGGGCGGCGAGGGTGAGCGCCTGCCGGGCGGCGGTGCCCCAGGCTCGGGTGGCGGGATGCGCGGCGGGGCTGCGCGGGGCCTGCGCGAGCAGGGGCAGGGCGGAGGCGACGGAGAAGGTCACCGCGGGCACGGTCCGGCTGCGGACCCCGTCGCCGTGCGGGCGCACGACGGTGAGCGGCCCCTGCCTCCCGGTCTCGGGCAGGGCGTCCCCGTCGGGCGCCCAGAAGGCGACCCGCCCCTCGCGGGGGACGGCGGCGGGCAGGAAGACCGCGGCGTGGCGCAGCAGTGCGCCGGCGTGCGGCTGCGGTGTCATCGTGTCCCCCTCCCCTTCGGTTCCCATCGGTACCTGTTGGTCCCTGTGGGTGTGACCCTGTGCCGACGAGTCTAGGCGCGACCACCGACAACACCCTCTGACCTGCGGTTCAGCGGGCCCAGCGGCCCTGCTCCGGCGCGTACCCGTACACGGGCCGGCCGGTGGCGGCGCTCGTGCGCAGCGGGCGTCCGCCGTCGTCGATGCGCAGGGTGCCGGACCCGGCCGGGCCGGTCCACCGGAGGTCGAGGGACCAGTCGCAGTCGCACCCCGAGGTGGCCGCCTCCACCCGTAGGACGACCGGCTCGGACGCCGAGACGCGCAGCGGGAAGGCGGGTGCGGGCAGCCCGTTCCCGCCGTCGTTCCCGGCGACGGGCCGGGCGAGCGGGCGCGGCGCGTCCAGGTTGACGGCGAAGACGGCAGGGGTGAGCCCGCCGCCGCAGCCCTGCGACATCTGGTAGACGTTCCAGGCCGGCGGCTTGCGGCGGGCGGCCACCCGTACCTCGAGGGCCTCCAGGACCACGGCGCCCGCGCCCGTGCCGTGCAGGGTGACCTCCACGATCTGCGACCCGGCGTGCACGGCGCGCTGCGCCGACGCCCAGGCGGGCGCGTCCGCCTCCACGGGCGGCGGGGCCACCGATCCGGGACCGCGCTCGGTCAGGTAGGCATGGTCGCATCCGGCGCTCCACACGTGCGTCCGCACGGCGGCCTTGAGGGGCGCGACCGGTGCCCGGCCCGGCGCCGACGCCGGCGGTGGGGCGGAGGACGGGCCGGGCGCCGGGGCCGGTCCGCCGGCCGGTGCCGTCGGTTCCGGTGCGCCGCTCGTCGTCGGGCCCGCGGTCGCCCCCGCGCCCGGCACCGTACCGTCACCCGCGTGCGGCGTGCGCGTGCCGGGTCCGGCCGCCGCCAGCAGCGCCACGGCCACCGCCCCGGCCGTCACCCCTGCGGCGGCGACCACGGCGGCCCTCCGCCGGCACCAGGCCCTGCGGACCGTGGGCCCCGGCGCCACCATCACGACGGCCTGCTCCGGCCCCGCCTCCGCGATCGGCTCCGGCTCCGGTGCGGGCTCCGGCTCGGGCTCCGGTGCGGGCTCCGGCTCTGCCACCGAACCCGCGCCCGCACCCTCGCGTGCGCCCGCACCCGCACCCGCGCCCGACCGGCGCCGCGCGTCCGCCAGCAGCCACGCCCGGTGCAGGTCCACCGCCTGCGCCTGCGATGCCCCGCAGGCCCGGGCGAAGCGGTCCACGACCGCGAACTCCGCCGGCAGCGCCTCCCCGCTGCAGTACCGGTGCAGCGTCGACGTACTCGTGTGCAGCCTGCGCGCCAGGGCCCCGTAACTGAGCCCGGCGCGCTCCTTCAGCTCCCGCAGCAGCCGCGCGAAGTTCTCGGCCTCGCTCACGCTCTCCCCCGTTCCGCGTCCCGCGACAGCGTTCCATGCATGAGGTGTTCCCCCAGGTGGCAGCCCCTACGGCCGTTCCAGCGTCCCGGATTCGCCCCAATCCGTGGCCCGCCGCGCCGTCCGGGGAACAGTCTCGTCAGGCACGGACAGCGCTCACCGCGCCGATCTCACTCATCACACTCACAGTCCGCACAGCATTCACGGGGAGAACCGACCATGTTCCGACGGACCGACACCGCCGCCACGCTCGCCACCGCGCTCGTCGCGGCGGCCGCCGCCCTCGTCCTGACCGCCTCCACCTCCGCCGCGGCCGCCACCGCCCCCGGCTTCCTGACCGGCGCCGACCTTCCGCCGCACGCCACCTCACCCTGGTACGCGGGCGCGGTCACCAAGGGCCTGCCCGAGTCCGCGCCGTTCTGCCTCGACGGGGTGCTGCCGGCCGCGGGCAGCTGGCACCGCGCCTTCGGCACCGAGTACGACACCGGCGCCGTGCAGGTCTCCGTACGGTCGTCCTCGCCCTCCGCGGCGGCCGGGCTCGTGGCCACCCTGGAGCGCAAGGTCGCCGCGTGCGCCTCCGACTGGCTGCGGGCCACCCCGGGCGGCACCGCCTCCTGGCAGGACTACGGCACGCTCCCCGTCGAGGAGGGCGCGCACGTCTACGGGGTCCACACCTCGATGCCCGAGTCCGAGCCCGGGGTGCACCTGTTCGGGATCGGGCGCGACGGCTCCACCGTGACCGTCGTGCAGTGGGGCGAGATGGGCGACCTGTCCCACGCGCCGGTCGCCGGCTTCAAGAAGACGACCACCCGGGCCGTGAACAAGCTCAATCCGTAGCCGCCGAGCGCGGTGGGACCATGGACGGGAGAGGCGATGTCCATGCGTTCCGGAAATGAGCCGGTGACCGCGCGCAGTCCGCTGCGGCTGCGGTTCTGGCTGGGTGTCTGGGGGCTGGTCTGGGCCGCCGCCGGCACGGCCGTCTTCTCGCTGGTGGGCCGCCCGGGATGGGCGGCCGCCTGCGGGGTGCTCGCGGTGGTCGTGGCCGTGGACCTGTTCATGATCGTGCGCCACCTGCACCAGGGGCCGCACTACCAGCCCGGCCCGGACATCCCTCCGTACGAACCGCCCCGCGGCCGGTGAGTCAGGCGGAGTCGCTGGAGCCGGCCGAGTCGGTGGGGTCGGTAGGGTCGGCTGAGCCGGTGGGGTCGCCCGCGGCCGGACCCTCGAAACGGGCCGCCGCCAGGTACTCGGGCTGCGGGTCGAGGGCCGCGGCCAGCCGGAAGTGCCTGCGCGCCTGCTCCGGCCGGCCCGCGCGCTCGAACGTACGGGCCAGCGCGAAGTGGGCGAAGGCGTTGTCCGGCTCCCGCTCCAGCACCAGCTCGAACTCCAGCTCCGCCGGACGCAGTTGCGCCGCGGCGAAGAAGGCCCGGGCGCGCAGCAGCCGCGCCGCGGTGTTCTCCGGGTGCGCGGCTATGACCGAGTCGAGCAGCTTGACCGCGCCGCGCGGGTCGCGGGCGGCGAGCAGGTGCTCGGCGGCCCGGTAGTCGATGACGTGGGTCTCCGGGCTGGACGGCGTGGGGCGCGTGGTCTCGGACACGGTCGGATCCTTCCCTCTACGGGCGCGTTCAACGCCCCCGCCCCACCCGCTATTCCATGCACACGTCAGGCGCGTGAGGCGTGTCAGGCCGCGCCGGCCGCCGCACGCCCGGCGAGTTCTTCCCACACCTTGCGGACCTGCGGTTCCAGCGCCTCCAGCGGCCCGTCGTTGTCGATCACGAGGGTCGCCACCGCGAGCCGCTGCTCCCGCGTGGCCTGCGCGGCCATCCGCGCCCGCGCCTCGTCCTCGGCCATGCCGCGCAGCGCCGTCAGCCGCGCCAGCTGCGTCTGCGGCGTCGCGTCCACCACGACGACCAGGTCGTAGAGCGGCGCCAGGCCGTTCTCCGCGAGCAGCGGTACGTCGTGCACCACGATCGCGTCGGCCCCCGCGGCGGCCTCCAGCTCCGCCGACCGGGCCCCCACCAGGGGGTGCACGATCGAGTTCAGCGTCTGGAGCTTCGCCGGGTCCGCGAACACGATGGACCCCAGCTTCGGCCGGTCGAGCGTCCCCTCCGCGGTCAGCACCGACTCCCCGAACGCCGCCACGACGGCCGCGAGCCCCGGCGTACCGGGCTCCACGACCTCTCGCGCGATCCGATCGGCGTCGACGACGATCGCCCCGTACCCCGCCAGCAGTCGCGAGACCTCGCTCTTGCCGGCACCGATTCCGCCCGTCAGGCCTACTTTCAGCATGCCCCGCAGCATAGGCGGCCCCGCCCGTACGTCAGTTCTCGCCCTCGCGCTCGGCCAGGAACCTCTCGAACTCGCGGCCGAGCTCGTCCGCCGACGGCAGCTCCGCCGGCTCGGCGATCATGTTGCCCCGGGTCTCGGCCCCGGCGGCCGCGTCGTACTGGTGCTCCAGCCCCTGCACCAGGCTGACCAGCTCCTCGTCGCCCTCCCGGATCTGCCGGTCGATCTCCGTCTGCGTGCGGTGGGCCTCGGTGCGCAGCGCGTGCGCGACGGCCGGCAGCACCAGCCCGGTCGCTGCCGTGATCGCTTCCAGCACCGTCAGCGCGGCGTCCGGGTACGGGGAGCGGGCGACGTAGTGCGGTACGTGGGCGGCGACGCCGAGCACGTCGTGCCCGGCCTGGGCCAGCCGGAACTCCACCAGGGACTCCGCGCTGCCCGGCACCTGGGCCTCGTCGAAGGGGCTGCGATGACCCGGCATGAGGTCGGTCCGGTTGCCGTGCGGGGTGATGCCCACGGGGCGGGTGTGCGGGACGCCCATCGGGATGCCGTGGAAGTTGACCGAGAGCCGGACGCCGAGGCGCTCGACGATCTGCCGGACGGCGACGGAGAAGCGCTCCCACTCCACGTCCGGCTCCGGGCCGGACAGCAGCAGGAAGGGGGCTCCGGTGGCGTCCTGGACCAGCCGGACCTCCAGCCTGGGCTCCTCGAACTCCGTCCAGTGGTCGCGCTGGAAGGTCAGCAGCGGGCGCCGGGCCCGGTAGTCCACCAGCCGGTCCGCGTCGAACCGGGCGACCACCTGGTGGGGCAGGGTGTCGAGCAGCCGCTCGACGATCTGCTCACCGGCCTCACCCGCGTCGATGTACCCCTCGAAGTGGTACAGCATGACCAGCCCGGCCGAGTCCTGGGCGACCGCCAGGTCGGCCACCGCCAGGCCCTTGGCATCCCATTCGTACAAGCCCTGTGGATCAAGCACCGTCACCACTCCTCCTCGCCTCGTTCCCTGCCAAGAACGTCCAAGGCAGTGCCGCCATTCCCCAGTTGGCCGCATTCACAGGAACGCAACGGAACACGGGGGAACACCGGCCCGGCGAAACGCGGTGAGGCCCGCCCCCCGAAGGGGACGGGCCTCACCGTTCACAGCAGTTCAGCTCTGCTCACACCGGAGTGTGATGCGCGCTGCGATCAGCTCTGGCCGCCGGCCAGCTTCTCGCGGAGCGCGGCCAGGGCCTCGTCCGACGCCAGGGCGCCGGAGGTCTCGTCCGACTCCGAGGAGTACGAACCACCCGAGATGCCCGCACCGGCGTTGCTGCCACCGGCGGCCGGGGCGGCAGCGCCCTCGGCGGCAGCGGCCTCGTCGGCCTCGCGGCTCTTGATGACCTGAGCCTGGTGCTGCTCGAAGCGCTGCTGCGCCTCGGCGTACTGGGTCTCCCAGGCCTCGCGCTGCTTGTCGAAGCCCTCGAGCCAGTCGTTGGTCTCGGGGTCGAAGCCCTCGGGGTAGATGTAGTTGCCCTGGTCGTCGTAAGACGCGGCCATGCCGTACAGGGTCGGGTCGAACTCGACCGACGCCGGGTCGGCACCGAAGGACTCGTTGGCCTGCTTCAGCGACAGCGAGATCCGGCGACGCTCAAGGTCGATGTCGATGACCTTGACGAAGATCTCGTCGTTGACCTGGACGACCTGCTCCGGGATCTCCACGTGGCGCTCGGCCAGCTCGGAGATGTGGACCAGACCCTCGATGCCCTCGTCCACGCGGACGAACGCACCGAACGGAACCAGCTTGGTGACCTTACCCGGGACGACCTGGCCGATCTGGTGGGTCCGGGCGAACTGCTGCCACGGGTCCTCCTGCGTCGCCTTCAGCGACAGGGAGACACGCTCGCGGTCCATGTCGACGTCGAGAACCTCGACGGTGACTTCCTGGCCGACCTCGACAACCTCGGACGGGTGGTCGATGTGCTTCCAGGACAGCTCGGAGACGTGCACGAGACCGTCGACGCCGCCCAGGTCCACGAAGGCACCGAAGTTGACGATCGAGGAAACGACGCCGGAGCGGACCTGACCCTTCTGCAGGGTGGTGAGGAACGTCTGGCGAACCTCGGACTGGGTCTGCTCGAGCCAGGCGCGGCGGGACAGGACCACGTTGTTGCGGTTCTTGTCCAGCTCGATGATCTTCGCCTCGAGCTCCTTGCCCACGTAGGGCTGGAGGTCGCGGACGCGACGCATCTCGACGAGAGAGGCCGGCAGGAAGCCGCGGAGGCCGATGTCGAGGATGAGACCACCCTTGACGACCTCGATGACGGTACCGGTGACGATGCCGTCTTCTTCCTTGATCTTCTCGATGGTGCCCCAGGCACGCTCGTACTGAGCGCGCTTCTTCGAGAGGATCAGGCGGCCTTCCTTGTCCTCCTTCTGGAGAACCAGGGCCTCGATCTCGTCGCCGACCTTGACGACCTCGTTCGGGTCGACATCGTGCTTGATCGAGAGCTCGCGGCTCGGGATGACACCTTCGGTCTTGTAACCGATGTCGAGGAGAACCTCGTCCCGGTCAACCTTGACGATGACGCCGTCGACGATGTCGCCATCGTTGAAGTACTTGATCGTCTCGTCGATCGCCGCGAGGAACGCGTCCGCGTCGCCGATGTCGTTGACCGCAACCTGCGGAGTGGTGGCGGTGGTCTCGGTGCTGCTCGTCATGTGGGAAAGGGCTCCGGTTACGGACAGAAAGTCGTAGGTACTGCTACGCCGGGAGCCCTTATCGGCATCTGCCGAAGCCGGACAGCCAAGGAGACCCCCGTTCCGCAGACGCGGAGGGGCCTCGAGAACCGAGGGGACCTCAACAAATACAAGCGCAGCCTGCTAGGTCTGAGGAGCACAGGCTCGCAGCGCAACTTGTAGCATACGGGGGCAGCCGGACAGGGTCAATGCGCGAAGGCGCACACCCCGGGCGGATCACCGCACAACCGGCACAATTAATGGGCGGGAAGCCCTTCCTGGCGCTCCCTGCCACATTCAGAAGACATTCGCAGACTACGACGACGGGCCCCATGAACCAAGAGGACTACGCCTCCAAAGAAGCGTACGAAGCCGATCCGGTATCCGGGGACGACCCCGAGGCCACACGGCGTGACGCGGGGGAAGCGGAGAGCAGCCGGGCGAGCCGCAGCTGGTGGGACCGCAACGCCGACGAGTACCAGAACGACCACGGCGCCTTCCTCGGCGACGACCGCTTCGTCTGGGGACCCGAGGGCCTGGACGAGGCGGAGGCGGCCCTCCTCGGCCCCGTCGCCTCCCTCCGGGGCAAGGACATCCTGGAGATCGGCGCCGGCGCCGCCCAGTGCTCGCGCTGGCTGGCCGCCCAGGGCGCGCGCCCGGTCGCCCTCGACCTCTCCCACCGCCAGCTCCAGCACGCCCTGCGCATCGGCGACGACCTCCCGCTGATCGAGGCGGACGCCGGAAAGCTGCCCTTCCGCGCCGGCTCCTTCGACCTGGCCTGCTCCGCCTACGGCGCCGTCCCCTTCGTCGCCGATCCCGTCAACGTCATGCGCGAGGTGCACCGCGTACTGCGCCCCGGCGGCCGCTGGGTCTTCTCCGTGACCCACCCGGTCCGCTGGGCCTTCCCCGACGAGCCCGGCCCCGCGGGGCTGTCCGTCGCCGCCTCCTACTTCGACCGGACCCCCTACGTGGAGCAGGACGAGCGGGGCCGCGCCGTATATGTGGAGCACCACCGCACGATCGGCGACCGGGTCCGCGACGTCGTCGCGGGCGGCTTCCGCCTGCTGGACCTGGTCGAGCCCGAGTGGCCGGAGTGGAACAGCCAGGAGTGGGGCGGCTGGTCCCCGCTGCGCGGCAACCTGATCCCGGGCACCGCGATCTTCGTCTGCGAGCGCGACTGACGTGATCCGTACCGCCGCCCTCGACGCCCTGCCCGTGAGGGAGGCCGTGCCCGCGCTCGTCTCGGCGCTGGACGGCCACGGCACCGCCGTGCTGTGCGCCCCGCCCGGCACCGGCAAGACCACGCTGGTGCCGCTGGTGCTGGCCGGGCTGGTGGGCGGGGGACCGCGGCGCCGGGTGGTCGTCGCCGAGCCCCGGCGGATCGCCGCCCGGGCCGCGGCACGCCGGATGGCCTGGCTGCTGGGTGAGCAGGCCGGCGCGGCGGTGGGCTTCACCGTGCGCGGGGAACGCGTGGCCGGCCCGGACACCGTGGTGGAGGTGGTGACCACCGGAGTGCTGCTCCAGCGCCTCCAGCGCGACCAGGAGCTGTCCGGGGTGGACGTGGTCGTCCTGGACGAGTGCCACGAGCGTCACCTGGACGCCGACACGGTCGCAGCCTTCCTCCTCGACGTACGCGAGACCCTGCGCCCGGAGCTGCGACTGGTGGCGGCCTCGGCGACGACGGACGCCGCCGGCTGGGCGCGGGTGCTCGGCGGCGCGCCGGTGGTGGAGGCCGCGGGGGTCTCGTACCCCGTGGAGACGGTCTGGGCCCCGCCGGCCCGGCCGGTGCGGCCCCCGCACGGGATGCGGGTGGATCCGGCGCAGCTGACGCACGTGGCCTCGGTGGTGCGCCGGGCGCTGGCGGAACGGGGCGGCGACGTGCTGTGCTTCCTGCCCGGTGTCGGTGAGATCGCCCGCGTCGCCGGGCAGCTCGGCGGGGTGGACGCGGAGGTCCTCCAGATCCACGGCCGGGCCCCGGCGGCCGTCCAGGACGCGGCGCTCTCCGTCGCCGGTCACCGCAGGGTGATCCTGTCCACCGCCGTGGCGGAGTCGAGCCTGACCGTCCCCGGGGTGCGCGTGGTGGTGGACTCCGGGCTGGCCCGCGAACCCCGGGTCGATCACGCGCGGGGGCTGGGCGCGCTGGCGACCGTACGGGCGTCCCGCGCGGCCGGGCGCCAGCGGGCGGGCCGGGCCGGGCGCGAGGCTCCGGGCACGGTGTACCGCTGCTGGGCCGAGGCGGAGGACGGCCGCCTGGCCGCGTTCCCCTCGCCGGAGATCCGCATCGCCGACCTGGCGCAGTTCGCCCTGCAGACCGCCTGCTGGGGGGACCCGGACGCGGCCGGGCTGGCCCTGCTGGACCCTCCGCCGGCCGGGGCCATGGCCGCGGCGCGGGAGGTGCTGCTGGCCGTCGGCGCGGTGTCCCCGGCCGGCGGGGTGACCCCGCGCGGACAGCGGATGGCCCGGCTCGGGCTGCACCCGCGGCTGGCCCGGGCCCTGCTGGACGGCTCCGCCGCGCTCGGCGCCCGCCGGGCGGCGGAAGTGGTGGCCCTGATCGGAGAGGAGCCGCCGAGGGAGTACGGGGACGACCTGGCGGGCGCCTGGCGGCGAGCCCGGGCGGGCGGCGACGCCTACGCGGCCCGCTGGCGCACGGAGGTCCGCCGCCTGGAACGAGCCGTCGCCGTACGCGACCCTGCGGGGGCTCCGCACCCGGTCCCCCGCGCCCCGGACTCCGGCGGGGCCGAAGAATCAGCCTCGCCGGCGTTTGAGGCGCGGGGTCCGGGGCGGAGCCCCGGCAGCGGTGCCGCACCCGACGATGCCGCGGCAGGCTTGGTCGCCGCCCTGGCCTTCCCCGAGCGGGTGGCGAAGGCCAGGGGCGAAGGCGCCGTCCTGATGGCCAACGGCACCGCGGCCGAGCTCGGCGACGGCTCGCAGCTGCGCAGCGCACCCTGGCTGGCCGTGGCCGTCGCCGACCGGCCCCCGCATTCCGCGTCCGCCCGGGTCCGGCTCGGCGCCGTCATCGACGAGGACACCGCCCTCGCCGCAGCCGCCCATCTGCGGACCGAGGGCGAAGAGGTGCGCTGGGAGGACGGCGACCTCGTCGCCCGCGCCGCGGAGCGGCTCGGTGCGATCGAGCTGGCCGTACGCCCCCTGCGCAGCCCCGATCCCGCCCTCGTACGGGACGCCCTGCTCGACGGGCTGCGCGCCGAGGGCCTCGGTCTGCTGCGCTGGTCCCCGGACGCGCTGGCGCTCCGGGACCGCCTCGGCTTCCTGCACCGGACGCTCGGCGGCGCCTGGCCGGACGTGGCGCAGGACCGGGCGCTGGTGGAGCGCGCGGACGACTGGCTGGAGCCCGAGCTGTCCCGGGCGCGTCGCCGCGGCGACCTCGGGCGGATCGATGCCGGGCAGGCCCTGAACCGGCTGCTGCCTTGGGCCACCGGGGAGGCCGTGCGGCTCGACGAGCTGGCTCCGGAGCGCCTGGAGGTGCCCAGCGGGTCGCGGATCCGGCTGGACTACTCCGCCGAGCACGGCCAGCCGGTGCTCGCGGTGAAGCTGCAGGAGCTGTTCGGGCTGGCCGAGACCCCGCGGGTGGCGGGCGTACCGGTGCTGGTGCACCTGCTGTCACCGGCCGGCCGGCCCGCGGCCGTCACCGCGGACCTCGCCTCCTTCTGGCAGGGCGGCTACCGGGCCGTCCGCGCGGAGCTGCGCGGACGCTACCCGAAGCACCCCTGGCCGGAGGACCCGGCCACCGCCGAGCCCACCCGCCACACCAACGCCCGGCTCAGGCGCTGACCCCGTCCGTCTGCGCGGCGCCCGCCTCCCGTACGCGGCGGCCGCGGGCCTCCAGCCACAGGGCCGCGCCGAGCAGGACGAGCCCGCCGGCGGCCAGGCCGATCGGTGCGTAGGTGTGCAGGGCGAGGACCTTCGTACGGTTCGCCCTGACGAGGTCGACCGTGTAGTCCGAGTAGTCCTCGCGCATCGTGACGTGCCCGGCGAAGGCGGTGAGCTTGCCGTCGGGGCCGCCGGCCGCGATGCCGCCGCGCATCTCCTGCTGGATGTCCTGCTCCGCGTTGACGGGGGCACCGGTCACCGGGTCGACCCAGAACCTCGCTTTGACCGTGTACCAGAGGGTGGTGCCGGTGGCCGCCTCGATCGTCGACGGGTCGATGCCCTCGATCGGCATCTTCTTGGGCATGGCGACCTTGGTCCACGGGACGGTCTGCTCGAAGTAGTAGACGTCCATGCCCTTGAACGTGCGCGGTCCGACGTAGTGGATCGGCGAGGAGGTACGGGTCTGCGCGTCGAAGTACAGGTAGTCGCGCGGCTCGGTGAAGAAGGGCCACTTGAACTCGATGCCCTCGCGCTTGACGGGGTCCCCGTCGACCATCTCCCCGGTGGCGTGGACCGGGTCCTGGGTGTGCGCGTCGAAGATGTAGCGCTCGGGTATCTGGGAGACCATCTTCCCGTCCGGGCCGATGATGTAGGACAGCGTGTCCCAGACGACGACGTCCTTGCCCGCGCTCGCCTCGATCTCCTTCGACGCCTCGACGTTGCCCTTGAGGGTCTGGACGATGGTGACCTTGTCGACCTTCTTGGGCTGCATGCCGCCGGTGTAGTCGAGGAGCGTCGCGTCCTTCGCCTCCAGGACCATCTCCTGGTACTGGTTCGGCGGGATCTTGGCGAGGCGGGGGTACGCGTACCAGCGCAGCAGCGGTGCGAGGGCTGCGCAGAACACGGCAAGGGCCAGCAGGACAAGGCTCGCTCTGCGTCGCACGGCCGGGCCCTCCTCTACTTTCCGGGCGCGGGGGGCGCGGTGGTGAGCAGGGGCTTGGGTGAGGTCTCGCCTTCGGGCACCCCGAACGCCGTGATGGCGAACACGAGGGCCAGCGCGGCCGCGAGGCCGATGGCGGCGGCGACGAATGCGCGCATGCCGGGGCTCCGAAATCTGATGAGGCGTCAGAGAGGGGGCACCGTAGCAACGCGGAGGCGAGATGAGAACCGTTCAGGCCATGGATCACGACCGGCCGACCGGGGGCCGTCGACCGGGGCCGCCGGCCCGCCTCGCCACCACCGGGGAGAGCCGGACCCTGGAGGCACCGCGCACCTCGGCACCAGGGCAGCACGCCCGAAATCCACGACAGCGTCCTGCGGAGGACAAGAGTGGTGGAGAACCGGGCCACAGAGCTCCATGACCGTCAGGAATGGCCACGGGTTTGCGCCGGGGCGGGGGCGGACGCCGAAGGAGTGGCGGACGTCGGGGCCGGAGTGGGCCTCGGAGTGCGGGACGGGCCCGACGTCGCGGTGGGAGTCGGCGTCGGGCTCGGGGTGGGCGTCCGGGTCGGGTCCGGCGTGGGGGTGGGGCTCGGAGTGGGCGTGGGGGTGGGCGTGGGGGTGGGCGTCGGGCTCGGCGTTGGCTTCGGGTCCGGCGTCGGCGTCGGCGTGGGCGTGGGCGTGGGAGTCGGCTTCGGGTCCGGCGTCGGGGTCGGGGTCGGGGTCGGCGTGGGCGTCGGGACCGGGGTGGGCGTCGGCTTCGGGGTCGGCATGGGGGTCGGAGTCGGAGTCGGTGTGGGCCTCGGCGTGGGCTTCGCGCCCGTACCCGTGCCCGCGCCTGTGCCCGTACCGCCCTGGTCCGGGATCTCGTGCGTCCCCTTCAGGTAGTACGTGAACCAGGACCGCACCGTCCGCAGGTACTCCGTGGAGCGGTTGTAGGAGAGCACGGCCCGGTCCAGGTCCGCCTCCACCCGCAGGTCCCGGGTGCCCGCGCACAGGTAACGCCCGGCCGCCAGCGCCGCGTCGTGCACGTTGTTCGGGTTGCGCCGGCCGTCGCCGTCCGCGTCCTGGCCCCACGACGCCCACGTGGAGGGGATGAACTGCATCGGCCCGACCGCCCGGTCGTACCGCGAGTCCCCGTCGTAGGCCCCGCCGTCGGTGTCCGGGATGTTCGCGAAGCCGTTGCCGTCGAGCACGGGCCCGAGGATCGGCCGCAGGGTGGTCCCGGCCGCGTCGACCCGGCCGCCGCGCGCCTGCCCGGACTCCACCTTGCCGATCGCCGCGAGGAGTTGCCAGCGCAACCCGCAGCCGGGGTCGCTCTGCCCGACCTTCTTCTCCGCGCCCAGGTACGCCGCGAGCACGCTCGCCGGTATCCCCTGCGCCCCTGCCCCTGCTCCGGCGCCGGCTCCGGTACCGGCCGCCGCCGCCGCGGCCTCCGTCGCCGTCGGCGCCGGTGCCGGCTGCCCCTCGTCCGCCAGTACCACCTCCGGCGGCTGCGGGCTCAGCAGCGGCGGGAGTTCGGTGAAGTAGGCGGAGTCCCCGCCGGCCGTGTCCGCGTCCCGCGGCGGCTGCGCGCCGTGCTCCCCGGCTGCGGAGAGCCGGTCGGTGCTCCCGCCCGCCGGGCCCTGGGATCCGGTCACCGCGGCGACCACCAGAGCGCAGACCAGCGCGGCTGTCGTTCCCCTGCGCAGCCTGCGTCCGAATATTCGAGCCGACATGAGCCGGACCCCTCCCCCTCGACGTCCGCGTGACCCTACGTCAGCTCCCTGCACACAGCACGCATGGTGCGCCGGAATTCACCACATCCCCACGTCCCGAGGCAGGTCACGCATACTGTCTGGACCCTTCGGGAGCATTGGCCCGAAGGAGGAACGCCCACGGGAACATGCAGGAGAGGTGCCATGCCGTTCACTCTCAGCCACGCGGCCGCCGTACTTCCGGCCATCCGCCGGACCGGGCGTGCGCGGGGCCCTCTCGTCGCCTCGGCGCTCGTCCTCGGATCGTTCGCCCCGGACACGTTCTACTTCACGGACGCGATCGTCGAAGGCGTCATGAAGTACGGGACGTTCACGCATTCACTGCCGGGGATCTTCACCCTGGACGCCCTGCTGACGGCCGTCCTGGTGGGGTTCTGGCTCCTGCTGCGCGAGCCGCTGATCGCGCTCCTGCCCTCTCGGCAGCGGGGCAGGGTCCATGCCTTCGTGCGGGGTGAGCGGTGGCGCGAGCGTCCCCGGCCGGCGGCGCTCGTGGCCTGGTTCTATGTCTCGGCGGTCGTCGGCTCCCTCACGCACGTGGTGTGGGACAGCTTCACGCACATCGACCGCTGGGGCACGGACGCGCTGCCGGCGCTCGAAGAGCCGCTCGCCTTCGGCCTGCCGCTCTACTCCTTCCTGCAGTACGGCACTTCGGCGATCGCGGCGTGCGCACTGCTCTGGTTCACGCTGACCGCGCTGCGCCGGCTCCCCGCCGGCACCGCCCCCGCGTCCGTGCCGGTGCTCTCCCGCGCGGAGGTCCGGGGCGCGCTCGCCCTGCTCGCGGTGTGCGTGACGGCCGGGATCACGATGCGCGTGGTCCGCTTCTTCACCTTCTTCGACCGGATCCGTACACCGCTCGACATCATCCCGACCGTCTGCTTCGGTGCGGGCGGGGGCCTGGCCGTGGCACTGCTGGTCTACGGGGTCCTCGTACGGCTTCGGCAGCGCCGCGACCGGACCGGGCGCCCCACGGACGCGGACGAGGAAACGCGGACGCCCGTCCCCACCGCCTGAGCGGGGACGGGCGCCGGCTGTGCCGTACGGGGATCAGTGCGCGGCGGACTCCCAGTCCCGGCCGACGCCCACCGACACGTCCAGCGCGGCCCGCAGCTCCACGGCGGCGCCCATCTCGCGGCGCACCAGCTCCTCGACCTGATCGCGCTCGCCCGGGGCGATCTCCAGCACGATTTCGTCGTGGACCTGGAGCAGCATCCGCGAGCGCAGGCCGGCCCCGGTGATCGCCTTGTCCACGCGCAGCATCGCGACCTTCACGATGTCGGCGGCGGTGCCCTGGATCGGGGCGTTGAGCGCCATCCGCTCGGCGGCCTCGCGGCGCTGGCGGTTGTCGCTGTTGAGGTCGGGCAGGTACCGGCGGCGGCCGAAGATCGTCGCCGTGTATCCGGTGGCGCGGGCCTCGTCGACGACCCGGCCGAGGTAGTCGCGGACCCCGCCGAACCGCTCGAAGAAGGTCTCCATCAGGCCGCGCGCCTCGGCGGGCTCGATGTTCAGCTGCTGGGCGAGACCGAAGGCGGAGAGCCCGTAGGCGAGTCCGTAGGACATGGCCTTGATCTTGCGGCGCATCTCGGCGTCGACCGCGGACCGCTCCACGCCGAACACCTGGGAGGCGACGGTGGTGTGCAGGTCCTCGCCGGTCGCGAAGGCCTCGATCAGGCCCTCGTCCTCGGAGAGGTGGGCCATGACGCGCAGCTCGATCTGGCTGTAGTCGGCCGTCATGAGGGATTCGAAGCCCTCGCCGACGACGAAGCCGCGGCGGATGGCGCGGCCCTCGTCGGTGCGCACCGGCACGTTCTGCAGGTTGGGGTCGGTGGAGGACAGCCGGCCGGTCGCGGCGACGGTCTGGCTGAAGCTGGTGTGGACCCGGCCGTCGGCGGCGATGGTCTTGACCAGGCCCTCGACGGTGACGCGCAGCTTGGCCTGCTCCCGGTGCCGGAGCATGATCACCGGGAGTTCGTGGTCGGTCTGCGTGGCGAGCCAGGCCAGCGCGTCCGCGTCCGTGGTGTAACCGGTCTTGGTCTTCTTCGTCTTCGGCAGGTCCAGCTCGCCGAAGAAGACCTCCTGGAGCTGCTTGGGCGAGCCGAGGTTGAACTCGTGGCCGACGGTGGCGTGCGCCTCCTTCACGGCCTGCTGCACCGCTCCCGCGAACTGCTGCTCCATGGCCTCCAGGTGGTCCCGGTCGGCGGCGATGCCGGACCGCTCCATCCGGGCGAGGAGCTCGGAGGTCGGCAGCTCCATGTCGTGGAGCAGCTCCGCGGCGCCGACCTCGTCGAGCTTGTCGGTGAAGGCGTCGCCCAGGTCCAGGACCGCGCGGGCCTGCGCCATCAGGGCCTCGGCCTCGGCGGTCTCGTCGGCGCCGAAGGCCAGCTGGCCGTCGGCGGCGGCGGGCGCCAGCTCGCGGTGCAGGTACTCCATGGACAGGGCGTCCAGGGCGAAGGACCGACGGCCCGGCTTGACCAGGTAGGCGGCGAGCGCGGTGTCCATGGCGACACCGGCGAGGGTCCAGCCGTGCTCGGGGAAGACCCGCATCAGGCCCTTGGCGTTGTGCACGACCTTGGGCTTCGCCGCATCGGCGGCCCAGGCCGCGAAGGCCCGCTCGTCCGCCTCGTCCAGCTCGGCGGGCGTGAACCAGGCGGCGGCGCCCCCGGCCGCGGCCAGCGCGATCTCGGTGACATTGCCCTGGCCCAGCGCCCAGCTGTCGACGGTCGAGATGCCCAGCGGGCCGCCCGCGTGGCTCTCCAGCCACGGCGCCAGCTCGCCCGTGCCCAGCACCGACGCGTCCAGCTCCACCCCGGCCGCCGGAGCCGGGGCCTCCTCCACCGCAGCGCCCGGGTCCACGGCCAGCAGCCGCTCCCGCAGCGAGGCGTTGCGGATCTCCAGCACGTCCAGCACGCCGAGCATGGCGGTCCGGTCGTACGGGGCGCGGACCAGGTCGGCCGGGGCCTTGGGCAGCTCCACGTCCTTGACCATCTCGGTCAGGACCCGGTTGAGCTTGACGGCCTCCAGGTGGTCCCGGAAGTTCTGCCCGGCCTTGCCCTTGACCTCCTCGGCGCGCTCCACGAGCTCCGCGAACGACCCGAACTGGGTGATCCACTTGGCCGCGGTCTTCTCGCCGACGCCGGGGATGCCCGGCAGGTTGTCGGACGGGTCGCCGCGCAGCGCCGCGAAGTCCGGGTACTGCTGCGGGGTGAGCCCGTACTTCTCCTCGACCTTCTCCGGGGTGAACCGGGTCAGCTCGGAGACGCCCTTGGTGGGGTAGAGCACGGTGGTGCGCTCGGACACGAGCTGGAAGGAGTCACGGTCACCGGTGACGATCAGCACGTCGAAGCCGGCCGCCTCCGCCTGCGTCGCCAGCGTCGCGATCACGTCGTCGGCCTCGAAGCCGTCGACCGCGAACCGCGGCACGTGCATGGTGTCGAGCAGCTCGCCGATCAGCTCGACCTGCCCCTTGAACTCGTCGGGGGTCTTGGAGCGGTTCGCCTTGTACTCGGGGAACTCCGTCGAGCGCCACGTCTTGCGGGAGACGTCGAACGCCACCGCGAAGTGCGTAGGAGCCTCGTCGCGCAGCGTGTTCGCCAGCATCGACGCGAAGCCGTAGATGGCGTTGGTCGGCTGCCCCGTCGCGGTCGTGAAGTTCTCCGCGGGCAGCGCGAAGAACGCCCGGTAGGCCAGGGAGTGCCCGTCCATGAGCATCAGGCGGGGACGGTCCGCTGCGGGCGGCTGGTCGGTCTTCTTCGCTGATGAATCTGCCACGCCCCCGATCCTAGGCGCCCCCACCGACA
This sequence comes from Streptomyces sp. NBC_01232, assembly GCF_035989885.1. Classification (GTDB taxonomy): domain Bacteria; phylum Actinomycetota; class Actinomycetes; order Streptomycetales; family Streptomycetaceae; genus Streptomyces. The sequence continues at coordinate 2,298,989 of NZ_CP108518.1, forward strand.
ATTCCGGCCCGTCGCCTCCCCCGGCGCATCCGCCCCACCGGACGCCCCCGGCGCACCCGGCCGGGGCGCGATGAGCACCGGACCGCCCTCCCCGGATTCCGTGGTCCGTGCAAGGATCGAAGGACGCGGCCACACGTGCTGCACATGTACGTACGCTCGAAGGGGAGCGCGATGGCGACCAAGCCGCCCACAGGCGATCCGGTACAGGACGCACCGCAGGTCACACCGCCCAAGCACGCGGCCGCAGGCCTGCCGGCGATCGGGCACACCCTGCGGATCGCCCAGCAGCAGATGGGCGTGGCCCGGACCGCCCGCACGCTCCTCAAGGTCAATCAGAAGGACGGCTTCGACTGCCCGGGCTGCGCCTGGCCCGAGGGCGACAAGCGGCACACCGCCGAATTCTGCGAGAACGGCGCCAAGGCCGTCGCGGAGGAGGCCACCCTGCGCCGGGTCACCCCCGCGTTCTTCGCCGCGCACCCGCTGCCCGATCTGGCCACGCGGTCCGGCTACTGGCTGGGGCAGCAGGGCCGCATCACCGAGCCGATGTACCTCCCCGAGGGCGGCGACCGGTACGAGCCGGTCAGCTGGGAGAAGGCCTTCGCGATCATCGCGGAGGAGTTGACCGCCCTGGGCTCCCCCGACGAGGCCCTCTTCTACACCTCGGGCCGCACCAGCAACGAGGCCGCGTTCCTCTTCCAGCTCTTCGCCCGCGAGTTCGGCACCAACAACCTGCCCGACTGCTCCAACATGTGCCACGAGTCCTCGGGCTCCGCACTGACGGAGACCATCGGCATCGGCAAGGGCAGCGTCTCCCTCGAGGACCTCCACCAGGCCGACCTGATCATCGTCGCCGGGCAGAACCCGGGCACCAACCACCCGCGCATGCTCTCCGCCCTGGAGCAGGCCAAGTCCGCCGGCGCGCAGATCATCTCGGTGAACCCGCTGCCCGAGGCCGGCATGGAGCGGTTCAAGAACCCCCAGACCCCCTTCGGCATGCTCCGGGGCACCGCCCTCAACGACCTCTTCCTGCAGATCCGCATCGGCGGGGACCAGGCCCTCTTCCGTCTCCTCAACAAGCTCGTCATCGAGACCGAGGGCGCCACCGACGAGGCCTTCATCCGCGAGCACACCCACGGCTACGAGGAGCTCGCGGCCGCCGCGAAGGAGGCCGACTGGGACGAGACCCTCACCGCGACCGGCCTCACCCGCCCCGAGATCGAGCGCGCCCTGGCCATGATCCTGGCCTCGGAGCGCACCATCGTCTGCTGGGCCATGGGCCTCACCCAGCACAAGCACGCCGTCGCCACCATCCGCGAGGTCGTCAACCTCCTGCTGCTCCGCGGCAACATCGGCCGCCCCGGCGCCGGCGTCTGCCCCGTCCGCGGTCACTCCAACGTGCAGGGCGACCGCACCATGGGGATCTTCGAGCGGCCCGCGCCCGCCTTCCTCGACGCCCTCGACACGGAATTCGGCATCACCTCGCCCCGCGGGCACGGCTACGACGTGGTCCGCTCCATCCAGGCGATGCGCGACGGCGAGGCCAAGGTCCTCTTCGCGATGGGCGGCAACTTCGTCGGCGCCACCCCCGACACCGAGGTCACCGAGGCCGCGATCCGCCGCACCGCCCTGACCGTGCACGTCTCCACCAAGCTCAACCGCTCCCACGCGGTCACCGGCCGGCGGGCCCTGATCCTGCCCACCCTCGGCCGTACCGACAAGGACGTCCAGGCGAGCGGCAAGCAGTTCGTGACCGTCGAGGACTCCATGGGCATGGTCCACTCCTCCCGCGGCAACCTCGCCCCCGCCTCCCCGCACCTGCTCTCCGAGCCCGCGATCGTGGCCCGCATGGCCCGCGCGGTCCTCGGCGCCGCCTCCGCCACCCCCTGGGAGGAGTTCGAGCGCGACTACGCCACGATCCGCGAGCGGATCTCCCGCGTGATCCCCGGCTTCGAGGACTTCAACACCCGCGTCGCCCGCCCCGGCGGCTTCCGGCTCCCGCACGCCCCGCGCGACGAGCGCCGCTTCCCGACGAAGACCGGCAAGGCCAATTTCACCGCCGCGCCCGTGGAGTACCCGCGCGTCCCGGCGGGACGGCTGCTGCTGCAGACCCTGCGCAGCCACGACCAGTACAACACCACGATCTACGGCCTCGACGACCGCTACCGCGGCATCACCGGCGGCCGCCGCGTGGTCATGGTCAACCCCGCCGACGCGGCCGAGCTGGGCCTGGCCGACGGCTCGTACACGGATCTGGTGAGCGAGTGGAAGGACGGCGTGGAGCGGCGCGCGCCCGGCTTCCGCGTCGTGCACTACCCGACCGCACGCGGCTGCGCGGCCGCGTACTACCCGGAGACCAACGTGCTGGTCCCGCTGGACTCGACCGCGGACACCAGCAATACCCCTGCCAGTAAGTCCGTCGTCGTGCGCTTCGAACCGGCCTGATAGAACGACCTCAGGACAAGACGGTTAACGATCGTTGACGAACGGAGCCTGACCATGGGCGAGCAGCACGCAGTGAAGTTCCCGCAGGAGGTCCTGGAGGAGTACGCGGCCCTCGGTATCGACCTGCCCTCACTGTTCTCGGCGGGGCACCTCGGCGAGCGGATGGACATCCGCATCCTGGAGGCCTCGGCCGACCGTGTCGTCGGCACCATGCCCGTCGAGGGCAACACCCAGCCGTACGGGCTGCTGCACGGCGGGGCCTCCGCCGTGCTGGCCGAGACCCTCGGCTCGGTCGGCGCCATGATGCACGGCGGCATCAACAAGATCGCCGTCGGCGTGGACCTGAACTGCACCCACCACCGGGGCGCCCGCAGCGGCATCGTCACCGGCGTCGCGACCCCCGTGCACCGCGGCCGATCGACGACCACCTTCGAGATCGTCATCACCGACGAGCAGGACAGGCGGATCTGCACCGCCCGCCTGACCTGCCTGCTGCGTGACGCCGGCCCGGCCGCCGTGGGCGCCACCGCCGGCGCCGGCGAGGCCCCGGCGGGGGCCTGACCCCGGCTCCCGGCCCGAGCTCCAGACCGCGGCTCCAGACCGCGGCTCCAGACCGCGACTTTCGGCCGCAGCACCACCCGACAGGCCCGGACCCCGCCCCCAGGGCGGCGGATCCGGGCCTGCGCGCGTTCCGGGATCCGGGCCCGCGCGCGTGCCCGGACGCCACCGCACCCGCCAACCGCCCGGAATCCGCCAGTCCGCACGCTACGCGGCGACATCTGTTGTTTCACCGATCGTGACCGCCTACCGTCCCACCCATGGGGACCATGCCACGCACGGCCCGGTACGCCGCCCACATCCTCCTCGCGGCGCTCGCCCTGTCCGGATGCTCTCCCTCCGCACCACCCCCCGCGGAGGGCTCCGGGAGCCCCTCCACCACCGCCCCTCCCTCGCCCGTACAGGTGTGCACGACCCTCGTGTCCTACTGGGCGAAGGAGACCCTCATGGGCACCAAATGGTCCGGTCTCGACTGGGAACAGAAGGGCCTGTCCAACGGCCAGTACGCGATCCACGAGGACGCCGTGGCCGCAGGACGCACCGAGGAGCGAACTGCCGGGCGGAGCAAGGCACTTGAGCTGATCGACCGGTTCGTCGCGCAGCGCTGCGCCGAACAGGGCGGCGCGACCGCCAGTTCGGAGAACTGGCGGTCGCCGACGTGACCGGCATCACCGCATTCCCGAGCCCGCTGTCCGGCTTCCGGGCAGATGCCCCTGCACCACCGAACCGCAGGTGGGGGGCCATGCCGCCTTCGGGACAAGATCCATTCGATTACAAAAGCAACCTCTTGACCGTCACCCTCCGTAATGCCCATGAGGGCCTTAATCCGCCTTTTCCCTTAAGAAAGGCCACTCGGAGGATTCCTTTGAGCACGCGCAGCCACATTCGGCCGAAAATGATCTAAGACAGGTGCATGGAGGCCTCAAGCCCCTTAGAAGAACAGGTAATTCTCAGGATGCGGACACCCACCAAGGTAAGAAAACGTCCGATTTGTCCACACTCCCGCCACACATTCTTGGCCTTGGCATAACAAGAGCGTCACATCCTCCTTTCCCTGCTCCCCGTGCTCGCCACCTCGGGCCTAGAGTCACGGCCAGTCACCGCGCCGCAGGGCGCGAATCAGCACGGCCGTGGACCTCCCAGTGCGGCCCGGCGACCTAACGGCACCTCTCCACGAGAGAGCCGCGCCAGGGAAAGGAAGAATCGTGCGACACCGTTCTTTGCTCGTCCTCACCACCGTGATCACCACGGGAGCACTGACCCTCACCGCTTGCGGATCGCGCGACGGAGACTCCAAGGACAACGGCGGCGGCAAGAAGACCGTCGTCGTCATCGGCGTGGACGCCCCGCTCACCGGCTCGCTCTCCGCGCTCGGTCAGGGCATCAAGAACTCCGTCGACCTCGCGGCCAAGACGGCCAACAAGAACAACGAGGTCCCGGGCATCGAGTTCAAGGTCGAGGCCCTCGACGACCAGGCGGTCCCCGCCTCCGGTCAGGCCAACGCCACCAAGCTCGTCGGCAACAAGGACGTCCTCGGCGTCGTCGGCCCGCTGAACTCCGGCGTCGCCCAGCAGATGCAGGGCGTCTTCAACTCCGCCAACCTGGCGCAGGTCTCCCCCGCCAACACCAACCCCGCGCTCAGCCAGGGCGACAACTGGGGCAAGGGCGAGTTCAAGCGCGGCTTCAAGACCTACTTCCGCACCGCCGCCACCGACGTGGTCCAGGGCAAGTTCGCCGCCCAGTACCTCTTCAAGGACGCCGGCAAGAAGAAGGTCTTCATCGTCGACGACAAGCAGACCTACGGCGCCGGCCTCGCGGCGATCTTCGCCGACGAGTTCAAGAAGCTCGGCGGCGAGGTCGCCGGCACCGACCACGTCACCGTGAAGGAGACCGACTTCTCCTCCACCGCCGACAAGGTCAAGACCTCCGGCGCCGACTCCGTCTACTTCGGCGGCCAGTACCCCGAGGGCGGCCTGCTCGCCGACCAGATCAAGAAGACCGGCGCCAACGTCCCCCTCATGGGCGGCGACGGCATCCAGGACCCCGCCTTCATCAGCGCCTCCGGTGAGGCCAACGAGGGCGACCTGGCCACCTCCATCGGCTACCCGGTCGAGAAGCTGGACACGGCCAAGAAGTTCATCGAGGACTACAAGACCGAGGGCTACAAGGACCCGTACGCCGCCTACGGTGGCTACTCCTACGACGCCGGCTGGGCCGTCATCCAGGCCGTCAAGGCCGTCGCCGCCGCCAACAGCGGCAAGCTGCCCACCGACGCCCGCGCCAAGGTCGTCGAGGCGCTCGGCAAGGTCTCCTTCGAGGGCGTGACCGGCAAGGTCGCCTTCGACGAGTACGGCGACACCACCAACAAGCAGCTCACGGTCTACAAGGTCGAGGGCGGCAAGTGGGTCGACGTCAAGAGCGACACCTTCAACCAGTAAGCCCGTAGTCCCCAGCACCACCCGTAACACCTGAAACATCCGCCGCGCGAGGGCGCAAACAGCGCCCTCGCGCGGAGTCTTATCCGACACGCTCATCGGAGGCCCTGCGGTGCACGAACTGCCGCAACAGCTGGCCAACGGCCTGGCCCTCGGTGCTCTCTATGGTCTCATCGCCATCGGGTACACCATGGTCTACGGCATCGTCCAGCTCATCAACTTCGCCCACGGCGAGATCTTCATGATCGGCGGCTTCGGCGCGCTCACCGCCTACGCCATCCTCCCGACCGGCACCTCCCTGCTGATCGCGATACCCGTCATGATCGTCGGCGGCGCCATCTGCTCCGTCGCCGTGGCATGCGCAGCCGAACGCTTCGCCTACCGCCCCCTGCGCAGCGCCCCCCGGCTCGCACCCCTCATCACCGCAATCGGCCTCTCGATCGCGCTCCAGCAGCTCGTCTGGCAGTTCTACCCGGACGCCAAGAAGGCCGTCAGCTTCCCCGAGTTCAAGGGCGCAGCCTTCAAGATCACCGACAGCCTGGCGATCCAGCGCGCGGACCTCTTCGTCCTCATCCTCGCCCCGCTCTGCATGCTCGCCCTCGGCGTCTTCGTCCAGAAGAGCCGCAGCGGCCGCGCCATGCAGGCCACCGCGCAGGACCCCGACACCGCGAAGCTGATGGGCATCAACACCGACCGCATCATCGTCATGGCCTTCGCCATCGGTGCCGCGTTCGCAGCCGTCGCCGCGGTCGCCTACGGCCTCGACAAGGGCCAGATCAACTTCGAGATGGGCTTCATCCTCGGCCTCAAGGCCTTCACCGCAGCCGTCCTCGGCGGCATCGGCAACATCTACGGAGCCATGGTCGGCGGCGTCGTCCTCGGCCTCGCCGAAGCCCTCTCGATCGCCTACATCGAAGAGATCCCCGGCATGTCGCAGCTCGGCGGTGGAGCCTGGTCCAACGTCTGGGCGTTCGTACTCCTCATCGTCGTCCTCCTCGTGCGGCCACAAGGCCTGCTCGGCGAGCGCGTCGCGGATCGGGCGTGAGAACCATGACCACCAACACCACCCCCCAGACCGCCACGGTGAAGCAGGGCCCCGCGCCCGCCACGCTCCTGTACGCGATCATCGGCGGCAGCCTCCTCACCATCATCAGCGCCTTCCTGGCCTGGACCTGGACCGACGAGTTCCCCGGCGACCTGACCTACTACGGCAGCCCCGCCGACCTCCAGTACGTCACCCTCGCCGGAGCCGCCCTCACCCTCGCCTTCGCGCTCTCCGCGCTCGGCGTCAAGGGCTTCCGCTGGCTCACCCCCGCCGGCTCCCGCAAGGCCATCTTCTTCCTCACCCTCGGCAATCTCCTCGCCACCTGGTTCACGGTCATCTCCATCACCGTCGTCCTCGGCGGCGTCGTGAACCTGGACCCGGGTGCCTACGTGGCCCTCGTCGGCACGATCATCCCGGTCCTCGCCGCGAACAAGCTCCCCGACGACACCCGCAAGGCGGCCCCCGCCAAGCAGCTGCCCTCCTGGGCCGAGATCCTCGTCGTCACCGGCGTCTTCGCCCTCGGCCTCTTCGTCATCACCTTCGGCATCGACACCGATGACAAGGAACCGCAGCTCTTCGTCGCCTACCTGCTCACCGTCGGCCTCGTCGGCCTCGCACTGAACAAGGCCGGCCTCTTCGCCCGCCTCGCAGGCATCACCGCCAAGCACCGCCAGGTCACCCTCATCGGAACCGCGGCCGCAGCGATCGCCTTCCCGTTCATCCAGCAGAGCGGCGACACCTACACGCTCATCGCGGTCAACATCCTGATCTTCGCGACCGTCGCCCTCGGCCTCAACGTCGTCGTCGGCCTCGCCGGCCTCCTCGACCTCGGCTACGTCGCCTTCCTCGGCGTCGGCGCCTACGCCGCGGCCCTGGTCTCCGGAAGCACCGCATCCGCCTTCGGCATCCACCTCCCCTTCTGGGCAGCGGTCATCGTCGGCGCCCTCGCCTCGCTCATCTTCGGCGTGGTCATCGGAGCCCCGACCCTGCGCCTGCGCGGCGACTACCTCGCCATCGTCACCCTCGGCTTCGGAGAAATCTTCCGCATCGCCATGGGTAACCTCGACGGCACCTCCGGCCCGGACATCACCAACGGCCCCAACGGCATCCCCAACATCCCCCACCTCGAAATCTTCGGGTGGAACTTCGGGGAGTCCCACATCGTCGGCGGCATCACCCTCGGCGCCTACGCCAACTACTACTTCCTGATGCTGCTCGTCATGGCACTGGTCGTCGTGGTCTTCGCCCGAGCCGGCAGCAGCCGCATCGGCCGCGCCTGGGTCGCCATCCGCGAGGACGAGACCGCCGCCGAAGCCATGGGCATCAACGGCTTCAAGGTCAAGCTCATCGCCTTCGCCCTCGGCGCCACCCTCGCCGGCCTCGCCGGCACCGTCCAGGCACACGTCAACAGCACCGTGGTCCCCGAGAACTACGTCTTCGCCGGGCCCGTCCCGCCGAACTCCGCGTTCCTCCTCGCCGCAGTCATCCTCGGCGGCATGGGCACCATCCGCGGCCCCATCCTCGGCGCCGCACTCCTCTTCCTCATCCCGGCGAAGCTGGCCTTCCTCCAGGACTACCAGCTCCTCGCCTTCGGCATCGCCCTCATCCTGCTCATGCGCTTCCGCCCCGAAGGCCTCATCGCCAACAAGCGCGCGCAGCTCGAGTACCACGACGACACCGCTGACCAGGCCCCCGCGGACCTGGCCACCGCCAAGGCGGGGGCGTGAACACCATGACGACCACCACGGACACCACCACCAAGACCACGGTTCTCGAAGCCAAGGGCGTCACCATGCGCTTCGGCGGCCTCACCGCCGTCAAGAGCGTCGACCTCCAGGTCAACGCCGGCGAGATCGTCGGACTCATCGGCCCCAACGGCGCCGGCAAGACCACCTTCTTCAACTGCCTCACCGGGCTGTACGTCCCCACCGAGGGCTCCGTCAGCTACAAGGGCACGGTCCTGCCTCCCAAGCCCCACAAGGTCACCGAGGCCGGCATCGCCCGCACCTTCCAGAACATCCGGCTCTTCCACAACATGACCGTGCTGGAGAACGTCCTCGTCGGACGCCACACCCGCACCAAGGAAGGCCTCTGGTCCGCCCTGCTCCGCGGCCCCGGCTTCAAGAAGGCCGAAGCCGCCAGCGAAGCGCGCGCCATGGAACTCCTCGAGTTCATCGGGCTGGAGAACAAGGCCCAGCACCTGGCCAAGAACCTCCCCTACGGCGAACAGCGCAAGCTGGAAATCGCCCGCGCCCTCGCCAGCGACCCCGGCCTCATCCTCCTGGACGAGCCCACCGCCGGCATGAACCCGCAGGAAACCCGCGCTGCCGAAGAACTCATCTTCGCCATCCGCGACATGGGCATCGCCGTCCTCGTCATCGAGCACGACATGCGCTTCATCTTCAACCTCTGCGACCGCGTCGCCTGCCTCGTCCAGGGCGAAAAGCTCATCGAGGGCACCGCGTCCGAGGTCCAGGGCGACGAGCGCGTCATCGCCGCCTACCTCGGCGAGCCCTTCGAGGGCGACCCGGGCGCCGCCGAGGACGCCGCGGTCGAGGCCGCGGAAGCCGCAGCCGAAGAGGCCGCCGCAGCCGACGCCGACGCCGAGACGGAGGCCGAGGCGGAAGCCGAAGCCACCGCCGAGACCGAAGCCGAAGCCGAAGCGGAGCCCGACTCCGACACGGCCACCGAGACCGACGCGGACACCGAGGCAGAGGCGGACGCCGACGGCGCCACCGACGCCCCGGCCGACACCGACGCCGACTCGGACAGCACCACCAGCACCACCAGCACGGAAGGAGAGGCCAAGTGACCGCACTGCTCAAGGTCGAAGACCTCAAGGTCGCCTACGGCAAGATCGAAGCCGTCAAGGGAATCTCCTTCGAGGTCAACGAAGGCGAAATCGTCTGCCTCGTCGGCACCAACGGCGCCGGCAAGACGACCACCCTCCGCACCCTCTCCGGGCTCATCAAGCCCAAGAGCGGCACCATCACCTTCGACGGCCAGCCCCTGGCCGCCGTACCGGCACACAAGATCGTCTCCCTGGGCCTCGCCCACTCCCCCGAGGGACGCCACATCTTCCCCCGGCTGACGATCGCCGAAAACCTCCAGCTCGGCGCCTTCCTGCGCACCGACAAGGAGGGCATCGAGGCGGATGTCCAGCGCGCCTACGAGATGTTCCCCATCCTGGGTGAGCGTCGCAAGCAGGCCGCCGGCACCCTCTCGGGCGGCGAGCAGCAGATGCTCGCCATGGGCCGCGCGCTCATGTCCCGCCCCAAGCTCCTGATGCTCGACGAGCCCTCCATGGGCCTGTCCCCGCTGATGATGCAGAAGATCATGGCGACCATCAAGGAACTCAAGGCCACGGGCATGACCATCCTGCTCGTCGAGCAGAACGCCCAGGCGGCGCTCTCGCTCTCCGACAGCGCGCACGTGATGGAGATCGGCAAGATCGTCCTCTCCGGCACCGGCCGCGACCTCCTCCACAACGAGGACGTCCGCAAGGCCTACCTCGGCGAAGACTGATCCGACGAACGTGTGAGGCCCGCCTCCCCTCGGGGGGAGGCGGGCCTCACGCATGTCCGGGGGCGGCCGCTACTTGCCGCTCTCCTTCTTCTTCGCCTCGGCGTCCTCGATGACGACCTCGGCGACCTGCTGCATGGACATCCGACGGTCCATGGACGACTTCTGGATCCACCGGAAGGCGGCCGGCTCCGTCAGCCCGTACTGCGTCTGCAGAATGCTCTTCGCGCGGTCCACCAGCTTGCGCGTCTCCAGCCGCTGGGAGAGGTCTTCGACCTCCTTCTCCAGCGCCCGCAGCTCCGCGAAGCGGGAGACGGCCATCTCGATGGCGGGCACCACGTCGCTCTTGCTGAACGGCTTCACGAGGTACGCCATCGCGCCGGCGTCCCGGGCCCGCTCGACGAGGTCGCGCTGCGAGAAGGCGGTGAGCATGAGCACGGGCGCGATGGACTCCTCCGCGATCTTCTCGGCGGCGGAGATCCCGTCCAGGACGGGCATCTTCACGTCCAGGATCACCAGATCGGGACGGTGCTCGCGCGCGAGCTCGACGGCCGTCTGCCCGTCGCCGGCCTCGCCGACGACGGAGTAGCCCTCTTCCTCGAGCATCTCCTTGAGATCGAGACGGATGAGCGCCTCGTCCTCGGCGATGACGACCCGGGTCGTCAGCGGCGGAACGTGCGACTGGTCGGCGTCGGGCGTGGGCGTCGACTCGTGCTCGGCGGTCACGGATGCTCCTCGGTGCAAGGCGGTTAAGCTCCCACGAGCCTACCTAGCTCCTGTATGTTTGTGGCACGGAGGGTCTTAGGTATCCTTCGTTTCGAAGGGGCCCCGGTAGCCCAGCGGTAGAGGCGATGGATTCAAAACCCATTCAGCGTCGGTTCGAATCCGACCCGGGGTACTTCTCCTTCATTTTCAAGGTCGCCAAGCGAATTTCTCGATCTTCACTCGTCACAGTGAACGAACCTTCGAATTACGACCAACCGGGCGAATAGCGACGAGGCTGCTGCCTCGTGGAGCACAATCCCGCGATACGCGAAGAAGCAGTCCTGCTGTTGCGCCGAGGCGTGACCAATCGAGTGGTGGCCGAGAGTCTCGGCGTGCCCCGCGGAACTGTCGGCTGGTGGCGACACCAGGACCGGAAGATCCGCGGCGAGACCTACGAGCCGCCCACCGACTGCCCGAGATGCACCGGGCTCGACGTCGACCGGCCCGCCTACGCCTATCTCCTCGGCCTCTACCTCGGCGACGGCCACATCATCTCGAAGTACAAGCAGCATCACCTGTCCATCTTCTGCGACGCCACCTGGGTGGGCCTCATCGACGCCGCCGAGGAAGCGATGCACCTTGTGATGCGGATCCCCAGCGTGAGTCGTCGACAGCGACAGGGGTGCGTTGAGGTGCAGTCCCACTCGACCCATTGGACCTGCCTGTTTCCGCAGCACGGGCCCGGCAAGAAGCACGAGCGGCGGATCGTGCTCGAGGGCTGGCAGCAGGAGATCGTGGATGTGCATCCGTGGGAGTTCCTGCGGGGGCTGATCCACTCCGACGGGTGTCGGGTCACCAACTGGACCGTGCGCAACGGCAAGCGGTACGAGTACCCGCGGTACTTTTTCACCAACAAGTCCGACGACATCCGTCGGCTCTGCACGGACACGCTCACCGCGGTCGGGGTCCAGTGGACCGTTCTGGCTCGGGGCAGTGATCCGTTCAATGTGTCCGTCGCGCGCAAGGCGTCCGTCGCGTTGATGGACGCCCACATCGGGCCGAAGTACTAGGCCGTGTATCGGAAGTGAACCGTGTGCATAGGGTGTCGGCATGTCACTGGGTCACATAGTCCTCTCGTCGGGTCGTTCGATCCGGCTCACCGAGCTACGGATGTCTTCGACCTACGGCGGGATGCTGGAGGGCTACCCGTGCAAGCGCATCAACGACCGGAAGGTCAGCTGGCTCCAGCGGCAGGCCGAGCACGCATTTCCCTCCAGGCCGGTCCATCTTGTTCCGCCCTCGCGCGAGTACCCGGACGAGACCGCCGGCGCTTTCGGTCCCGTTGAGGTGCTGCCTTCAGTGGCCTGCATCGGTGTCTTCGACTCCACGGCGCTCGACCCGACAATGAACGGTTCCTCCCTCGTCGTCGCCTGGTTCCAGCCAGCACCGGAGGTACCGGCGGGCGAGGATGCTGATCACGCGCTTCACGGCATTCACTGGGAGGAGCTGGCCCAGGACTACGAGCTGTAGCAGCGTGCTGGTCACAGCCACTCGTTGACGGCCGCGACGAGGACAGTGGCTTCAAAGCAGACCGCGAGCTTGTCGTAGCGGGTGGCCACGGCCCGGTGGCGCTTGAGGCGGTTGATTCCGCACTCGACCGCGTGACGCTTGCGGTAGTCGACCGGATCGAATTGCGGCGGTCGGCCACCGCGGGAGCCTCGCTTATGACGGTTGCGGACCTGGTCGACCTTGTCCGGGATGGTGCAGCGGATCCCCCGGCGGCGCAGGTAAGCGCGGTTGTTGCGGGAAGCGTACGCCGTGTCGGCCCGCACGCGATCGGGGCGGACGCGCGGCCGCCCCGGCCCGAGGCGGGGCACGCGGACTTTCTCCAGCACCGGTTCGAACTGCGGTGAGTCGCCGCGCTGCCCTGCGGTCACCACGATCGACATGGGTTTCTGACCCTGCTCGACGGCCAGGTGCAGCTTGGTGGTGAACCCGCCGCGTGAGCGTCCCAGCCCGTGATCGACCGGCTCGGTGAAGACGCCGCCCGGCGGTTTCTTCTGCAGGTCACCCTGTCTGCGGGCCCCGGCCGCGTGCTGGTGGGCGCGGCACACCGTGGAGTCGACGCTCAGGTCCCACACGATCGCACCCTTCGCGTCGGCCAGGGACTGGAGCCGGGTGAAAACCCGGTGCCAGGTGCCGTCCCGTTGCCACCGGCGGAACAGGTCGTAGACCCGTCCCCACGGCCCGTACTCGACAGGCACGTCCCGCCATGGCACACCGGTACGGACACGGAACCGTATGCCGTCGATCAGCTGCCGCCGGGGCCAGACGGGCGGCCGCCCCGCCTTCGTCCCCTTCGGCAACAACTGCTCCAGCACCGCCCACTGCTCGTCCGTGAGATCTCCCCGCCCCATGAACCGTGATCATCCATCGGTCAAGATCCACTTTCGATACACGCCCTAGGGGCCTGTCCGGTGGATCCTGCCGGACAGGCCCCCGGTCCCGAGGTGGGCTCAGCGCTTGAGCGTGAAGGTGAAGTCGCCGGAGAGCTTGACGCTCAGCCGGACTGCCGAAACGAGTTTGCCCTCCGTTATCAGCCTCTCGACCTCGGCCCGCGAAAGACCGAACCCTTCAGCGATCAGTCGCACAGGACGGACGGGGATCCGCGCCGCGAAGCGGACCGAGACGTCGATCACCTCCCGGTCCAGGTGATCCGATGCGCCGGTGTCGAGGCGCCAGGCGTTGTTCCAGTCGACGGCTATGCGATTGCGGCGCCGTACCACTGGATCCTGGAGCAACTCAGCGGCCAGGTCGGGGTCGTTGTCATGCATCCGGTCCAGCAGCTCAGGTCGTACGGAGCGCACGTTCACCCGCTCCAGGACCGTGAGCTTCGCCGTGTCCCCGCAAGCGGTGCAGAGCACGAGGAGCCAGGCGTCGAGGAGCTTGTGGTTCGCGTTGACGCGGAATTTGCCGTTCGCCCGGAAGCGGTCGGATGCGCACGCGGGGCAACGGCGGAGAACGGTCGGCAGGCAGGTGGGCATGACCACCCAGTCATTGAGCACAGAAGTACACCGGTTTCAGTGAGAAGTCCGCAGCAAAAAGCAGCGCGGCGCACAGGCGCGACGCGCGACAGATCAGCACTCGGGAGGTCTCACAGGGTGTACAACGGCACGTCCTTGCCCAGACGACTTGACTCGGCAGCACGGTAATGGCGCGCAGCGGCGCTGCTCCACTGGTTTTCGAGCGCCTCACCGCGAGGTACTGCCCGGTGGATCATGGACGGAGCCAGAGCCGGAGCCGGAGCCGGATCGCCGCGACGGTGACGGTGCCGTGGTGGGTCGGCCCCGGAGTGAAGAGCAGGCCGGGCGGGCGGCGTTCGGCTTGGCCGGCGAGGTGGATTCTGGTGGTCAGCCCGCCGCGCGGGTGGGTGATCCGACTCGGTCCGTGTGGTCCTCGGCATCCGGGGCGGTCTGAGCAGCGCCCTGGGTTCAGAGGTGGGTGGTGGTTCCGGTGGCCGGGTCGTAGGTGATCAGGGGTGGCAGCTGGTGGTGGCCGGTGACGGTCTCGGCGGTGAGGACGGCGGGGCTGGCGCAGGCCGTGCCCAGTTCGGTCAGGAAGCGCAGGACGTCGGTGACGTGGTCCGCGTCCTCGATGCTGTCGGGCCAGAGGGAGAATTCGATCCCGTCGACGGGCAGGTGGGCCGTGAACCAGGTGCGGCCGCAGCGGACGGCGAGGCTTGCGCTGTAGCCGTCTTCGATGGAGTCGATGGGGTTGCCGGTGTCGTGCGGGCCGATGTCCTGTCCCTCGGCGCCGTCGTACCAGGTGAGCTGGTCGGCGGCGCCGCGGAAGTGGTGCAGGACCTGTTGCCAGTGCGTGTCGTCGGTGTCGGTGACGGTGATGTCGCGGAGGCTTCCGTCGACGTAGAACACGTGGCACATCCACGGGTCGGGCAGCAGGCAGGGGCTTTGGCGGTGTTCGCATTCGTGCCCGGGTCCGGCGTGTGGCGGGTGTGGCGGGTGTGCCTGCGTGGTCATCCGGGCCGTCCCCGTGCGTGGTGGTCGTGGGGATCAAGTATGGCCTGTGGTTCTGCCGGTGTTACGGCAGGTCGCCGTTGCCGCCGAGGTTGGCGACGAGGCGGCGGAGGGTGTCGATCGTGGCCGCGTAGGTGGCGTCGTCTATGCCCTGGCGCATACGGGTGTGGACTGCGGCGTTGCGGTCGTGGGCTCGGATGCGGCCGGCTTCGCCGGTGTCGGTGAGGGTCAGGTGGTCGTCGGTCTCGGTGAGCCAGCCGCGGGCGGTGAGGTCGTCGTAGACGGTCTCGAAGTCGGTGTCCTGGTCGTCGAAGGGTGCCAGCTTTTCGGTGAGGGCCTTGCGGGTCCATTGGCCCTGGGCCCGGGCTATGTGGTTCAGGGTCCACCAGTGGGGCTGGGTGAGGTGTTCTTCGGCGAGGGCGGTGCGGAGGCCGCCGATGACCAGGTGGGCTGCTTCGCGGGTCCAGTAGCCGATCGGCTGGGCGGCGAGCTGTTCCTGGGAGTACTCCTTGGTCGTCATGGTGCGACCGTAGGACCTCAGGTTAGGTTGAGGTCAAGTGACTCTTCGGCAGGGGATTTCGTGATGAGTGAGAAGGCCCGGAAGTTGTTCGTCGCGCTCGATCTGAACGATGACGGTGAGCTGACGCGGGCGGAGGTGATTTCGGCTCTGCGGTCGAAGGCGCCGACGTTGGCGGCGCGGGGGGATCTGCCGTTCTGGGGTGTGGGGGATGCGGATGCGTCGTCGGCGCTGTTCGATGAGGCGGATGCGAACGGGGATGCGGTGTTGAGTTTCGAGGAGTTCGCCGTGGTGGTGGATCGGCGGTTCGGCTGGTAGTCGGGGGTGGCGAAAGTCGTTCCGGGGTGCGGGGGTGGGGTCCTACCGTGGCGTGGTGACGATTCGGATGATCATTCTCAATGGCGGTTCCAGCTCGGGTAAGTCGGGGATCGTGCGGTGTCTGCAGTCTGTGCTGCCGGATCCGTGGCTGGCGTTCGGGTGTGACGGGTTCGTGGATGCGTTGCCTGCGGGGATGCTGGCGTCGGACGAGGGGATCGTGTTCGGCGCGGATGGCGGGGTGAGCGTCGGGGTGGAGTTCCGGGTGCTGGAGGCGGCGTGGATGGAGGGGGTGGTGGCGATGGCCCGTGCGGGGGCGAGGGTCATCATCGATGACGTGTTTCTGGGTGGGGCGGCGTCGCAGGAGCGGTGGCGGCGGGCTCTGGGCGGGCTGGGTGTGCTGTGGGTGGGCGTCCGGTGCGAGGGTGCGGTGGCTGCGGGGCGTGAGGTGGCGCGGGGGGACCGGACGGTGGGGATGGCCGTGGCGCAGGCGGGTGTGGTGCATGAGGGGGTGCGCTACGACGTGGAGGTGGATACGACGCGTGCGGAGTCGATGGTGTGTGCGCGGGTCATCGCGGCGCACGTCGGCTGATGGTGGTCGCGCCGGCCGGTCCGGGGTGTGGGGGTTTTGGCGGGGGTGGGTGCGTCTGCCCCAGGCCGGTGGGGCCTGGGGGCGGGACGTGTGCGTTCAGGGGTGTCCTGGCGATGGGGCCGGGCCCGGCGGGATCGGCCGGACGCTCCCTAGCGGACCGGGTCGCCGATGTGGTGGATGCGGACGAGGTTGGTGGAGCCGGTGACGCCGGGGGGTGAGCCGGCGGTGATGACGACGGTGTCGCCGGGTACGCAGCGGCCGATGCGCAGGAGTTCTTCTTCGACTTGGGCGACCATGGCGTCGGTGGAGTCGACGTGGGGGCCGAGGAAGGTTTCTACGCCCCAGGTGAGGTTGAGTTGGGAGCGGGTGGCCTGGTCGGGGGTGAAGGCCAGGAGGGGGATGGGTGAGCGGTAGCGGGAGAGTCGGCGGACGGTGTCGCCGCTCTGGGTGAAGGCTACGAGGAATTTGGCGTCGAGGAAGTCGCCCATTTCGGCGGCGGCTCGAGCGACGGCTCCGCCTTGGGTGCGGGGCTTGTTGCGGTCGGTGAGGGGTGGGAGGCCCTTGGCGAGGATGTCTTCTTCGGCGGCTTCGACGATGCGGGACATGGTGCGGACGGTTTCGACGGGGTATTTGCCGACGCTGGTTTCGCCGGAGAGCATGACGGCGTCGGTGCCGTCGATGATGGCGTTGGCGACGTCGCTGGCTTCGGCGCGGGTGGGGCGGGAGTTGTCGATCATCGAGTCGAGCATCTGGGTGGCGACGATGACGGGTTTGGCGTTGCGCTTGGCGAGTTTGACGGCGCGCTTTTGGACGATGGGGACTTGTTCCAGGGGCATTTCGACGCCGAGGTCGCCGCGGGCGACCATGATGCCGTCGAAGGCGGCGACGATGTCGTCGATGTTTTCGACGGCTTGCGGCTTTTCGATCTTGGCGATGACGGGGAGGCGTCGGCCTTCTTCGTCCATGATGCGGTGGACGTCCTGGATGTCGTTGCCGCTGCGGACGAAGGAGAGGGCGATGACGTCGGCGCCGGTGCGCAGGGCCCAGCGGAGGTCTTCGATGTCTTTTTCGGAGAGTGCGGGGACGGAGACGGCTACTCCGGGGAGGTTGAGGCCTTTGTGGTCGGAGACCATGCCGCCTTCGATGACGCGGGTGTGGACGCGGGGGCCGTCGACTGCGGTGACTTCGAGGGTGACGCGGCCGTCGTCGACGAGGATGCGTTCGCCGGTGGTGACGTCGGCGGCGAGTCCCTTGTAGGTGGTGCCGCAGGTGTGGCGGTCGCCTTCGTGGTCTTCGACGGTGATGGTGAATTCGTCACCGCGTTCAAGGAGTACGGGTCCTTCGTGGAAGCGGCCGAGGCGGATCTTCGGGCCTTGAAGGTCGGCGAGGACGCCGACGCTGCGGCCGGTCTCGTCGGAGGCCTTGCGTACGCGCTGGTAGCGCTCCTCGTGTTCGGCGTAGGTGCCGTGGCTGAGGTTGAGGCGGGCGATGTCCATTCCGGCTTCGACCAGGGCTTTGATCTGGTCGTATGAGTCGGTTGCGGGGCCCAGGGTACATACGATTTTCGCTCGGCGCATGAGGCGAGCGTATTCCCCTACCTGTGGGTAGGTAATCGCTTCCGGGTGTCCACTCAACAACCTTTGAGCAAAAGCTTGTTGACAACTGTTGAATGTGCATGGGGGTGCTCTGATGAGCACCCCCGGGGCCGCTTTTTGTGGTTCTTCAGAGTTGCGGAGGGGTCATGGTGAAGCGGGCGTTCACCTGTGCGTAGACCGTCTGGCGCTGGGGTTCGAGGTCGAGGGGCGGGGGGCCTGCGTCCTCGGCGGCACTGAAGGCCATGGTGCGCATGCCTGCGCCGGGGGAGGCGGCGAAGGGGGCGGCGTTCTCGGCGCCGAGGTCGGCGAGTTCGACGAGAGCGGCGAGGCCGGCGCCGAGTGCTTCGGCGTATTCGCGGGCGCGCTGGACGGCTTCGAGTACGGCCTGCCGGCGTGCCTGTCCGTGGGCGGGCGAGGTGGGGCGCAGGGCCCACCAGGGGCCGTCGACCTGGGTGAGTTCGAGGTCGGCGAGGCGGGTGGTGAGTTCGCCGAGGGTGGTGAAGTCGTTCAGTTCGGCGGTGATGTGGACGCGGCCGTGGTAGGCGCGGATGCGTTCGGCGCGGCCGTGGCGGGTGAGTTCGGGGGTGATGGAGAAGGCGCCGGTTTCGAGTTTTTCGACGGGGTCGCCGTAGCTCTTGATGAGGTCGAGGACGGTGTTGTTGCGGCGGGTGAGGTCTTCGAGTGCGGTGCGGCGGTCGGTGCCGCGGGCGCTGACGGTGATGCCGATGCGGGCGATTTCGGGGTCGACTTCGATGCGGGCTTCGCCGCGGACCGCTACGCGGGGTACTTCGGGGGTTCCGTAGGGCTGGTGGGATGCGTGCGGGGTGTGCGCTGCGTCCTGGGTCATGGTTTCCACTGTCGCACTGTCGCTCGTACGGGCGTGGTCATCGGATCGAAACCTGTCGGGGGTGTTGCGTCTTGTTGCTGGTGGGCCAGAATCTACGCGCGTTGTTCACGCCTCAAAAGGGGAGATGGCATGGCGTTCGACCGTAGGACTTTTCTGGGAACCACGGCTGCGACGGGTGCGGCTGTGGCGTTGGCGGGGGCCACGAGCACCCCGGCCGCCGCGGCCCCGCAGGATGCGCAGGGGTCCGGGCCCCGGACGTACTCGTTCACGGTGATGGGTACGACCGATCTGCACGGGAATGTCTTCAACTGGGACTACTTCACGGATGCGGAGTTCGACGACAAGGCGCACAACGACGTCGGTCTGGCGAAGATCTCCACGCTGGTGGATCAGGTGCGGGCGGAGAAGGGGCGCCGCAACACGCTGCTGATCGACGCGGGTGACACGATCCAGGGCACGCAATTGTCGTACTACTACGCGAAGGTGGATCCGATCACCGCGCGGCGCGGTCCGGTGCACCCGATGGCGCAGGCGATGAACGCGATCGGTTATGACGCGGCGGCGCTGGGGAACCACGAGTTCAACTACGGGATACCGGTGCTGCGGAAGTTCGAGGAGCAGTGCGATTTCCCGCTGCTGGGGGCGAACGCGCTGGATGCGAAGACGCTGCGGCCGGCGTTCGCGCCGTACAGCATGCACAAGCTGCGCACGCCCTGCGGGCGGGACGTGAAGGTGGCGGTGCTGGGGCTGACGAACCCGGGTATCGCGCTCTGGGACAAGGCGAACGTGCAGGGGAAGATGACGTTCCCGGGGCTGGAGGAGCAGGCGGCGAAGTACGTGCCGAAGCTGCGGTCGATGGGCGCCGATGTGGTGATCGTGTCGGCGCATTCCGGTTCGAGCGGTACGTCCTCGTACGGGGACCAGTTGCCGTACGTCGAGAACGCGGCGGCGCTGGTGGCGGAGCAGGTGCCGGGGATCGACGCGATCCTGGTGGGGCACGCGCACACGGAGATCCCGGAGTACCGGGTGAAGAACAGGGCGACCGGCAAGGACGTGGTGCTGTCGGAGCCGCTGAAGTGGGGGCAGCGGCTGACGCTGTTCGACTTCGAGCTGACGTGGGCGAAGGGCCGCTGGTCGGTGGCGAAGGTCGCGGCGAAGGTGCTGAACTCGAACGCGGTCGCGGAGGACAAGAAGATCACGCGGCTGCTGTCGGACGAGCACCGCAAGGTGGTGGCGTACGTGAACCAGGTGATCGGGACGTCGACGCAGGCGATGTCGTCGGCGGAGGGGCCGGTCAAGGATGTCGCGATCATCGATCTGATCAACCACGTGCAGGCGGAGACGGTGAAGGGGGCGCTGGCCGGTTCGGAGTGGGCGGCGCTGCCGGTGCTGTCGCAGGCGTCGTGCTTCTCGCGGACGGCGGCGATTCCGGCGGGTCAGGTGACGATCCGGGACGCGGCGGGTCTGTATCCGTTCGAGAACACGATGGAGGCGCGGCTGCTGACGGGCGCGCAGTTGAAGGACTATCTGGAGTATTCGGCGCGGTACTTCGTGCGGACGGCGCCGGGTGATGCGGTGGATCCGGCGAAGCTGACGAACTCCGAGGGTGTGCCGGACTACAACTACGACGCGGTGTACGGGCTGGCGTACGACATCGACATCGCGCAGCCGGTGGGTTCGCGGATCACGGGGCTGTCGTTCCAGGGGAAGCCGGTGGATCCGGCGGCGCAGTTCGTGTTCGCGGTGAACAACTACCGGGCGTCCGGTGGCGGGAACTTCCCGCACGTGCCGCAGGCGAAGCAGCTGTGGGCGAACTCGGACGAGATCCGCAACACGATCATCCAGTGGGTGAAGGCGAAGGGGACGATCGACCCGGCGCAGTTCGCGTCGGTGGACTGGCGGCTGACGCGGGCCGGGGTTTCGGTGTTCTAGGTCCTGTCGTCGAAGGAGCGCCGGTGGGGCCCGTGGTGTCCGGCGCCGTGCATCGCAAGGCGGAGGGGCGCCCGAGTACTGGACGTACTTGGGCGCCCCGACAACGCGGCGAGGTGCGGTGCCGGGCGCCGTGGGCCAGGCGGGACTTCGACGACAGGGCCTTAGGCCGTCTGGGCGGGACGGGGTGGCCGGCCGTGGTGTGCTGCGGCCGGCCACCCTTGAGGGTGCGGGTTCGGTCAGCGTCCGGCGCCGGCGCGGCGCATGCGGGCCGCAAGGAGCATTCCGGCGCCGGCGATGAGCGTGGAGCCCGCGCCGCCTGCGATCAGGGTGGTGTGGTCGCCCGTGCCGGTGGTGGCGAGGGGGGCACCGCCCTGGCCCTGGGGGGTGACGGTGGTGTTGCCGGAGCCGGCGTCGGTGGTCGTGCCGCCGGTGCCGGAGCCGTTGCCCTTGCCCTTGTCGCCGTCCTGGCCGTCGTGGCCGTCCCGGCCGGGGGCGGGCTTCTCCTTGTCCTTGGCCGCCTGGTCCTTGGCGCGGGCCTCGTGCTGGCCCGTCTTGAGGAACTCGGTCCGGTCGGCGGGGGTGCCGGCGAGCGCGGCGCGGCCGGCCTTGACGAGTTCCGGACCGCCACCGTCGATGATCCTGGCGATGGTGACGCGGTTGTCCTGGTCGCGCAGCTCGTACTGGGTCACTTCCAGGAAGTGGCGCAGCTCGGCGGGGGTGGGCGTTCCGTTCATCAGCTTGCTGATGGCGTCGCTGAGGATCGGGCCGTCCCAGCCCTCGTCGATGCGGGCCAGTTCGACCAGGTCGTCGGAGGCCTGGGCGAGGTACCGGCCGGTCTTCAGGAACTCCGCGCGGTCGGCGGGGGTGCCCTGCAGGGCCTTCTTGCCGGCTTCCTTGACTGCGGTGCCGCCGGTGCCGATCAGCCGGGAGATCTCGACCTTGTTGTCGTCGTCGCGCAGTTCGTGCTGGGTGACGTCGTAGAAGTGGCGCAGCTTTTCGATGGTGTCCCCGTTGCTGAGGATCTTGTTGATGCCTCCCTTCAGGCCGGGTCCGGCGCCCGGGAGGAGGCGCAGGATCGCGATGCGGTAGTCGTCCATGCGGATCTTGTGCTGGTCGACTTCGATGAACTTGCGCATGGCCTGTGGGCCGTCGGCGATGGCCTTGCGGCCGGCTTCCTTCATGAACTCGCTGGCCATCGGGTGGGCGATGATCGCGAGGATGGTCTTGCGGTCCTCTTCGGCCTGGTCGGGCACGGTCTGGTCCGGCGTGGTCGGTGCCGGCTGGTTGCCGGGTGCCGGGGCGTCGGGGCCGGCGGCGAACGCCGGTGACGCGATGAGGACGGCCGGAGCAAGGGCAGCGGTGGTGACCGCTGCGGCGATCCGGGAAAACTTCACAGACAAAACCCCCTGGAAACGTTTCTTCGACAGAAGGGACGTTCGATCTGTCCGGATAGTTGTACCGGTAATGTTCCCGCCCCTCGTGGCGGCCTGGTGGCGGCACCGAGGTGTGCGGGGGCGGGGTCTCGGTCACCGGGCGGCGGGGCCTTTCAGGGGTGGTCGACGAGGGGGCGGAGTTCGCCGACGGGCCGGGGGCGGGTGTGCTCGCGCTGTTCGAGGCCGAAGGTGGTGAAGGCGGTGCGTTCCGGCTGGGGGTAGGGCTCTTTGCCGGTGAGGGTGTTGAGGATGGCGGCGCTGCGCCAGGCGGCGAGGCCGAGGTCGGGGGCTCCGACGCCGTGGGTGTGGCGTTCGCCGTTCTGGACGAAGACGCTGCCGGTGACGGTGGGGTCGAGGATCATCCGGTAGCGGTCGTCGATGCGGGGGCGTCCGGAGGAGTCCTTGCGCAGGTACGGGTCGAGGCCTGCGAGGAGGCTGCCGAGAGGGCGTTCCCGGTAGCCGGTGGCGAGGACGACGGCGTCGGTGGTGAGCCGGGAGCGGGTGCCCTGCTCGAGGTGTTCGAGGTGGAGTTCGACTTTGGTGGTGGCGACGCGGCCGGCGGTGCGGACGGTGACTCCGGGGGTGAGGACGGCGTCGGGCCAGCCTCCGTCGAGGGTGCGGCGGTAGAGCTCTGCGTGGATGGCGGCGATGGTGCCGGCGTCGATGCCCTTGTGGAGTTGCCATTGTCCGGGGACGAGCCGGTCGCGTACGGGTTCGGGGAGGGAGTGGAAGTAGCGGGTGTAGTCGGGGGTGAAGTGCTCGAGGCCGAGCTTGGAGTACTCCATGGGGGCGAAGGAGGGGGTGCGGGCGAGCCAGGTGAGGCGTTCGCGGCCGGTGGGGCGGGCGCGGAGGAGGTCGAGGAAGACTTCGGCGCCTGACTGGCCCGATCCGATGACGGTGACGTGTTCGGCGCCGAGGATGCGCCGGCGATTGTCGAGGTAGTCGGCGGAGTGGATGACGGGGACGGTGGGGGCGTCGGCGAGGGGGCGCAGGGGTTCGGGGACGTAGGGGGCGGTGCCGATGCCCAGGGCGAGGTTGTGGGTGTAGGTGCGGCCGAGGGCTTCGACTTCGCCGGTGGCGTCGAGTTGGGTGAAGTCGACTTCGAAGAGGTCGCGTTCGGGGTTCCAGCGGACGGCGTCGACCTGGTGCCCGAAATGGAGTCCGGGGAGGCGGCCGGCGACCCATCGGCAGTAGGCGTCGTATTCGGCGCGGTGGATGTGGAACTGCTCGGCGAAGTAGAAGGGGAAGAGCCGTTCCTTGTGCTTGAGGTAGCTGAGGAAGCTCCAGGGGCTGGCCGGGTCGGCGAGGGTGACGAGGTCGGCGAGGAAGGGGACCTGGAGGGTGGCTCCTTCGATGAGGAGGCCGGGGTGCCAGCGGAAGTCGCGGCGCTGGTCGTAGAAGGCGGTGGCGAGTTCGCCGGCTCCTTGTTGCGGGAGGCCGTGGGCGAGGGCTGCGAGGGACAGGTTGAAGGGGCCGATCCCGATTCCGACGAGGTCGTGGGGGGCTTCGAGCTGGGCGGTCATCGGTGGGTGCTGCCTTCCAGGAGGGCGATGAGGGTGTCCAGGTCCCCCGCTGTGGTGTGCGGGTTGAGCAGGGTGGCCTTGAGCCACAGGCGGCCGTCGGCGTGGGTGCGGCCGAGGACGGCGCGGCCTTGGTGCAGGAGGGTGCGGCGCAGGGTGGCGAGTTGGTCGTCGTCGGCGTGGGTGGGCCGGAAGAGGACGGTGGTGAGGGTGGGGGGTGCGTGGAGTTCGAAGCCGGGGTGGGCGTCGAGGAGCCGGGCGAGGTGGTGTGCGGTGTCGACGGTGCGGTCGATGAGTGCGGCGAGGCCGTCGCGGCCGAGGGCGCGGAGGGTGGTGGCGATCTTGAGGGCGTCGGGGCGGCGGGTGGTGCGCAGGGAGCGGCCGAGGAGGTCGGGGAGGCCCGCTTCGGTGTCGTCGGTGGCGTTGAGGTAGTCGGCCTGGTGGGCGAGGGGGGCGAGGAGGCCGGTGTCGGGGACGACGAGGAGGCCGGCGGCGACGGGCTGCCAGCCGAGTTTGTGCAGGTCGACGGTGAGGGAGTGGGCGCGGCCGAGTCCGGCGAGTTTGTCGCGGTGGCGGGGACTGAGGGCGAGGAGGCCGCCGTATGCGGCGTCGATGTGGAGGTCGGCGCCGTAGCGGTCGCAGAGGTCGGCGATGCGGTGGATCGGGTCGATGAGGCCTGCGTCGGTGGTGCCGGCGGTGGCGGTGACCAGGGTGGGGCCGGGGGTGGTGGCGAGGGCTTCGGCGAGGCGGGCGGGGTCGAGGACGCCGGTGGGGGTGGGGAGTTCGGTGGCCGGGGGGAGGCCGAGGAGCCAGGCGGCGCGCGGGACGGAGTGGTGGGCGTTGGCTCCGTGGAGGACGGTCAGGGCGGGGCCGTGGCGTTCGCGGGCGAGGAGCAGGGCGAGTTGGTTGGCTTCGGTGCCGCCGGTGGTGACGAGCGCGTCGGGGTGGGGGGTGTCGTAGAACTCGGCGGCGAGGGTGCGGGTGAGGAGGGCCTCCACGGCGGAGGCGGCGGGGGCCTGGTCCCAGGAGTCGAGGGAAGGGTTCAGCACGCTGGCGGCGAGGTCGGCGGCTGCCGCGACGGCGAGCGGGGGGCAGTGCAGGTGGGCTGCGCAGAGGGGGTCGGCGGGGTCGGCGGCGCCGGCGGCGAGCGTGTGGACGAGGGTGCGGAGGGCTTCGTGGTCGCCTGTGCCGTGGGCGGGGAGTACGCCGGCGTCGCCGAGGGCGGCGTGGACGCGGGCGGTGACGGCGTCGGGGCCGCCGGCGGGGAGGGGGCCGCGGCGGGCTTCGGCGCCGGTGGTGAGGGCGTCGAGAACGGTGTCGAGGAGGGGGCGCAGGGCGGTGGGGCCGTTCGCGCCTCCGGCGAGCGGGGGTGTTGCGCGTTTGCCGGGCGGCGCGGTCATCGGGTCCTCCGGGGGCTGGCCGGGTGCGGTGGGAGGCACCTGGCAGCCAGTACAACGATCAGACCCGAATGGGGTAACCGCCGGGGTTTGTCCGAATCGGTGGTGGCGTGTGGGGGGGCTTGGCGGGGGCGGGGCCCTGCCGGGGCGGGGCGGGGGCCGGGCCGGGAGGGGGGCCGGGAGGGGGGCCGGGAGGGGGGCCGGGTGGGGGGTCCGGGGCCGGGTGGGGGGTCCGGGGTGTCGTCCGGGACTGCATGATTTATGGCGCCCTGGCGGCGGTTTTGCCTCGTACGGGCTGCTACCGCGCCAACAAATCACGTTTTACGTCCCGGACAACACCCCGCCCCGTCCCCGTCCCCGGCCCTCGGTCGCGGTTCCCCGGCCCCGGCCCCCGGTCGCGGTTTCCCGTCGTCGGCTCCGGCTTTCGGCTTTCGGCTTCGGCTTCGGCTCAGAGCACTACTGGCCTCGGACCTTCAGTGCGCGGGCGAGGTCGTCCAGCTGGTCGACCAGTTTGCGGCGCAGGAGGGGGAGGATGTCCGGGTCGCTGAGGCAGGTGCGGCCGGCCTGGAGGTTGGCCTCGTCGATGGCGTGGACCGGGAAGGCGTAGCGGCCCGCGGCTTCGCCGATGGCGGGGCCGCGGCGGGCGCCGAGGGCGACCGCGTCGGGGTAGTAGCGAGTCACGTACTCGGTGGTGAGGTCGCTCTGTTCGGGCTGCCAGAAGCCCTGGGCGGTGGCGCTGAAGAGGTAGTTGGACAGGCTGTCGTCATGGAAGAGGCGGTCCCAGGCGGCGGCCTTGGCCTCGGGGGTGGGGAGGGCGGCGCGGCAGCGGGCGGCGCCTTCCTGGCCGGTGGCGCTGGTGTCGGCCTCGAGGGCGGCGTCGATGTCGGCCTCGTCGACGGCGCCGAGGACGGCGAGGCGGCCGAGGATGCGCCAGCGCAGCTCGGGGTCGAGGGCGGGGCCTCCGGGGACGGTGTCGTCGGTGAGCCAGGCGGCGATGGTGTCGGGCTGGGTGGCGCTGTCGACGAGGGTGCGTACGGCGGTCAGCCGCATGCCGGGTTCGGAGCCGTCCTCGGTGCGCCGCAGGAGGTCGCGGGCGATGGTGGTGAGGGTGGCGAGGGCTGCGGTGCGCTCGTCGGGGGCGACGAAGCGTACGGCGATCTGGGTGCGGGCGAAGGTGAGGACGCCCTGGACGATGGCGAGGTCGTCCTCCTCGGGCAGGTGCGCCGCGGCGGTCGTCAGGTAGTCGTGCGGGTCGAGTTCGCCGTCGCGGACCATGTCGCGCAGGGCGTTCCAGACGACGGCGCGGGTGAGGGCGTCGGGGATGCCGGCCAGGCCGCGCAGGGCCGTTTCGAGGGAGTGCTCGTCGAGCCGGACCTTGGCGTAGGTGAGGTCGACGTCGTTGAGGACGAGGAGGGCGGGGCGGGCCCCGGTGACGGAGATGATCTCGTCGGAAGGGACGTCGAGGTCGAGGAGTTCGCGCAGTTCCAGGAAGCGGCCGTCGACGGGGTCGCGGTCGTAGACGCCGACGGCGATGTGGTGGGGGCGGCTGCCGCTGCGGTCGACGGTGAGGGTCCAGCCGGGGGCGCTGTCGGGGCCGCCCTCGGATTCCTCGATGCGGGGGGTGAGGGTGTCGATTCCGGTGGTGCGCAGCCAGATGCCGGCCCAGGCGCGGACGTCGCGTTCGGTGTGGGCGGCGAGGGAGTCGATGAAGTCGTCGAGGGAGGCGTTGGCGAACTTGTGGCGGGTGAAGTGGGTGTTGATGCCGGCCAGGAAGTCCTTCTCGCCGAGCCAGGCGACGAGCTGGCGCAGGGCGGAGGCGCCCTTGGCGTAGGAGATGCCGTCGAAGTTGAGGAGGGCCGAGGCGGTGTCGGGGACGTCTTCGGGGGCGGGGGCGACGGGGTGGGTGGAGGGGCGCTGGTCGGCGTCGTAGCCCCAGGGCTTGCGGGTGACGCCGAAGTCGGTCCAGGTGTCGGTGAAGCGGGTGGCTTCGGTGAGGGTCTGGTAGCCCATGTATTCGGCGAAGGATTCGTTGAGCCAGATGTCGTCGAACCAGGCGAGGGTGACGAGGTCGCCGAACCACATGTGGGCCATCTCGTGGGCGATGACCATGGCCCGGGACTGGCGTTCGGTGTCGGTGACGGCGGAGCGGAAGATGAACTCGTCGCGGAAGGTGACGAGTCCGGGGTTCTCCATGGCGCCGGCGTTGAACTCGGGTACGAAGGCCTGGTCGTAGGAGTCGAAGGGGTAGGGCTCGGTGAACTTCTCCTGGTACCGGTCGAAGCAGTCCTTGGTGATGGAGAGGATTTCCTGGGCGTCGACGTCCATGTGGGGTGCGAGGGACTGGCGGCAGTGGATGCCGAAGGGCAGTCCGGCGTGCTGGGTGCGGACGCTGTGCCAGGGGCCGGCGGCGACGGCGGCGAGGTAGGTGGAGATGAGGGGGGTGGGGGCGGACTGCCAGACTCCGGCGCCGCTGCCGTCGGGGGCGTCGCCGGTGCGGGTGGTGATGCCGTTGGCGAGGACGGTCCAGTGTGCGGGGGCGGTGACGGTGAATTCGAAGACGGCCTTGAGGTCGGGCTGGTCGAAGGCCGGGAAGACCCGCTGGACGTCGTCCAGGAACATCTGGCTGTAGACGTACGTGTGTCCGTCCGCGGGGTCGGTGAAGCGGTGCAGGCCCTCGCCGGTGCGGGAGTAGCGCATGAGGGTGTCGAGGTGCAGCTCGTGGTGGCCTTCGGTGAGGCCGGTGAGCGGGAGGCGGTTGTCCTCGAGGGTCGCCGGGTCGAGGGGGTTGCCGTCGAGGGTGGCGGAGCGCAGCTCGACGGGCTTCAGCTCGACGAAGGTGTCTGCGGCGGTCCGGGCGGTGAACCGGATGACGGTGGTGGAGCCGAAGGTTTCGTCGTCGTCGCCGGTGAGGTCGAGGGTCACGGCGTAGTGCTGGACGTCGAGGAGCTGGGCTCGGAGCTGCGCTTCGTTGCGCGTCAGTGCGGACATGGGGCCCATGCTGCCCCAGTGGGCGGCCGGACCCCGGTGTTCTACTCTTCGCCCGCAGCGATCGTCTCGTGGTGGCGGATGACCTCGGCGATGATGAAGTTGAGGAGCTTCTCGGCGAAGGCGGGGTCGAGTTTGGCGTTCTCGGCGAGCTGGCGCAGCCGGGCGATCTGGCTGGCCTCGCGGCCCGGGTCGGCGGGGGGCAGCTGGTGCCTGGCCTTGAGGTGGCCGACCTGCTGGGTGCACTTGAAGCGTTCGGCGAGCATGTGGACGACGGCCGCGTCGATGTTGTCGATGCTGTCGCGCAGTCGGGCGAGTTCGGCGGTGACGCTCTGGTCGATGCCCTCGTCGCCCTTGGCCGCGTCGTCGGCCGCACCCGCGCCCGTGCCGGTGCCGTTGTCGAGGTCGCTGATGTTCATGGTTCCCGAGAATACGTGGCGGCGGCCGCTGGTTCGTCGGGCAGTCGGCCTGTGAGACGGCGACCTTTACTTGCCAAAGTGGAAAGTGCTCGCCATAGTGGAAATCGACTGGAACGATCATCCGTGTGCGAGCTTGGGGGGACCTGTGGAGGAGACGGCGAAAGCGGTCGGGGCGCTGGGGCGGGCGGCCGGTGCGGAGAAGGCGGCGCGGCGGCGCAGCGGCTGGTACGCGCGCTACCTGTGGGCGTACGCGGCCGGGCAGCTGGTGCTCGTACCGGTGGCCGTGCTGTGGCACGGGCCGGTGTCCGGGGTGGTGTTCGCGGTGACCAACGCGCTGCTGGTGACCGGGCTGAGCGTGTACGCGGCGCGGCAGCGCGTGGTGCGGCGGGGGTTCGGTGTGAAGCACGGGGTGGTGATGGCGTCATGGGCGGTGGTGTTCGCCCTGACGATCACGGTCGGGGTCGCTGCCTTCGGGCACGGCGTGCCGTTCGCGGTGGCGGGCGCGCTGGCGTGTGCGCTGCCGCTGGCCGTCGGGGCCTGGACCGAGACGCGGGGCGCGGCATGACGGACGGGACGGACGGGACGGACGAGGGGGCTCCGGCCGCCGGGGCGGACAGCGGGGCGCAGGCGAAGCGCGGCGGTCATCCGCGGCACGATCTGGCGCCGCTGCTGAACGCGCCGGTACGGCTGTCGGTGGTGGCGGCGCTGGCGCCGCTGGACAAGGCCGAGTTCGGTTTCGTACGGGACCTGGTGGAGGTTTCGGACTCGGTGCTGTCCAAGCAGGTCGCGGCGCTGGAGGAGGCGGGCTGGGTGGCCGTCCGCAAGGGCCGGGTCGGACGCCGTCCGCGCACCTGGATCTCGCTGACCGCCGAGGGCCGGGCCGTCTACGAGCGGCATCTGGCCGCGCTGCGGGCCATCGCGCTGGGGCAGCCCGGCAGTACGTCCGGCTAGACGACCTGGGCCGTGTCCTGCGGATCCTGTCGGCCGAGCCCGCGTTGTCCGGTGCCCGGCGTGATCGGCAGGACCTAGAGGGGCAGGGTCGCGGTGACGAGCCAGCCGCCCTCGGGGGTGGGGCCTGCGGTGAGGAAGCCGCCGAGGGCCTCGGCGCGCTCGGCCATGCCCGCCAGGCCGTAGCCGCCGCCCCGGGCGTTCTCGGAGAGTCCGGCCGGACGGCCGCCGTCGTCGGCGATGCGGACCTCCAGGCCGGCCGGGACGGTGCGCAGGGTGACCCGGACGGCGGTGGCCGTCGCGGCGTGCTTGCCGATGTTGGTGAGGGCTTCGAGGACGATGCGGTGGGCGGTGGCCGCGACATGGGCGGGGAGCCGGCCCTCCAGCCCTTTCTCGATGCCGAGGGTGACGGGCGGCCCGGTCACCGTGAAGCGTTCGGTGAGCTCGCGGATGTCGGCGAGGCCGGCGACCGGGTGGGTGGCGGCCGTGGTGTCCTCGTCCTCGCGGAGGATCTTGACGAGGCGGCGCATCGAGCCGAGGGCCTCGTCCCCGGCGTTCTCGATCCGGCCGAGGATCTCGGCCGCGCGTTCGGCGGAGACGTTGGTGAAGCGGGCGGCGCGCGCCTCGACGACGATGCCGGTGACGTGGTGGGCGACGAGGTCGTGGAGTTCGCGGGCGAGCTCCAGGCGTTCGGCGGTGCGGACGGCGCGCAGGTCGCGCACGCGCTGGGTGGCCTGCAGCCGCAGCACGAGCGAGTACGCGGCGACGACGACGGCGAGCACGGAGAAGAGCAGGGTGAACCGGCCCGGCGCGGCGTCCCGGGCCGGTACGGCCATGCAGCCGAGGGCGAGGACGGGGCCGAGGACGGCGGCGGTGCGGGCGGGGGCGCGGAGCAGGACCTGGGAGAGCAGGACGAGGAGGGCGAGGGCCTCCCCGCCGCCCCAGACGACGCGGGGGTGGTGGCTGAGCATCAGGAGGAGGGTGACGGTCCAGGTGACGGCGGCGGCGAACCGGGCGCGGGTGAGCAGGGGGACGGCTGGCCAGGGCGCGGCGCTGAGGCAGACGAGGATGCCGGACACCCAGACGGCGGCGTGCGGGAGGCTGGGCTGGCGGGCCAGGACGACGCCCTCGAAGGAGACGAGGGCGAGGAGGACGAGGGAGAGGGAGAGGCGCAGCCAGGTGGCGGCGTGCGGGTGGCTGCGTGCCCAGCCGGACAGGGGGCTCATCGGGTGGCCCTGGGCCGCTTCGGGGCCCGGCGTGGGCGTTGGCCTGCGGCGGCGGTACGGGGGCGGGTGCGGGAACGGCTGCGCGGGCGCGGGCCGGCTGCGCCGTGGCCTCCCGGGACTCCGCCCCGGAGCCCGCGCCTCAAACGCCGGCGGGGCTGGATGTGGCCGGGCTCCGAAAGGCCACGGGGCTGGATGTGCCCGGGACCGGAAAGGCCGCGGAGCTGGATGTGGCCGCGGGGCTGGACCGGGGTCACGCCGAGGTGGCGGCCAGGCCGCTTTCCCAGGCCCAGGCGGCGATCTCGACGCGGTTGCGGGCGTCGAGCTTGGCCTGGACGTTGGCCAGGTGGGTCTTGACCGTGGAGAGGGAGACGAAGAGCTCTGCTGCGATCTCCGCGTTCGTCAGCCCGCGCGCGAGGCAGCGTACGACGTCGCGTTCCCGCTCGGTCAGGGGTTCCGCGGGGCGTCCGGCCCGGGTGGCCGGGGTGCGCGGGGCCATTTCGCGCAGCAGCCGCACCGTGATGGCGGGTGAGACGAGGGAGTCGCCGACGGCCGCCGCCCGTACCGCTTCAACCAGCATGGCCGGGCTGGCGTCCTTCAGGAGGAAGCCGGATGCTCCGCCGTGGAGCGCCGCGTGGACGTACTCGTCGAGGTCGAAGGTGGTGACGATGACGATGTGCGGGCCGCCCTCTTCGCCGGACAGCCGGCGGGTGACTTCGAGGCCGTCGAGTTTCGGCATGCGGATGTCGAGGAGGAGGACGTCCGGCCGGTGTTCGGCGACGGCCGCGAGGGCCGCTTCGCCGTCGACGACGTCGGCGACCACTTCAATGTCCGGCTGGCTTTCGAGGATCATCCGGAAGCCGGTTCTGACCATCTCCTGGTCGTCCGCGATGACCACTCTGATCGCCATGCGCCACCTGCCCCACTGTCGAACGCTGCCGTCACCGG
Organism: Streptomyces sp. NBC_01232; assembly: GCF_035989885.1. GTDB lineage: Bacteria > Actinomycetota > Actinomycetes > Streptomycetales > Streptomycetaceae > Streptomyces. Next base: position 2,330,401 of record NZ_CP108518.1, read on the forward strand.
TTCACTCCCATGGGACGGGTGGGCGGGGCGGCCCGCAACCGCACGGCGGGGCGCCCCGTCCTTCCGGCCGGACCGGGCCCGGCCGGAAGGACGGTCAGGAGGGGCTACATGCCTGCCGCGGCGCTCTTGATCGCGGCGGCGAAGGTCGAGACCTCGGTGTACACGCCGGGGTAGTTGGGCCGGGCGCAGCCCTCGCCCCAGCTGACTATGCCGACCTGGATCCAGGCGTTGTTGTTGTCGCGGCGGAACATGGGGCCGCCGGAGTCGCCCTGACAGGTGTCGACGCCGCCCTGGGGCAGGCCGGCGCAGATCTCCTCGCTCGGGACGAGGGAGCTGCCGTACGCGGCCTTGCAGGTGGCGTCGGAGACGAAGGGGACGGTGGCCTTCATCAGGTACCGCTGCTGGCCGCCGCCCTCGCGAGTGGCTCCCCAGCCGGCGACGGTGAAGGTTCCGCTGTCGTAGGCCTTGGTCTCGGCGATCTTGAGGGTGGGCAGGTTGATGGGCTTGGCGAGCTTGATGAGGGCCCAGTCCTTGCCGGTGCCGTTGTAGCCGGGGGCCTGGAGGACCTTGGTGGACTTGACCTTGATGGCGCTGGAGCTGTTGAGGTCGACGACTCCGGCGGTGGCGGTGATGGAGGTGTTGTTGCCGGAGCCGTTCACGCAGTGGGCGGCGGTGAGGACGATCTGCTGGGTGTAGAGGGCGCCGCCGCAGCCCATGGAGAGGCGCACCATGAAGGGGAACTCGCCCTGGGCGGCGCGGGTGCCGCCTACGACCGGTGCCGTGCCGGCGGTGGCGGTGCCGGGCTGGAGGCTGACGGCGGCGAGGGCGACCGCTCCGACGGCGAGGGTGCGCTTCATGAACTGCACAAGGGTGGTCACAGTCAACACACTGCCTTTCGTGGGGGGTTGGGCTGTGCGTGCCATCGGGTGAATGACGGGTCCATGACACAACAGGCGTGTGGTGGACATCAAGAATGCAATTTCGGCCAACTCCCGCCCCTGCGGCAGGGATTGCTGTAAGGAGGGCCCGATGACGGAGAACGGGGGGCCGCGCGGCCCCATCGCGCACGGATTTCCGCATCTGGCGACCGTGCGCGCCTCGATCACCGCGCTCCACCGCCGGCTGTCGGCCGACGGGATCCGCGCCTACGACACGAGCCTGACCCCCGCCGACGCCGCCTTCGACGCCGACGACGACCTCCACCTGGGCGCGCAGCGGGTGGCCGCCGCGACGGTGCGCGCGCTGCAGCTGCCCGACGCGCGCATGGTGGTCTCCTTCCGGCCGATGGAGCAGGCGGCGACCGTGGAACTGGCCGCAGGTCCCGAGTACTTCGTCGAGGTCAACGACCGCTTCCGCACCCACCGCCGGGACCTGGCGGCGGCCCTGTCGCACGAGGTCGCGCACGTCCTGCTGCACCGTCTGGACCTGCGGTTCCCCGGCACCGAGGAGAACGAGATCCTCACCGACACGGCCGCCGCGTACCTCGGGGCGGGCTGGCTGCTCCTGGACGCCTACCGTGAGGACGCGCTGACCCACCAGAGGTTCGGCTACCTCACCCCGGAGGAGTTCGGCTACGTCCTGGCCAAGCGTGCCGCACTGTTCGGCGAGGACCCCTCCCCCTGGTTCACCAGCCCTCAGGCGTACGAGGCGTACGTGCGCGGGCGCGCGCTGGCCGGGCGCGAGCACCGCCGGGCCCCGCTGGCGGCGGCCGGGCCGCTGGCGCGGCGGCGGTACGCGAAGGCGCGGCGCGCGGGGGCCGGTGCGGGCGAGGCGGGCGACACGGGTGACACGGGTGGCGGATCCGCGTACCGCTTCGAACGGGGCGGCTCCGGCGCCGGGTTGCTGGTGAGCTTCCCGTGCCCGGTGTGCGCCCAGCGGCTGAGGGTTCCGGTGCGCGGGCGGCTGCGGGCCCGGTGCGGTCTGTGCCGCACCGTCCTCGACTGCCTCACGTAGATCCATTCATCACGCGGCCACGAAAAGTTTCCTACCGGCCAGTAGACAGGGGGTCGGTTCTCGCCAACTCTGGTCACGTACATGCCAACTCGTGACCGAGGGAGCGCCCCCCATGCGCAGTACCCGCACCCCCCGCACCCGCATGCCCCGTACCGCCGCCGCAGTGGCCGCGGCCGCCGCCGTCCTGACGCTGGTTCCGGCCACCATCGCCCAGGCCGCGCCCGTTCCGGCGCCCGCCTCCGCGTCCCCGGCCGCCTCCGCGCCCGGCGGCAACGCGGCGATCCTCGGCATCGACTACGCCACCTGGCAGCGGGACGTCGCCGCCGTCGTCGACGCGGCCCGGCCCGCCATCGAGGCGCGCATCGCCGCCTCACCGGCCGGCGAGAAGCCCGCCCTCGTCCTCGACATCGACAACACCTCGCTGGAGACGGACTTCCACTGGTTCTGGACGTTCCCGACCCCCGCGATCTCCAAGGTCCGCGCGCTGACCCAGTACGCGCACGCGCGCGGTGTCGCGATCTTCTTCGTGACCGCCCGCCCCGGGATCATCCACTCCCTGACCGAGCACAACCTCAGGGCCGTGGGTTACCCGATCTCGGGGCTCTACGTCCGTGACCTGCCCGACCTGTTCGAGGAGGTCAGCGCCTACAAGACGGGCAAGCGGGCGGAGATCGAGGCACGCGGCTACACGATCATCGCGAACATCGGCAACAGCCCGACCGACCTCGTCGGCGGTCACGCGGAGCGCACCGTCAAGCTGCCGGACTACAACGGCAAGCTGTCCTGACCCGAGCACGGTGTCAACGGGGCGGCGGATCGTGCGAGTCCGCCGCCCCGCCGCCCCGGCCGAGTCCGGCAGCGACGGCGTTGACCGCTCCGGCATTCCGCGCTCCGGGCGGGCTGCGTCAGCGCTGCCCCAGGACCCGCAACCGGCGGTCTCGGAACAGGAAATGGACAACTTGATGGGCCGGCTGCGGTTCAGCGAGTGGATGTAGCGGGTAGTCATAGGACATCGCACCGATGAAGACTCGGGCCCGACCCCTCGCCAGGGGGCCGGGCCCGCTTCCGTGCCACGCCGTTTCAGCCCTCGTAGGGTGATCCGCAGCGGGTCGTCGCCGAGCCGTCGTGCCTGGCAGGCCAGGATGTACCCCTCGGCGAGGTCCGTCTCGTCCAGGACCTCGTTGCCGGGGACGGCCCCCCGGGGCTCGGCGCCCGGGCCCCGGGGGTTTGCGGCGGCCGTCAGCGCCCGGGCGCGGTCACTGCCCCGGAGCGGCCTCGCCCGGCAGGTTCAGCTGCCAGGAGACGCCGAAGCGGTCGTTGACCCAGCCGAAACGGGTGCTGAAGCCGTACGAGCCGAGCGGCATCAGCTCGCTGCCCTGCTCGGAGAGGGCTCCGTAGAGGCGTTCGATCTCGGCTTCGCTCTCGCACTGGACGTAGAGCGACACCGCGGGCGTGAAGCCGAATGCGTGCTTGGCCGGGCTGTCGATGCACATGAACGTCTGCCCGGCCAGGGAGAAGGCCGCGTGCCGTACGGTCCCCTCCTCCCCGGCTCCCGCCGCGGCCTCGTCGGCGCCGTAGTGGCTGATGCCCAGCACCTCGGCGTCCTCGAACAGCGAGAGGTAGAAGGTCATCGCCTCCTCCGCACGCCCCTCGAACATCAGGAACGTGGTGATCTTCTGCGGGCTCGGCGTGATGGTCATCGCTGGTCCTGTCCCTTCGCTCTCCGGTCCTCCCGGACCAGAAACCCTAGGGGGTCCCCTGTCGATCGGGCCGGACGCGGGACGGGACGCGGGCCCGGATCCGGGACGGCCCGCGCCCGCACCGCCCGGCCCGCACCGCCCGGCCCGGTCACCGCGCGCCGTAGACCGGGAGCGGAGCCTGCGCCGACGCGAGGAGTTTCAGCGCGGCCTCCCCCGCCTCCGCCGGGGTCCACCGTGCGCCCCGGTCCGCCGTGGGACCCGGCCGCCAGCCCTCCATCACCGTGATCCGGCCGCCCTCCGCCTCGAAGACCCGGCCCGTGACGCCCGCCGAGGCGTCCGCTCCCAGCCACACCACCAGCGGGGACACGTTCTCCGGGGCCATCGCGTCGAAGCCGCCCGCCTCCGGGGCGGCCATCGTCTCGGCGAAGGTCTGCTCCGTCATCCTGGTCCGCGCCGCCGGGGCGATCGCGTTGACCTGCACCCCGTAGCGGCCCATCTCCTCCGCGGCGACCATCGTCAGGCCGAGGATGCCCGCCTTGGCCGCGCTGTAGTTGCCCTGGCCGACCGAGCCCAGCAGCCCGGCCCCGGAGGAGGTGTTGACCACCCGGGCCGCCACGGGCCGGCCCGCCTTCGCCTCCGCCCGCCACCACGCGGCCGCCGACCGCAGCGGCAGGAAGTGCCCCTTCAGGTGCACCCGCATGACCGCGTCCCAGTCGTCCTCGTCCAGGTTGACCAGCATCCGGTCCCGCAGGAAGCCCGCGTTGTTGACCAGTGTGTCGAGCCGCCCGAAGGTGTCCACGGCCGCCGCGACCAGCGAGGCGGCACCCTGCGACGTGGCGATGTCCCCGCCGTGGGCCACCGCCTCCCCTCCGAGCGCCCCGATCTCGGCCACCACCTGCGCCGCCGGGCTGTCGGGGCCCGGCCGACCGTCCAGCCCGACCCCCAGGTCGTTCACGACGACCCTCGCCCCCTCCGCCGCGAACGCCAGCGCATGCGCGCGCCCCAGCCCCCGGCCCGCGCCCGTCACGATCACGACCCGGCCCTCGCACAGTCCCGCCATCTCAGCTCTCCTTGTTGACAGTTGCCGCATCCAGGAAGGCGGGGCGCTCCCCGCCCCCGTGCACCAGCAGGCTCGCCCCGCTCACGTACGCCGCCCGGCCGGAGGCCAGGAACACGGCCGCCTCCCCCACGTCCGAGGGGTCGGCCAGCCGCCCCAGCGGGACGGTGGCGCCGACCGACGCGATGCCTGCCTCGTCCCCGTAGTGCAGGTGCGCCAGTTCGGTCCGCACCATGCCCAGGACCAGCGAGTTGACCCGTACTTCGGGGGCCCATTCGACGGCCATGGACCGGGCCAGGTTCTCCAGTCCCGCCTTGGCCGCGCCGTACGCCGCCGTCCCCGGTGAGGGCCGGGTGCCGCTGACGCTGCCGATCATCACCACCGAGCCCCGGGCCTCCCGCAGCCAGGGGTACGCCGCCAGCGAGGCCGTCATCGGTGCGAGGAGGTTGAGCTCGACGACCCGTGCGTGGCGCTGCGCCTCGCCCTCTCCCAGCAGCCGGTACGGGGTTCCGCCCGCGTTGTTGACCAGACAGTCGAGCCGCCCGTACCGGCCCGCGACCGCGCCGAAGAACTCGTGCACGGCGGCGGGTTCACGCAGGTCGACCGGGATGAAGGCGGCCTTGCGGCCGTCCGCCGACACCGGTTCCTCCGGGGGCCGCCGGGCGCAGACGACCACGTCCGCGCCGGCCGCGAGGAACGACCGGGCGATTCCGGCGCCGACGCCCCGGGTTCCTCCGGTGACGACGACAACCCTCCCGTCGAGCTCCATAGGCTGCTACCTTCCTCACCTAACAAATGTTTGGTGGAAAGGTAGCTGATCCGCTCATGGGTGTCTCCACCTCAAGCCCGGACAAGGGCATCGCACTGGTCACAGTCGACTTCCCGCCCGTCAACGCGCTCCCGGTACAGGGCTGGTACGACCTCGCCGACGCCCTGCGCGCCGCCGGCCGCGATCCGGAGGTCCGGTGCGTGGTGCTCGCCGCCGAGGGCCGCGGCTTCAATGCCGGCGTCGACATCAAGGAGATGCAGCGCGACACCGGACACGCGGCCCTCGTCGGCGCCAACCGGGGCTGCTACGAGGCCTTCGCCGCCGTGTACGAGTGCGAGGTGCCGGTCGTCGCGGCCGTGAACGGCTTCTGCCTGGGCGGCGGCATCGGACTCGTCGGCAACGCCGACGCGATCGTCGCCTCCGACGACGCGACCTTCGGCCTGCCCGAGCTGGACCGGGGCGCGCTCGGCGCCGCCACCCACCTGGCCCGGCTGGTCCCGCAGCACCTGATGCGCGCGCTGTACTACACCTCGCGCACCGCGACCGCCGCCGAACTGCACGCCCACGGCTCGGTGTGGAGGGTGGTCCCACGGGCGGAGCTGCGCGCGGCCGCCCTGGAACTGGCCGCCGAGATAGCGAAGAAGGACGGCTACCTGATCCGGCTCGCGAAGGCGGCCATCAACGGGATCGACCCCGTGGACGTGCGCCGCAGCTACCGCTTCGAGCAGGGCTTCACCTTCGAGGCCAACCTCAGCGGGGTGGCCGACCGGGTCCGCGACACCTTCGGGAAGGGAGAGCACGCATGACCGCCAGGACGGAAGGCTCCGCCAGGACGGACTCGGCCGACAGGGCCGACAGGGCCGACAAGGTACTGACCCCCGAAGAAGTGGTCGGGCAGCTCCGCAGCGGGATGACCATCGGCATCGGCGGCTGGGGGTCCCGGCGCAAGCCCATGGCCCTGGTGCGAGCACTGCTCCGGTCGGAGATCACCGATCTCACCGTGATCTCCTACGGCGGCCCCGACGTCGGCCTGCTGGCCGCCGCCGGCCGGATCCGCCGGCTGGTCGCCCCCTTCGCCACCCTCGACTCCATCCCGCTGGAGCCACACTTCCGGGCCGCCCGCGAGCGCGCCGCCTTCACCCTCACCGAGCTCGACGAGGCCATGTTCATGTGGGGCCTGCACGCCGCCGCCAACCGGCTGCCCTTCCTCCCCGTCCGCGCCGGCCTGGGCTCCGACGTGATGCGGGTCAACCCGGAGCTGCGTACCGTCACCTCGCCCTACGACGACGGCGAGGAGCTCGTCGCCGTCCCCGCCCTGCGCATGGACGCCGCCCTGGTCCACCTGAACCGCGCCGACCGCCTCGGCAACGCCCAGTACCTGGGCCCGGACCCGTACTTCGACGACCTCTTCTGCGAGGCCGCCGACGCCGCCTACGTCTCCTGCGAGCAGCTCGTCGAGACCGCCGAGCTCGCCAAGGCGGGGCCGCCGCAGTCCCTCCTCGTCAGCCGCCACTCCGTGACCGGGGTCGTGGAGTGCCCGAACGGCGCGCACTTCACCTCCTGCGCCCCCGACTACGACCGCGACGAGGCCTTCCAGAAGCTGTACGCGGCCACCCCCTGGACCGAGTTCTCGGCGCGCTTCCTGTCCGGGGCGAGCGAGCACGACTACCAGTCGGCCGTCCGGACCTGGCACGAGGAGCAGCAGTGACGACCACCGGGACCACCACCGCCCCCCGCACCGTCTCCCGCGCCGAGTACTGCGTGATCGCGTGCGCCGAGGCCTGGCGCGACAACGGCGAGGTGCTCGCCAGTCCGATGGGCCTGATCCCCTCCTTCGGGGCCCGCCTCGCGAAGCGGACCTTCTCCCCCGACCTGCTGCTGACCGACGGCGAGGCCATGCTCGTCGGGCTGGACGGCTCGGCCGAGGGCTGGCTCCCGTACCGGCGTCATCTGACGATGGTGACCGGCGGCCGACGGCACGTGATGATGGGCGCCAGCCAGATCGACCGGTTCGGCAACCAGAACATCTCCTGCATCGGTGACTGGGAGCGGCCGGCCCGCCAGCTCCTCGGGGTGCGCGGCGCGCCCGTCAACACCCTGAACAACCCGGTGAGTTACTGGGTGCCCAAGCACTCCACCCGGGTGTTCGTCGAGCGCGTGGACATGGTCAGCGGTGTCGGCTACGACCGCGCGGAGGCGGCCGGGGTGACGCGCTTCCACCGGCTGCCCCGGGTGGTGAGCGATCTCGGCGTCTTCGACTTCGGCGGGCCCGGCCACGCGATGCGCCTGGCCTCCCTCCACCCGGGGGTCACCGTCGAGGACGTCCGTGCGGCCACCGGCTTCGAGCTGGTGATCGCGGGCGAGGTCCCGTGCACACGGGAGCCGTCCGCCGAGGAGCTGCGGCTGATCCGCGAGGTGATCGACCCCAAGGGGCTGCGCGACCGGGAAGTGCGGGTCTGAGGCGATGGCGACGACGATACGGACGGCCTTCACCGAGCTGGTCGGGGTCGAGCACCCCCTGGTGCAGACGGGCATGGGCTGGGTCGCCGGGCCCCGTCTGGTGTCGGGCGCGGCCAACGCGGGGGCGCTGGGCATCCTGGCCTCGGCCACGATGACCGTGGACCAACTGCGTTCGGCGGTCCGCGAGGTCAAGTCCCGCACGCCGGACGGCACTCCCTTCGGGGTCAATCTGCGGGCGGACGCCGGGGACGCGGCCGAGCGCGTGCGACTGATCATCGACGAGGGAGTGCGGGTCGCCTCGTTCGCGCTCGCGCCGTCCGAGGAGCTGATCGGGCGGCTGAAGGACGCGGGGGTGGTGGTCATCCCGTCGATCGGGGCCCGGCGGCACGCCGAGAAGGTGGCCGCGTGGGGCGCCGACGCGGTGATCGTGCAGGGCGGCGAGGGCGGCGGTCACACCGGGGACGTGGCCACGACGGTGCTGCTGCCGCAGGTCGTGGACGCCGTGGACATCCCGGTGATCGCGGCGGGCGGCTTCAGCGACGGGCGCGGCCTGGTCGCGGCCCTGTCGTACGGGGCCGCGGGCATCGCCATGGGCACCCGTTTCCTGCTGACCTCGGACTCCACCGTCCCGGACACCGTGAAGGCCGAGTACCTGAAGGCCACGGTCAAGGACGTCACCGTCACCACGGCCGTCGACGGGCTGCCGCACCGCATGCTCCGTACGGAGCTGGTCGACTCGCTGGAGCGGGCGGGCCGTACGCGGGCGCTGGTCCGGGCGGTGCGGCACGCGGCCGGCTTCCGGAAGCTGTCCGGCCTGAGCTGGTCGCAGATGGTCCGCGACGGGCTCGCGATGAAACACGGCAAGGACCTGTCCTGGAGCCAGGTCCTGCTCGCCGCGAACACCCCCATGCTCCTCAAGGCGTCCATGGTCGAGGGCCGTACGGACCTCGGCGTCATGGCATCGGGCCAGGTCGCGGGGGTGATAGACGATCTCCCGTCCTGCGCGGAGCTCGTCTCCCGCGTCATGGCCGAGGCACAACAGGCACTCGAAGCACTCGAAGCACTCGAAGCACTGCACATGCTCCGCACCCTGCCACCACCAGGGTGATCCCCCTTCTCCGTCACAGGAGTTGCCCATATGAGCCGTGCCCGCATCCGTCTGGCGAGAGCGGCGGCCGCCGCCGCTCTCGCCATCGGGATCCTGCCCGCCTCCGCGTACGCGGCGACGGCACCCGGAGCCGGGGTCAGTGCCCGGCACCACCAGCAGCAGGCCGAAACGATTCGCCAGATCCCCCTCCAGGGCGCCGTCAACCTCCGGGACCTCGGCGGCTACCGCACCTGGACCGGCGGCCAGGTCCGCCAGGGCCTGGTCTACCGCTCCGACGCACTGAGCAAGCTGACCGACGCAGACGTCACCACCGTCGCCGGTCTCGGCCTCAAGAAGGTCGTCGATTTCCGCATTCCGATGGAGCTCCAGTACGACGGCGCCGACCGGCTGCCCGCTGGCCTCTCCCCCACCGCACGCCCGGTCAGTGACCTCGGCCTCTACGGAACCCTCGTCGGCGCGATCGGCAGCGGCGATCCCGTGGTCCAGGAGCAGATGCTCGGCGGCGGCCGCGCCGAGGCCTACATGCGCGACATCTACCGCACCTTCGTGAGCAGCCCCGAGAACCGGGCGCAGTTCGCGGCGACCCTGCGGGAGATCGCCGACGGCCGGCAGGGCCCGGTCCTGTACCACTGCACGTCCGGCAAGGACCGGACCGGCTGGATGAGTTACGTCCTGCTGCGCGCCCTGGCCGTCCCCGAGGACACCGCGGAGCGCGACTACCTGGCGTCGAACACCTTCCGCGCCGCCTACGACGCCCGGGTGCGGGCGGGCCTGAAGCAGTCGGGCCGGATGCAGAACCCGGACCTGCTGATCCCGCTCCAGGAGGTCCGCCAGGACTACCTGGACTCGGCGACGGCCCAGCTGGAGGCCGACTACGGCAGCTTCTTCGGCTACCTGACGCAGGGCCTCGGCCTGGACCTGCGGACGCTGGCGAAGCTGCAGGACCGGATGGTCCGGTAGCGGGGGCGCCTGCCCCGGAGCGCACGATGCCGGGCAGCACGATGCCGGGCAGCGCGTCCTGCGCTGCCCGGCATCGTCGTGCCTGTGTCCTGCGGTGTGGCCGGTCAGACCGTCCGGCGGCGGCCCTGGCCACCGGAGCCGACCCTGCTGCGCGCGGAGGCCGCTGCCGCGCCACCGCCGGCGCCGCCCGTCCCGCGCCGGCTGCGCTCGCCGGTGCCGGTGGCCGCGCCACCGCCGCCCTGGCCGCCGCGACGGGCCTGGCCCGACCCGGAGGCCGCCGGGGCCTGCCCGGAGGCGCCCCCGCCGGAGCGGCGGGCACGGCCGCCGTTCGCCGGAGCGCTGCCCGTGGCGGCACCGGTGCGCGGTCCGCCCGAGCGGCGGCGCGAGCCGGAGCCCGTACCGGAGCCGGAGCGCTGCTTGGGCGCGGTCGGCTGCGGAACCTCCAGCACCACCGGGATGCCCGAGGGCTCCTTGGCGCCGGTCAGCCGGGCCAGTTCCTCGTCGGAGGACTTGATCTGCGCGGTGCGCGGGGAGATCCCGGCGTCCGACATCAGACGGGTCATGTCCCGCTTCTGGTCGGGGAGGACCAGGGTGACCACGCTGCCGGACTCACCGGCACGGGCGGTACGGCCGCCGCGGTGCAGGTAGTCCTTGTGGTCGCTGGGCGGGTCCACGTTGACCACGAGGTCGAGGTCGTCGATGTGGATGCCGCGCGCCGCAACGTTGGTGGCGACCAGCGCGGTGACCTCGCCCGTCTTGAACCAGTCCAGGGTGCGGTTGCGCTGCGGCTGGGAGCGGCCGCCGTGCAGGCCGGAGGCGCGCACGCCGTCGGCGAGCAGCTTCTTGACCATGCGGTCGACCCCGCGCTTGGTGTCGACGAACATGATCACCCGGCCGTCGCGAGCGGCTATGCGCGTCGCCACGGCCTTCTTGTCGGTCTCGTCCATGACGTACAGGACGTGGTGCTCCATAGTGGTGACCGCACCGGCCGACGGGTCGACGGAGTGGCCGACCGGGTCGGTCAGGAACATCTTGACGAGCTTGTCGATGTTCTTGTCCAGCGTCGCGGAGAACAGCATCCGCTGGCCGCCGGCCTCGACCTGCTTGAGCAGCGCCGTGACCTGCGGCATGAAGCCCATGTCGGTCATCTGGTCGGCCTCGTCGAGGACGGTGATCGAGACCTGCGAGAGGTCGGCGTCACCGCGGTCGATGAGGTCCTTCAGGCGGCCGGGGGTGGCGACGAGCACCTCGGCGCCGCGGCGCAGGGCGCCCGACTGCCGGTTGATCGACATGCCGCCGACGACGGTCGCGATGCGCAGGTTGACGGCCGTGGCGTACGGGGCCAGCGCGTCGGTGACCTGCTGCGCGAGCTCACGGGTGGGTACGAGGACCAGCGCGAGCGGCGCCTTCGGCTGCGCGCGGCGGCCGGCGGTACGGGCCAGCAGCGCCAGGCCGAAGGCCAGCGTCTTGCCGGAGCCGGTGCGGCCGCGGCCGAGCAGGTCACGGCCGGCGAGCGAGTTCGGCAGCGTCGCGGCCTGGATCGGGAACGGCTCGGTGACGCCCTGGGCGGCGAGGGTCTTCAGCAGCGCCTCGGGCATGTCCATGTCGCCGAACGACTCGACCGGCGGCAGCGCCGGGGCGATCGGCTCGGGCATGGTGAATTCCTGGGGCCGGGCAACGGGCGCGGACTTCTGCCGTCCCGCGCCAGACTTCGGACGCCCCTGGGCCGCACCTCGACCCCGGGTGGGGCGGCGGCTGGGTCGTGCGGAGCTGGAGCTGGTCATGCGAGAAAGCCCTCCTGAAACCGGCAGGTAAAACAAAGGTCGAAACAGCAGACAAGCCGGGGCCCGCACCTCGCGGTGCGGACCCCGGCATGCTGAAGAACTTAGGCGGGGATGATGTTCTCCGCCTGGGGGCCCTTCTGGCCCTGGGTGACGTCGAAGGACACGCGCTGGCCCTCCTGGAGCTCACGGAAGCCCTGGGTGGCGATGTTCGAGTAGTGGGCGAAGACGTCCGGGCCGCCACCGTCCTGCTCGATGAAGCCGAAGCCCTTTTCCGAGTTGAACCACTTCACGGTGCCAAGTGCCATTTTAAATCTCCTGAATAGGCGGCAAAGGGCCCCATCCGGAGATTCCGGCAAAACAATAAAAGCGCCTGCGGAGCATTCCCGTCAGGCGCACATAAAGTTCATGGGTACCACAACTGCAACGAGCTCTAAGTTAGCACACCTCGCTGCGGGGAGTCCCGGGGCGAGGGGTGTGACCTGCACCCTCCGGCCCGTCGGCGGCGGTCCCGCCGGTGGCGCCGCGGGGCGGTCCGGGAGGCCGCAGGCCCGGTCCCCCTTGGGCCGTGGGCGGCCCGGTCCCGTCCGGACGCCCGCCCCGACCCCGGCGGCCCGATCCGCCCTGGGCGAAAAGATTCACCCCTACGGGTCGGACCGGGCCGGCCGGCGGGCGGCGGAAGTCCCTGGCGGTGGCCCGGCTGCCGGGCGTCCTGCGCGAGCCCGGCATACCGCGGGCTCCCTCCCTGCTCCCCTCGTGAGCGGTACCGCCGCTACAGCCGCTCGATGATCGTGACGTTGGCCTGGCCGCCGCCCTCGCACATGGTCTGCAGGCCGTAGCGGCCGCCGGTGCGTTCCAGTTCGTGCAGGAGGGTGGTCATCAGCTTCACCCCGGTCGCGCCCAGCGGGTGGCCCAGGGCGATCGCGCCACCGTTGACGTTGACCCGCTCCGGATCGGCGCCGGTCTCCTTCAGCCAGGCCAGCACCACCGGGGCGAAGGCCTCGTTGATCTCCACCAGGTCGATGTCGGCCAGCGACATGCCGGTCTTCTTCAGCGCGTACGCCGTGGCCGGGATCGGCGCGGACAGCATGCGGATCGGGTCCTCGCCGCGGACCGAGAGGTGGTGGATGCGGGCGCGCGGCCGCAGGCCGTGTTCCCGTACCGCCCGCTCGGAGGCGATCAGCATGGCCGCCGCTCCGTCCGAGACCTGGGAGGAGACGGCCGCGGTGATGGTGCCGCCCTCGACGACGGGCTTGAGGGTGGCCATCTTCTCCAGGGTCGTGTCCCGCCGCGGGCCCTCGTCGACGCTCACGTCGCCGTAGGCCACCGTCTCGCGGGCGAAGCGGCCCTCGTCGATGGCGCGGATCGCCCGCCGGTGGGAGCGGAGCGCGAACTCCTCCATGTCCTGCCGGGTGATCCCCCACTTCTGCGCGATGAGCTGCGCGCCGTGGAACTGGTTCACCGGGGCGTCCCCGTACCGGGCCCGCCAGCCCGCCGAGCCCGCGTACGGCCCCTCCGTGAGGCCGAGCGGCTCCGCCGCCTGCCGCGAGGCGAAGGCGATCGGGATCATCGACATGTTCTGGGTGCCGCCCGCGACCACGAGGTCCTGGGTGCCGGACAGGACGCCCTGCGCCGCGAAGTGCACCGCCTGCTGCGAGGACCCGCACTGGCGGTCGATGGTGACCCCGGGCACCTCCTCGGGCAGGCCGGCCGCCAGCCAGGCCGTCCGGGCGATGTCCCCCGCCTGCGGCCCCACCGTGTCGAGGCAGCCGAACACCACGTCCTCCACGGCGGCCGGGTCCGCCCCGGACCGCTCGATCAGTGCCTTCAGGACGTGTGCGCCCAGGTCGGCGGGGTGGACGGCGGCCAGGCCGCCCTTGCGCCGCCCCACGGGGGTGCGTACCGCATCGACTATGTAGGCCTCGGGCATCGGGACTCCTCAGACGGTCGGGTCTGTCACGTGGGGCGCAGGGCGATCCCGTCCAGCACCATCGACAGGTACTGGCGGGCGATCTCTTCGGGGCTGTGCTGTCCGCCCGGCCGGTACCAGGACGCCGCCACCCACACCGTGTCGCGCACGAAGCGGTAGGTGAGGCGGATGTCGAGGTCGGCGCGGAAGACCTTGGCGGCGACCCCCCGCTCCAGCGTCCCCAGCCAGGCCTTCTCGAACTTCTGCTGCGAGTCGGACAGGTAGTGGAAGCGGGGCTGGGCGGAGAGGGTGCGGGACTCCTTCTGGTAGATGGCGACGGCGGCGCGGTGCCGGTCGATCTCCCGGAAGGACTCGGTGACGAGGGCCTCGATGGTCTCCCTGGGGCCGAGGCCCGCGGCGAGGACGGTGTCGTACCCGTCCCACAGCTCGGTCAGGAAGGCCGAGAGGATCTCGTCGAGCATCGATTCCTTGGAATCGAAGTGGTAGTAGAGGCTGCCGGCGAGCATTCCGGCGGCGTCGGCGATCTTGCGGACGGTGGTGGCGTTGTAGCCCTGTGCGGCAAAGACCTCGGCGGCGGTGTCGAGGAGTTCACGACGCCGTTCGGGGGAGGCCGTCACCTGTGGCTTCTTCTGGGATGTCGGCTTGTTCGTTGGCACGCGTCCATTCTCGGCCTACGCGTGCTGGCTGCTGACCGACACCGTCTCGCCGGTCATGTACGACGAGTAGGCGCTGGCCAGGAAGACGATGACGTTGGCGACCTCCCATGGCTCGGCGTACCGGCCGAAGGCCTCGCGGGCGGTGAGTTCGGCCAGGAGCTCCTCGCTGGTGACCTTCACCAGATGCGGGTGCATGGCCAGGCTCGGGGCGACCGCGTTGACACGTACGCCGAACTCGGCCGCCTCCAGGGCCGCGCAGCGCGTCAGCGCCATCACCCCGGCCTTGGCGGCGGCGTAGTGGGCCTGGCCGGTCTGGGCGCGCCACCCGATGACGGAGGCGTTGTTGACGATCACTCCGCCGCCGCCGGAGGCCTTGAGGGCGCGGAGGGCGGCGCGGGTGCAGCGGAAGGTGCCGTTCAGGGTGACGTCGAGGACGCGGGACCACTGGGCGTCGGTCATGTCGACGAGGGCTGCGGTGCCGCCGAGGCCGGCGTTGTTGACGACGATGTCGAGGCGGCCGTGGGTCTGCTCGGCGAGCGCGAAGAGGGCCTGGACCTGGTCCTCGTCGGTGACGTCGCAGGGCAGGGAGGTGACGCGGTCCGCGCCGAACTCGGCGGCGAGCGTCTCCTCGGTCTCCTTCAGGCGGCGGGCGTGGGCGTCGCCGATGACGATGGCGGCGCCCTCTTCGAGGAGGCGGCGGGCGGTGGCTCCGCCGATCCCGGCCCCGGCGGCGGCGGTGACGACGGCGGTGCGGCCCTTCAGCAGTCCGTGCCCGGGGACATAGTCGGGGGTGTTCACGCCCGTACCTCCTTGGGAAGGCCGAGGATCCGCTCGGCGATGAGGGTGCGCTGGATCTCGTCCGAGCCCGCGTAGACGGTGTCGGCGCGGGCCCGTAGCCACCCCCGGACCTCGGTGCGGAACTCCTCGACGCTGCTCATGGCCGTACGTTAACCTACCAAACACTTGTTAGGGAAGCTTCGCCCGTGAAGGATGGCAGCCGCATGCCCGACGACCGCACGCCCGACGACACACCCGTGCTCCACGAGCGCCGCGGCCCGGTCGCGTACGTGACCATGAACCGCCCCCGCTATCGCAACGCGCAGAACAGCGCCATGACGTACGCGCTGGACGACGCCTTCTACCGGGCCGCCGAGGACCCCGCGGTGAAGGTGGTCGTCCTGGCCGGGGCCGGTGACCACTTCTCCGCGGGCCACGACATCGGCACCCCGCAGCGCGACGCCCACCTGCCCTTCGAGCGGCGGGCCGGCCTGTGGTGGGACCACACCGGGCGGCCGGGCGCCGAGTCCCGCTTCGCGCGCGAGTCGGAGGTGTACCTGGGGATGTGCCGGCGCTGGCGCGAGCTGCCCAAGCCGGTGATCGCCTCGGTGCGCGGGGCATGCGTGGCGGGCGGCCTGATGCTGGCCTGGGTCTGCGACCTGATCGTGGCGAGCGAGGACGCCTTCTTCGCCGACCCGGTCGTACGGATGGGCATCCCGGGGGTCGAGTACTTCGCGCACCCGTGGGCGATGCCGCCGCGGATCGCGAAGGAGTTCCTCTACACCGGCGACCGGATGTCCGCCCGGCGCGCGTACGAGGTCGGCATGGTCAACCGGGTCGTGGGGGCGGACGTGCTGGAGGCCGAGACCGAACGCCTCGCCCTGCGGATCGCCGAGATGCCGGCCTTCGGACTGGCGCTGGCCAAGCGGGCCGTCAACCAGGCCGAGGACCTCCAGGGCCTGCACACCGGAATGGACTCGGTGTTCGGCCTGCACCACCTCGCGCACGCGCACAACGCGGAGACCGCGGCGGACTCGCTCGGCGGGATGGACATATCCGCCATGAAGGAGGCGAACACCTGATGGACCCGACGATGAACCTGGCCCAGACGGCCGAGGTGGAGGAGTTCCGGGCCGAGGCACGGGACTGGCTGGCCCGCCGGGTCCCCTCCTCCCCCCTCCCCTCCCTGGAGACGGCGGAGGGCTTCGCGGCGCACCGGGAGTGGGAGGCGCAGCTGCACGCGGACCGGTGGTCGGTGGTGTCGTGGCCCGAGGAGTACGGGGGCCGGGGCGCGGACATCGTGAAGTGGCTGGTCTTCGAGGAGGAGTACTGGGCGGCGGGCGCGCCCGGCCGGGTCTCCCAGAACGGCATCAACCTCCTCGCGCCGACCCTCTTCGACCACGCGAGCCCGCAGCAGCGGGCGCGGGTGCTGCCGTCGATGGCGAGCGGCGAGGTGATCTGGGCGCAGGCCTGGTCGGAGCCCGAGTCGGGGTCCGACCTGGCCTCGCTGAAGTCGCGGGCACGGCGGACGGACGGCGGCTGGCTGCTGTCCGGCCAGAAGACCTGGTCCTCACGGGCCGCCTTCGCGGACCGCGCCTTCGGGATCTTCCGCACCGACCCGGACACCCCGAAACCGCACCAGGGGCTGACGTACCTGATGTTCGACCTGCGGGCGCCGGGCGTGACGGTGCGGCCGATCGGCCGCCTGGACGGCAAGCCGGCCTTCGCGGAGCTCTTCCTGGACCGGGTCTTCGTCCCGGACGAGGACGTCATCGGGGAGCCCGGGCAGGGCTGGCGGATCGCCATGTCGACGACCGGGAATGAGCGCGGGCTGACCCTGCGCTCCCCCGGCCGGTTCCTGGCGGCGGCCGACCGGCTCGTCGGGCTGTGGCACGGGCACGGCGACCCGTCCGACACCGCGCTGCGCGACCGGGTGGCGGACGCGGTGGTCGGGGCCCGCGCCTACGAGCTGTTCACCTGGGCGAACGCCTCCCGCTTCGCGGCGGGGGAGACGATCGGCGCCGAGTCCAGCCTGAACAAGGTGTTCTGGTCGGAGTACGACATCGCCCTGCACGAGACGGCGCTGGACCTGCTGGGCCCGGACGCGGAGCTCGCGGACGGCGAGTGGGCCGAGCCGTGGGTGTTCTCCCTCGCCGGGCCGATCTACGCGGGGACGAACGAGATCCAGCGCGACATCATCGCCGAGCGGCTGCTCGGCCTCCCGAAGGGCCGCCGCTGATGCGTTTCCTGCTGACCGACGAACAGTCGGACTTCGCCCGGACGCTGCGCTCCCTGCTGGGTTCGGCGCAGGTCCCGGCGGCGGTACGGGCCTGGGCGGACGGCGACGCCGGGCCCGGGCGGGCGCTGTGGTCCCGGCTCGCGGCGACGGGTCTGTTCGCGCTGGCCGTGCCGGAGGCCCACGAGGGGGCGGGCCTGCTCCCGCTGGAGCTGTCCCTCGGCCTCGTGGAGCTGGGCCGGGCCGGGGTGCCGGGGCCGGTGGTGGAGAGCGCGGCCGCCTGCGTGCTGCTGTCGGAGCTGGCGGACGAGTCGCTCGCCAAGCGGTTCCTGCCGGGGCTGGCCCTGGGCGAGGCCTCGGCCACGCTGACCCTGCCGGGCGGGAGTCCGTACGCGCCGGACGCGGACGCGGCCACGTACTGCTTCACGGTGTCGCAGGCGGGCGTACTGCGGCTGGCGGGCGCCCCGGCCGGGCCGCTCAGGTCGACCGACCCCGCGCGCCGGCTGTCCCTCCCGCCGGCCGACGGGGGTGAACTGCTCGCGGAGGGCCCGGAGGTGACCCGGGCGGCCGGAGTTGCCTGGCGGTGGGCCCGGCTGCTGACGGCCGCCCAATGCCTGGGCGTCGGTGAGGCGCTGCTGGCCCGGACGGTGGAGTACGCGAAGCAGCGCACGCAGTTCGGGACGCCGATCGGGTCCTTCCAGGCCGTGAAGCACCGGCTGGCGGACACCCTGCTCGCCCTGGAGTTCGCCCGGCCGCTGGTGTGGGCGGCGGCGCTGTCCCCGGGGCCGGGCGAGGTGGCGGCGGCGAAACTGGCGGCCGGCGAGGCGTCCTACCGGGCGGCGATGACGGCGCTCCAGCTCCACGGTGCGGTGGGCTACACCGAGGAGCTGGACCTGTCCCTGTGGCTGCGCAAGGCCCGGCCGCTGCGCGATGCCTGGGGTACGCCGTCGGCCTGCCGGGCCGAGGTCCTGCGGTCGCTCACACCACGGCGACGCTGAGGCTCACGACGTACTGCTCCTCGACGATGCCGTCCGGGAAGAGCGGGCCGAGCAGTTCCCGCTCCCCCTCGAGGTACGCGCGGGTCCGGGCCTCGCCCAGGACCAGGAAGGCGGAGTGGCTGGCCAGGTTGGCGAGGTGATCGTCCAGCGTGATGCGCCGCGACCACGTCACCGACCGGGTGGCGAAATCACCGAGCCCCTCGGGCAGGGTGCGGCAGGGCTGGCCCTCGACCTCGAAGAAGGCCCGGAGCCGCTCCTCCTGTCCGGCGATCCACGGGACGGTGGCGTCCGTGTCGTTCCACCAGATCGCGAGCGCGCCGCCGGGGCGCAGCACCCGCCGGGCCTCGGGCACGGAGCGCGCCGGGTCGGTCCAGTGCCAGGCCTGGGCGTAGGTGAGCAGGTCGACGGAGCCGGTGGCCAGCGGCAGCCGGTCCCCGTCGCCGCGCACGATCGGGATGCCGGGGTGCGTCCGGCGGAATTCGGCGGCCATCCCGTCCCCGGGCTCCACCGCGACGACCTCGGCCCCGCGCTCGTGCAGGAGCGTGGTGGCGATCCCGGTCCCGGCTCCTACATCGGCCACCCGGGCCCCGGCGAGCGGCCGGCCGGTGAGGGACTCGACGGCGTCGAAGAGGGCCGGGGGGTAGCTGGGGCGGTGGGCCGCGTACAGAGCGGCTGCTGCGTCGAAGGAACGGGCACGTGTGGTCATGCGCCCATTCTTTTCGATCACGCAATCGGCAACAAGATCGCGGTACTTGCACCGTGCGGAGAGCGACCGTGGAGGGCTGCTCCTGCACGGTCGAGCGGCCGCGGCCCTCAGGGCCGGCGGCGCAGGGAGATCCGTACGACGAGGGCGGTCTGGAGCAGGATCAGAGCCCCGGTGCCGAGGGCCGGCCAGCGCGGCCGGTCCGGGCGTCCGCCGAGGGACCAGGCCGGTCCGTCGGGGTCCACGGTCACCTTCAGCCGGGCGCCGACCGGGAGGTCCGTCGCGACGGGGCCGGGCAGGTCCCGGCCCGCCTCCGTGCGCAGCCGGAGCGAGGGGGCCGGCGCCCCGCCGTCCTCCACCGTCTTCCGCTCGGCGACGACCGCCAGCTCCTCGCGGCCGCGGTCGTGGAGGGTGTGCCGGTCCCAGGTGATCCCGCCGGCCACCGCGATCGCGACCGCGAGGAGCGCGACGGAGGTGCGGGCGACGAACTCGGCGTCGGTCCCGTGCGGTACGGCGGCGCCGACGACGAAGACGGCCAGCAGGACCGGGACCCAGGCGCCCTCGGGGCCCTGCAGGAACCAGATGGCACCGAACTCCACTGCCAGGAGCAGGCAGTTGCGCAGCACCGCGCCCGGCAGTCTCCGTATCAGTTCAGCCATGGACACATCATGCCTGGGAGGCCGGCGGGATCACCCCCCGGACCCCCGCCACCCAGGCCCCCGCCGCCCGCAGCGCGGCGGCGCCCGCCGGGAGGGGCAGGCCCAGGAAGCCGTGGAAGACGCCCGGGTGGATCTGGACCGTGCAGTCGACCCCGGCAGCCGCCAGCCGACGGGCGTACGCGAGGCCCTCGTCGCGCAGCACGTCGCAGTCCGCGAGGACGATGAGCGCGGGCGGCCGGCCGGCCAGGTCGGGGGCGCGCAGCGGCGAGACATACGGGTGTTCCGGGTCGCCGCCGTACTGGTCCCAGTACCAGGCCATGTGGGCGGCGGTGTGGAAGTAGCCCTCGGCGTACCTCTCCACGGAGGCGGATTCCATCGAGGCGTCCAGCGGCGGATAGAACAGCAGCTGTCCCGCGACGAGCCCGGGCGCGCGCAGGGCGGTCACGGCCGCGAGATTGCCACCGCTGGAGTCCCCCGCGAGCACCACGCGGCCGGGGTCGCAGCCGAGCGCGCGGGCCCGGTTCCGGGCCCAGAGCAGTACGGTCAGCGCGTCGTCGGGGGCCGCCGGCCAGGGGTGCTCCGGGGCGAGCCGGTAGTCCACCGAGACGACCACCGCGCCCGCGGCCACGGCCAGGGAGCGGCAGGTCGCGTCGTGGGTGTCCAGGCCGCACATCACCCAGCCGCCGCCGTGCAGGAAGACAACCAGCGGCCGGCCCTCCGGGCCGGGGGCGGGGGCGGGATCGTAGATCCGGACCGGGACCCCGCCCGCGACGGTGTCGGACACCGAGGCCATGGCCGGGCCCGCGCGGCCGGCCCCGGAGGCCGCCGCCGCCCGCAGGGCCTGCGTGTCGCCCGGCCCGGGGAAGGCCGCCGTCATCACGTCGCACAGCCGCCTGGCCTCCGGCGACAGCGCGTCCGTCGTCGAAAGGTCGCTCATGCCGCCGTCATCCCCCCGTCCACGGTGAACTCGGTGCCCGTCATGTACGAGGACGCGTCCGAGCAGAGGAAGAGGACGAGCTCCCCGACCTCCTCCGGGCGGCCCATCCGTCCCAGCGGCACGTGCGACCAGTCCCGGCCCGCGACCGCCTCGGCCACCATCGGGGTGTCGATGGCCCCCGGGTGCACCGAGTTGACCCGGATCCGGTCCCGGGCGAGGTCGAGGGCCGCCGACCGGGTCAGTCCGCGCAGCCCGAACTTGGTGGATCCGTAGGCCGCGTGGCCCGGTATCCCGACCAGTCCGGCGGTGGAGGAGATGTTGACGATCGAGCCGCCCCCGCCCGCCCGCAGCACCGGCGCCACCGCTTGGATGCCGAGGAACGGGCCGAGCAGGTTGACCCGCAGGAGTGTCTCGAAGTCCTCCAGCCGCTGCTCCTCCACGTGGGCCGTGCGCCACAGGGCCGCGTTGTTGACCAGCGCCGAGACCGTTCCGAAGGCGCGGACCGCCTGCTCCACGACCGTCGCCCAGCCCGCCGGGTCGGCCACGTCGTGGCGTACGTAGAGCCCCTGGTCGCCGAGTTCGGCGGCCACCGCCCGGCCCTCGTCCTCCCGTACGTCGGTGACGACGACCCGGGCTCCCGCCGCCGCGCACAGCCGGGCCCCGGCGGCGCCCTGGCCGCGCCCGGCGCCGGTGATCACGACGACCTTGCCGTCGAGCTGCTTCCCCATGGCTCAGCCCTCCAGGGCGCGGAAGTGCGGGATGACCTTCTCGCCCCACTGGCGGATGGTCTCCATGCACGCCTCCTGGGGGACGGTGCCCATCTGGATCAGGCACATCACCTCGTCGACGCCGATCTCGCGCAGCTGCTCGACGTAGGCGATGGCGGTCTCGGCGCTGCCGTACGCGTGCTCGGCGTTGTAGGTGCCGGTGTCGACGGGGCGGACGGGGATACGGGCCTCGTGCAGCTTGGCGACGAGCTCCTCCCGGCCGCGTGCCAGGGCCGCCACATGGGTCTCGGCGCTCTCCTCCTCCGTGTACCCGGCCGGCTCGGGGCCGTTGCCGTACCAGTGGGCGATGGACTCGGCGAAGAAGCGCTGCCCGCGGGTGCCGAGGCGCAGGGCGCGCTCGGCGTCGTCGAGGACGATGGTCGGGCAGAGGGCGGAGAGATGGTCGTTGGGCTCGGCCCCGACCAGGCGCTCACCGCTGCGTGCCGCGATGGCCCCGTCGTAGACCTTCCGCATGGCGCGTACGTCCTCGGCGCCCGCGAAGCCCATCACCAGGGCCCCGATGCCGAGTTCGGCGGCCAGTTCGAGGGTGTCGTGCCTGGAGCAGGCCATGAACAGCGGCGGGTGCGGATCCTGGACCGGGCGGGGCAGGATCGCGCCGGGGCCGATGTCAATGGAGCCGTGCCATTCGAAGGTCTCCTCCTTCCAGGCCGAGGAGAAGATCCGCAGCGCCTCCTCCATCTGCGGGTGGGTGTCCTCGGGCCTGACCCCGTACATGGACATCTCCTGGCGGGTGGCGCCGCGACCGGCGCCGATGTCGACGCGCCCCCCGGAGAGGACGTCGAGCATGGCCGCGCGCTCGGCGACGCGCACCGGGTGCTGGTAGCCGAAGGGCATGGTGACGACGCCGTGGCCGATGCGGATCCTGCTGGTGCGGGCGGCGACCCAGGTCAGGAAGATCTCCGAGGCGCTCATGTGCGCGTACCGGGTCAGGGAGTGGTGCTCTACGGCCCAGATCCGGTCGAAGCCCATCTCCTCGGCATGGACGGCCTGTTCGACGCAGTCGTGGATGACCTGGCGTTCGCGTTCGGGGGTGGGGTCGGCGAGCTGCGCCTCGAAGATCATCGAGAACTTCACGGTGAGATCCCTCCGTCCGGTGTTTCGTGCCGGCGTTCAGAAGTGGAGTACTTCTAATAGGAATACTTCTAGCAGGCATACCCTTCAGGGGGAAGGGTTGCTGCGGGGACCGGTCGTAGACTGCGCTGCGTGGCAGACGAGACGAACAAGCGCGCGCTCCCCGCGACCAGCTGGGCGGTACTCGGGCTGCTCTCCTTCGGGGAGGAGCTCTCCGGTTACGACCTGAAGAAGTGGTCGGACCGGTCGCTGCGGTTCTTCTACTGGAGCCCGTCGTTCAGCCAGATCTACAGCGAGCTCAAGCGCCTGGAGAAGGCGGGCTACGCCTCCTCGCGGACGGTCGCCCAGGACACCGGGACGCGCGACAAGCGGGTGTACCGGATCACGGACGAAGGCATGACGGCCGTGCGGACATGGGCCCGCGAGGCCCCTGTCGACCCTCCCGTCCTCAAGCACGGGCCGATGCTGCGGCTGTGGCTGGGCCACCTGCTGGAGCCGGAGCAGATGCGTGAAGTCCTGGTCCAGCATCAGGAGTTCACGGAGATGATGCGCCGGCGCGCGGTGGCCGACGCGGAGGGCGCGAAGGACGAGAGCGCCTGGGCGTACCCGACGCTCACCCTCAAGTGGGCGGAGCGGTACTACGCCTCCGAGCGCGACCTCGCGGCCGCCATGCTCGACGACATCGACGCGCTGGCCGCCGGGCGGGGCGAGAGCGAGCCGCGCGGCACGCTCCCGTAGGACCGCCGGAAGTACAGCAGCGGCGGCGCGTCGTCGCGGTGCACGGCCAGGCCGGTGACCCGGCCCAGCGCGATGTCGTGGTCCCCGCCGTCCAGTACGCAGCTGCACGGCGGCATCGGCATCACCTGGGAGCACCAGGCGCACGCGTTCTTCAAGCGCGCCCACGGCTCCGCCCTCCTGCTCGGCGCACCGGCCACGCACCGAGCCCGGCTGGCAGCCGATCCGGGTTTCACCGAGACGGGCTGACAGGCCGGCGCGCTCCCGTACGCTCGCCGCATGACGGGCAGTGCGATCAACCTCCGCAAGGTCGAGGAGACGGCTCCGGCGCTCGTGAGCCTCTACAAGAGCGCCGGGGTCTCCTTGCGCAAGTACGGCATGGAGGGCGGACGGGCCGCGGTCTACCTGGTCCTGGACTACTCCGGGTCGATGAAGCCGTACTACGCGGACGGCAGCGTGCAGGCCCTCGCGGACCGGGTGCTGGGGCTGTCCGCGCACCTGGACGACGACGCCCGCGTACCGGTGGTCTTCTTCTCCACCGAGGTCGACGCGGTGGAGGAGATCTCCCTGGCCGGACATGAGGGCCGGGTCACCGAGATCGCCTCGCGGCTGGGCCACATGGGCAAGACGGCCTACCACGCGGCGATGGACGCGGTCATCGACCACTACCTGGACTCGGGGTCAACCTCCCCCGCCCTGGTCGTCTTCCAGACCGACGGCGGGCCGATCAACAAGCTCGCGGCGGAAAAGTACCTGTGCAAGGCGGCCCGGCTGCCGCTCTTCTGGCAGTTCGTCGGCTTCGGCAACACGCGCAGCACGCAGTTCGACTTCCTGCGCCGGCTGGACGAACTGCCCGTTCCGGCGAAGCGGGCCGTGGACAACGCGGGCTACTTCCACGCGGGGCAGGACCCCCGAAGGGTGCCGGACGGCGAACTCTACGACCGCCTCGTCAGTGAATTCCCGGCCTGGCTGGCTGCGGCGCGAGGTGCGGGCATCGTGCGCGCCTGACCGGCGACCACCGGGGCCACGCGCTTTGATGGGACGCATGACGACGAACAACTGGGCAGCGTTCGAGAAGGCGGAGCCGGAGTTCGCGGCAGCCGTCCAGGCCCGCTTCGCGCAGTACCCCCATCATGTCCTGGCCACCCTCCGCAAGGACGGCTCCCCCCGGGTGACGGGCCTGAATGTCGACATCCGGGGCGGGGAGCTGTGGCTCGGCATGATGGCGGGCTCCATGAAGGCAAGGGACCTCCAGCACGACCCGCGCTTCGCCCTGCACACCAACCCGGGCGAGGGCGAGAGCATGCCGGACGGGGACGTACGGATCTCCGGGCGCGCGGTGGAGCAGGTGGACCCGCCCGAACTGCACCGGTACGCGGAGGAGACCGACACCCCGCACCCGTTCCACCTCTTCCACGCCGACCTGACGGAGGTCGTCCGCGTCGAGGTGGAGGGCGACGACCTGGTGATCCGCACATGGACCCCGGCACACGGCATCCGCACCCTGCGCCGCGGCGACGACGACGAACCGCCCCGCGAGGACCCGGCCGAATAGTCCCCCTCGCCTAGGTCGTCTCTTTCGGATCTTGCCGGGCCCGCGTCGCCCGGCAAGATCCGAAAGAGACGACCTAAGCCTGCGGCTTCTTGTCCTTCCGGGCGAGGACGGTCGGGTCGACGTCCACCCAGTTGCGGTCGATGTTGAGGGTGATGCCGCCGTAGGTGGCGTTGTGGTCGCCGCGGAACTGGTGGGCGCGGCGTCGGCCGGCCCACTTGGCGGTGCCCTTCTCCAGGCCCATCTCGGTGTCGGCGACCGAGGCCGAGAGGTTCCAGCGGGCGGCCCAGAGCACGTCCGGCATGACCTGCGGGGCCTGGTGGTAGTGGGCGCTCAGCGCCTTGACCCCCGAGCTCACGGAGACGTAGGCGGCGGAGCGGAAGCCCAGCTCGTGCAGGCGCTGCGTCCAGGCGGTCAGGTAGGCGACGACCGGGGCGTCCCAGGTGGCACGGTCCGAGTAGTTCTCCACGTCGTTGTAGAGCACCGTGCCCCGTGGCAGCCCCAGCGACCGGGCCGCGGCCACCGCGCCCTCGGCGGCCTCCAGGCCCTGCCCGTCGGCCTCGGAGGGGTCGGCGGACAGGCCGGTGCCGGCGTGGTGCCAGGGCTGCGGGCCCACCCAGATGGGCATCAGGTGCCAGCCCGCGGCGGCCTGCCGTTCGACCCAGCGGGCGGTGAGCCGCGGCTGGGCGCAGGCACGGGCCCGGCCGCCGATGTAGACGCCGACCGCGCCGAAGGGGGAACGGGCCCGCCAGGTGTCCATGGCCTTCTGGGTGGGCGCGGTGCAGGCGTCGAAGCCCTCGCCCTTGAAGGGTTCCTGTGGGCTACGGGGCTTCGGGCCGCCGGCGGTCGGCACGGCGACGGCGGGGGCCGGTGCGGGCGGGGGCGCCACGGCGCGCGCCTGCGCCAGTACCCGGCGTACGGCGTCGGGCGTGGCCCCGTAGGAGAGGGTGGCCATGACCGCGGGCCGGCGCAGGGCGTAGCGCAGCTCGTTGCTGTCGGAGCGGGGCGGGGCCTCGCGCAGCGCGCTCCAGGAGTCCACGGCGACGGTCGGGATGTCGGCGCGCTCCGGGGCTCCGTCGAGGGGTTCGAGATGCAGGGTGTCGGCGCGGCGGGCGGCGGCGCGGCCGGTGCATTCGGCCTGGGTTCCGGCGTGGCCGAGGTACAGCGTGGGCAGGTCCAGGCGCACGCAGGCGTCGGGGTACCGGTCGAGGTCGACGATCCGCCAGCCGGCGGGGAGGGTCACGCGCAGCCCGCGGTAGTCGACGCGGGTGGGGGGCGGCCGGTCGTCCGCGGCGGCGGGCTGGAGGGGAAGGAGCAGGGCGGCGGCGAGCAGGCCGCTCAGCAGGGTTCGGACGGGAGCCATGATCCAGATGGGTATCAGACGCGGGCCGCCGTGAACTTCGCATGCGCCGATCGCAGTTGGCCCGTACGGCCCAGCCGGGTCCGGGCCGGCCCGTCGGGGTGCGTCACCTGCACGAGTGATGCGCTCCCGGGCCCGTCACGGCGGGCGACGGGCGGGCGACGGGCCCCCTTCCGCGGGCGAGTAGGGTCGAGGGGCGGCCGAAGCCAGTTGCGTTGGCTTCGGCCGCCCCTTTTTCCCCTCCCGGTCAGGCCGTACTGCGGCGCAGCCACCAGGTGCAGAACCCGGCCAGCAGGCCGGAGAGGGCGAGGAAGATCCCGGTCTCGATCCACTGGAAGGTCCAGTAGCGGTCGGCGGGCTGGTACTCGACCTCGATGTGAAGGTCCGAGGTGGCGAAGCAGCCGAAGGGGTCCGCCCTGGGATCGGCGCAGCCCTTGACCCCCCGGACCTCGTTGCCGGCCGGGTCGAGCACCGCACCCGGGTCGGACACGACCCAGACGCCGGGCTTGAGGACCCCGACCCGCAGATAGGTGTCGTCTCCGGAGCCCATCAGCTGGACGTGGTTCCCGTTCCAGCCCTCCGCCGGCGCGCCGGACGATCCGTCGCTGCCGATCGGCGCCATGACGAGGGAGCTGAGCGCGACCTCGGCGCGCTCCGGCGTCATGTAGTGCGGGCGGATCGCGAAGGGTACGAGGATCTGGACCGCGAGGAAGGCGACGAGGGTCGCGGCCATCGCGGGCACGGTGCGCCGGATCAGGAGTCCGGCGCAGGCGCCGAGGGTGAAGGCGAACGCCGCGTAGCCGAGGGGGACGATCGCCCGTCCGCTGAACATGAGGGCGGTGAACCGGTCCAGGTTGACCCGGTCGACGGGGCTCGCCCACCAGGTCACCAGGAGGCTGAGCAGCCCGGTGACGGCGACGGCGGTCAGGCCGACGCCCGCGAGCTTGACCAGCAGCCAGTGGCCTCGGGTGATGCTCTGGTTCCAGATGAGCCGGTGGGTGCCGGTCTCCAGTTCACGGGCGATCAGCGGGGCGCCCCAGAAGAGTCCGATGATGCCGGGGACGGCGAGCAGCAGGCTCGTGACGTAGTAGGTCAGGGTCCGGTACTCGACGACCAGCGCGCTCCGGGCCCTCTCACAGTCACCCTGGCAGTCGGCGACGGTGCTGTCGTAGAGGTCACGCATCTGGAGGCCGGTGACCGCGAGGAATATCGCGAGCGCGGCCAGGACGGCGAGCGCGGCGAGGGTCTGGACGCGGTACTGGCGCCAGGTCAGCCAGATCATCGCTGGTTCTCCCCGGTGGGTCGGAGGCCGGAGCCGGCCCTGGCCTGGCTCATGTAGGTGAGGACCAGGTCCTCCAGGTTGAGCTGCTCCAGAATCCAGGAGGCATCCTGGACCGCCTGGTCGGAGCGCACGATGAAGGTGCTCTGCCGCTCGGTGTGGGTCTCCAGGACGACCTGCATGCCCTGGGGCAGGGTGGCCGCCTCGCGCCGGGCGGTGATCAGCCGGAAGTGGGTGGAGAGCAGGTCGTCGACGTCGCCGGCGATCTGGACCCGGGAGGCGACCAGCGAGATGAGGTGGTCGCAGACCCGTTCCAGGTCGGAGACCAGGTGCGAGGAGAGCACGACGGTGGTCCCGTGCTCGGCCACGACCTCCATCAGGCTCTGCAGGAACTCCCGCCGGGCCAGCGGGTCCAGGGCGGCGACGGGCTCGTCGAGGATCAAGAGCTCAGGCCGTTTGGCCACGGCGACGGTCAGGGCCACCTGGGCGCGCTGGCCGCCCGAGAGCCTGCCCGCCTTCTGGGTGGGGTCCAGGCCGAGCTGCCGGATCCGGTCCGCCGCCAGCTGTGCGTCCCAGCCCGGGTTGAGCCGGGCGCCGAGGCGCAGGTGATCGGCGATGGACAGGCCCGCGTAGGTGGGGGTGTCCTGGGCGACGAAACCGACCTTGGCCAGCTGCCCGGGGCCGGACGCGGGGCGGCCGCCGAGCACCTCGATGGTGCCGGAGGTCGGGCCGATCAGCCCGCAGGCCAGCTGTAACAGGGTCGACTTGCCAGCCCCGTTGGGCCCGACCAGGCCGACGACCCGCCCTGACGGCACGCTCAGGGTGCAGTCGCTCAGCGCCTCTTTGCGGCCGTACCGCTTGCCCAGGGCGCGGGCTTCCAATATGGCGGTCATTTCTCCTCTTCGGTGTGCGTGTCCGTGCCGGTGCGGGCGCGGAAGGTGCTCAGGAACAGGGCCTCGATGCTCTCCTCGCCGAGCCCGGCGGCTCGCGCCCTGTCGAGCCACAGCTGCAACTCCCGCCGCAGCGGCTCGTGTTCGGCGATCGAGTCGTCGCCGAGCGTTCCGGAGATGAACGTGCCGACGCCGGGCTTCTTCGCGACCAGGCCCTCGTACTCCAGCTCCCTGTACGCCTTGAGCACGGTGTTGGGATTGATCGCGACGCCGGCCGCGACGTCCTTGACCGTCGGCAGCCGGTCCCCCTCGGACAGCAGCCCGAGCCGCAGGGCCTGACGCACCTGGTGGACGAGCTGCATGTACGGGGCGACGCCGGAACGGGCATCGAGGTGAAACTCGATCACTGTCCTCCTCTATTCATCTAGCTTCCTAGCACTATAGGACTATGCACATCCGATCACTGTCAAGCGAGTGGACGTCAACACGGCTGCGAGCAGCCCGAATTGATGACGGAGCGGACTGAGTACGCGTACTCAGGCAGATGTCGGTACCTCTGGGTAGCGTCGCGACTGTCCGGCGAACGGACGACACGACAACCTGGGGGACGACATGAAGAAGCGCACGACCGCCCTGGCGGCCCTGGCCCCGGCTCTCGCACTGGTCCTGGCGGCGAGCCCGGCCCAGGCCGCGCCGACGGGCGAGATCATCGGCTACCCGGGCCCCGACGGCCTGATCTGGATCGCCGACCAGGCCGGCTCCAGCGGCTTCGTCTCGGGCGGCCTCTCCGAGCGACTGGACACGTTCATCACGTTCGGCTGCGCCGACGGCGGGAGCATCGAGGTGTCATTCCGGCTCCAGGAGCACCCGGACCGCGACCCGGCCCCCTTCACGGTCGACTGCCCCGGCACGGACCCGACGGTCGTCACGGTCCCCCTCGGCACCGGCATCCACGGCGGATTCACCGCGTGGGTGACGGCCTCGACCCCGACCACCCGCTGGGGCGCCACGGTCACCCAGCCCGAGTAGCCCCGAACACACCGCAGCGACTTGAAGCCGGCTCCGTCGCATAGCGTGGAGTCGACGGAGCGGGCTTCAGGCGTGGGAGGCATGGTGAGCGGCGGTGAGTGGACCAGTAGGTCGATGCCGTATCTGACCGCCCGGCCGCCGGGCGCAGCGGACGCGTGGACGGAGGAGGCCGCGGAAGCCGGGCGGCGGGGCAGTCAGCGCATCCTGCATGCCGGAGAGGTGGTGGCCCCCGCCCGCGTCGCCCTCATGCTCGGGCTGGCGGCCGGAAGTACGGTCGTGACGCGACGCAGGCTCATCGAACTCGACGCCGAGCCGACGGAGTTGACCGACACGTACTACCCCCGGGACATCGCCGTCGGCACGGCTCTCGCCGGCGCGGCGAAGATCCGCGGCGGCGCCGTGACGCTGCTGGCCGCCTTGGGGCACGTCGGCGCGCGGGTCGTGGAGGACGTGACGGCGCAGATCCCGCGCGAAGAGGAACGTGAGCGACTGCGTCTCGGGGCGGGTGAACCGGTCCTGCGCCTGACCCGCACCACCTACGACGCCACGGACCGCCCCATCCAGGCGGACGTGATGCTCATGCCGGCCGGACGCCAACAGTTGCGCTACGAGATCAGGCTCGGCCCTTCACAGCCCGGATGAACGGAGCCCATACGGCGGCGGGGAACACCAGGACCGGGCCGACGGCCCCGAGCTTGGTGTCGCGGACCGGGACGAGGTCGGGGAGGTCGTCGGAGACCTCGACGCAGTTCCCACCCTCGGCGTTGGTGTAGGAGGACGTTCGCCAGGACAGACCGTTCACGTCTGCGCGCATCTCGCGTGCTCCTCTGCCACCGACTCGATCAAGGTCAGGGACACCTCCGGCGACAGTGCGGCAGCCCTGGCAAGATCGTAAGACTTCCAGTGGCGCCGAACCAGTGCCGGACAGTCGAGCAACTGCCCTGCATGAGGACCCTCGGTGTACGCCACATCGGGTGCATCACTGAACTGCATGATCCTCACGGACGCGTCCAGGACACCATGGGCTCCGGCGGAGAACGGAACCACCTGCATCGTGATCCGGTGGGCACGAATGCACGACGAGATGTGGCGCAGCTGAGCAGCCATCACAGCAGGCCCTCCAACTGCCGTCCGCAACACTGCCTCGTGCAGGACAACCCATACCTCAGGGGTCTCTGGATCAATCAGGAGCCGTGCGCGTTCAACACGTTCCGAAATGAGGGCATCGACGTGCTCCGCCAGAGCCGTGGGGCTGGCTGCTCGAATGAGGGCCCGTGCATAGTCCGCCGTCTGGAGCAGTCCAGGAACC
The DNA here is from genome assembly GCF_035989885.1 of Streptomyces sp. NBC_01232. GTDB lineage: Bacteria > Actinomycetota > Actinomycetes > Streptomycetales > Streptomycetaceae > Streptomyces. The sequence goes on from NZ_CP108518.1 coordinate 2,361,098, forward strand.
AGTGTGGAGCCGTAGTCGAAGATGGCCGTCGCCAATCGTTCCAGCTCGGCGGCCTCCGCGAAGTACTCGACATGCTTGGACTTGAACGCCTTGGCCAGGCGAGTGAAGTAGTCACCGGTGCCGAACACCCCGTCGATCACCTCCGCGATCTCCGGCCGCAGCCGCCGCGTACCGCACTCCATCTGGCCGACGTACGCGCCGCTCGTGAAGATCCGCTCGCCCAGACCCTCCTGGGTCAGCCCGGCAGCTTCCCGGTGGCGCCTCAGTTCCTCGCGCGCAAACTCCTCCGGTGTCTGTGCGCCACTCACAGCTTTCGGCTTGGCCATGAGCCAACTCCCCGCTTCCGCAGTGCCCTCGCTCCGCGAAAAGCGTAGTCCCGGCCGCACCGACGGTTCAGCGGAACGCATTGATACGACTACCCAACGCCACAGCGCCCGCCACCCCTGGTCGGGGACGTGGCGGGCGCTGTGTCGGAGTACCGCACACCGTTGTACGGACCGTATGAGGGGTCCCGCCCCTTCGCGGGGGCGGGGTGCCGAGGGTGTTGTTACACCATCAGCGAGCGGTCCGTCGGCTTGACCGGGTACGGGAGGGCACTGCTGCCGGTCAGGAAGCGGTCCACGCCGCGGGCGGCCGAGCGGCCTTCCGCGATGGCCCAGACGATCAGCGACTGGCCGCGGCCCGCGTCGCCGGCGACGAAGACGCCGTCCACGTTGGTCGCGTAGGAGGCGTCGCGGTCGATGTTGCCGCGGGCGTCCATCTCCAGGCCGAACTGCTGGGTGAGACCGTTCTCCTGGTCGGTGCCCGTGAAGCCCATCGCCAGGGTGACCAGCTGCGCGGGGAGGACGCGCTCGGTGCCGGCCTTCTGGACGAGCTTGCCGTCCTCGAAGGCGACCTCGATCAGGTGCAGGGCCTGGACGTTGCCGTCCTCGTCGCCCTCGAAGTGGGTGGTGGAGACGGAGTAGACCCGCTCGCCGCCCTCCTCGTGGGCCGAGGTGACCTTGTAGAGCATCGGGAAGGTCGGCCAGGGCTGGTTGGCGTTCCGGTCCTCGCCCGGCTTGGGCATGATCTCCAGCTGCGTGACGGAGGCCGCGCCCTGGCGGTGGGCGGTGCCCACGCAGTCCGCGCCGGTGTCGCCGCCGCCGATGACGACCACGTGCTTGCCCTCGGCCGTGATGGGGGGCGCCATGAAGTCGCCCTCCTGGACCTTGTTGGCGAGCGGCAGGTACTCCATCGCGAAGTGGATGCCGTTCAGCTCGCGGCCCGGGACCGGCAGGTCGCGGGAGACGGTCGCGCCCGCCGCGATGACCACCGCGTCGAACCGCTTGCGCAGGTCGGTGGCGGTGATGTCGCGGCCGACCTCGATGCCGGTGCGGAACTTGGTGCCCTCCGCGCGCATCTGCTCGATGCGGCGGTTGATGTGCACCTTCTCCATCTTGAACTCGGGGATGCCGTAGCGCAGCAGGCCGCCGATGCGGTCGGCGCGCTCGTACACGACCACGGTGTGGCCGGCCCGGGTCAGCTGCTGGGCGGCGGCGAGGCCCGCCGGACCGGAGCCGATGACGGCGGCGGTCTTGCCGGACAGCCGCTCCGGCGCCTGCGGGGTGACGTCGCCGTTGTCCCACGCCTTGTCGATGATCGAGACTTCGACGTTCTTGATGGTGACGGCGGGCTGGTTGATGCCGAGCACGCACGCCGACTCGCACGGGGCCGGGCACAGCCGCCCGGTGAACTCCGGGAAGTTGTTCGTCGCGTGCAGGCGCTCCGAGGCGGCGGTCCAGTCCTCGCGGTACGAGAAGTCGTTCCACTCCGGGATCAGGTTCCCGAGCGGGCACCCGTTGTGGCAGAACGGGATGCCGCAGTCCATGCAGCGGCCGGCCTGCTTGCTGATGATCGGGAGCAGCGAGCCCGGAACGTAGACCTCGTTCCAGTCCTTCAGCCGATCGGCGACGGGACGGGAGCAGGCGGTCTCGCGCGGGGTGGTGAGGAAGCCCTTCGGGTCAGCCATGGGTCGCCGCCTCCATCATCTTCTCCGTGGTCTCGGATTCCGAGAGTCCGGCGAGCTCAGCGGCGTCCTTGGCGGCGAGCACTGCCTTGTACGTGGTGGGGATGATCTTGCTGAAGCGGTCCACCGCGACGGACCAGTCAGCCAGGAGCTTCGCGGCCACGGTCGAGCCGGTCTCCTCCTCGTGGCGGCGCACCACATCGTGCAGCCACTGCTTGTCGGTGTCGGACAGGGCCTCCACGGCGCCCGCGTTGCCGACGTTGACGTTGTGCGGGTCGAGGTCGATGACGTACGCGACGCCGCCCGACATACCGGCCGCGAAGTTGCGGCCCGTCTCGCCCAGGACGACCGCCTGGCCGCCGGTCATGTACTCGCAGCCGTGGTCGCCCACGCCCTCCGAAACGACCAGCGCACCCGAGTTGCGGACGCAGAAGCGCTCGCCGGTGCGGCCGCGCAGGAACATCTCGCCGCCGGTGGCTCCGTAGCCGATGGTGTTGCCGGCGATGGTGGAGTACTCGGCGAGGTGGTCGGCGCCGCGGTCCGGGCGGACCACGATGCGGCCACCGGAGAGGCCCTTGCCGACGTAGTCGTTGGCGTCGCCCTCCAGCCGGAGGGTGATGCCCTTCGGCACGAAGGCGCCGAAGGACTGGCCGGCGCTGCCCGTGAAGGTCAGGTCGATGGTGTTGTCGGGCAGGCCCGCGCCACCGAACTTCTTCGTGACGTGGTGGCCGAGCATGGTGCCCACGGTCCGGTTGATGTTGCGGATCGAGACCTGGGCGCGGACGGGCAGGGCCGCCTCGGCGGAGTCCGCGTTCAGCGCGTCGGCCGCGAGCTCGACGAGCTCGTTGTCGAGGGCCTTCTCCAGACCGTGGTCCTGCTCGATCAGGGCGTGGCGGACCGCGCCCTCGGGCAGCTCCGGCACGTAGAAGAGCGGCTCCAGGTCGAGACCCTGCGCCTTCCAGTGCGTGACGGCCTTGGTGGTGTCGAGGAGCTCGGCGTGGCCGACGGCCTCCTCGATCGTGCGGAAGCCCAGCTCGGCGAGGATCTCGCGCACCTCCTCCGCGATGTACTCGAAGAAGTTGACGACGAACTCGGGCTTGCCGGAGAAGCGACTCCGCAGGACCGGGTTCTGGGTGGCGATGCCGACCGGGCAGGTGTCCAGGTGGCAGACGCGCATCATGACGCAGCCGGAGACGACGAGCGGCGCGGTCGCGAAACCGAACTCCTCGGCGCCGAGCAGCGCGGCGATGACCACGTCGCGGCCGGTCTTGAGCTGGCCGTCCGTCTGGACCACGATGCGGTCGCGCAGCCCGTTGAGCAGCAGGGTCTGCTGGGTCTCGGCGAGGCCGAGCTCCCAGGGGCCGCCCGCGTGCTTGAGCGAGGTGAGCGGGGAGGCGCCCGTTCCGCCGTCGTGGCCGGAGATGAGGACGACGTCCGCGTGGGCCTTGGAGACACCGGCCGCGACCGTACCCACGCCGACCTCGGAGACCAGCTTCACGTGGATGCGGGCGACCGGGTTGGCGTTCTTGAGGTCGTGGATCAGCTGAGCCAGGTCCTCGATGGAGTAGATGTCGTGGTGCGGCGGCGGGGAGATCAGGCCGACACCCGGGGTGGAGTGCCGGGTCTTGGCGACCCACGGGTAGACCTTGTGGCCGGGCAGCTGGCCGCCCTCGCCGGGCTTCGCGCCCTGCGCCATCTTGATCTGGATGTCGTCCGCGTTGACCAGGTACTCCGAGGTCACACCGAAGCGGCCGGAGGCGACCTGCTTGATGGAGGAGCGGCGCGCCGGGTCGTACAGGCGGTCCGGGTCCTCGCCGCCCTCACCGGTGTTGGACTTGGCGCCCAGCTGGTTCATGGCGATGGCGAGGGTCTCGTGCGCCTCCTTGGAGATGGAGCCGTACGACATGGCGCCGGTGGAGAAGCGCTTGACGATGTCGGCGACCGACTCGACCTCGTCGATGGAGATGGCTTCGCGCTCCGACTTGAAGCCGAACAGGCCGCGGAGCGTCATCAGGCGTTCGGACTGCTCGTTCACCCGGGCCGTGTACTGCTTGAAGATGTCGTACCGGCGGTTGCGGGTGGCGTGCTGGAGGCGGAAGACCGTCTCCGGGTCGAACAGGTGCGGCTCGCCCTCGCGGCGCCACTGGTACTCGCCGCCGATCTCCAGCGCGCGGTGCGTGGCCGCGATGCCGGAGACGGGGTACGCCTTGGCGTGGCGCGCGGCCACCTCCTTGGCGATGACGTCCAGGCCGGCGCCGCCGATCTTGGTGGCGGTGCCGTTGAAGTAGGTCTCGACGAACTCGTCGTTCAGGCCGACGGCCTCGAAGACCTGGGCGCCGCGGTAGGAGGCGACGGTGGAGATGCCCATCTTGGACATGACCTTCAGAACGCCCTTGCCGAGCGCGTAGATCAGGTTCTTGATGGCCTGCTCCGGCTCCAGGCCGGACAGGAAGGTACCGGCGCGCAGCAGGTCCTCGACGGACTCCATGGCGAGGTACGGGTTGACCGCGGCAGCGCCGTAGCCGATGAGCAGGGCGACGTGGTGGACCTCGCGGACGTCACCGGCCTCGACCAGCAGACCCACCTGGGTGCGCTGCTTGGTGGCGATGAGGTGGTGGTGCACGGCGGAGGTGAGCAGCAGCGACGGGATCGGCGCGTGCTCGGCGTCCGAGTGACGGTCCGAGAGGACGATCAGGCGGGCGCCGTTGGCGATGGCCGCGTCGGCCTCGGCGCGGATCTCCTCGATGCGGGCGGCCAGGGCCTCGCCGCCGCCGGAGACCCGGTAGAGGCCGGAGAGCGTGGCGGCCTTCATGCCGGGCATGTCGCCGTCGGCGTTGATGTGGATGAGCTTGGCCAGCTCGTCGTTGTCGATCACCGGGAAGGGCAGGGTGACGCTGCGGCAGGACGCGGCGGTCGACTCCAGCAGGTTGCCCTGCGGGCCGAGCGAGGACAGCAGCGAGGTGACGAGCTCCTCGCGGATGGCGTCCAGCGGCGGGTTGGTGACCTGCGCGAAGAGCTGGGTGAAGTAGTCGAAGAGCAGCCGGGGGCGCTCGGACAGGGCCGCGATCGGGGAGTCCGTACCCATGGAGCCGAGCGGCTCGCCGGCGGTACGGGCCATCGGCGCGAGGATGACGCGCAGCTCTTCCTCGGTGTAGCCGAAGGTCTGCTGGCGGCGGGTGACCGAGGCGTGGGTGTGCACGATGTGCTCACGCTCGGGCAGGTCCGACAGCTCGATCTCGCCGGTCTCCAGCCATTCGGCGTACGGAGCGGCGCCGGCCAGCTCGTTCTTGATCTCGTCGTCCTCGATGATCCGCTTCTGGGCGGTGTCGACGAGGAACATCTTGCCGGGCTGCAGGCGGCCCTTGCGGACGACCTTGGCCGGGTCGATGTCGAGCACGCCGACCTCGGAGCCGAGGACGACGAGGCCGTCGTCGGTGACCCAGTAGCGGCCGGGGCGCAGACCGTTGCGGTCGAGGACCGCGCCGACCTGGACGCCGTCGGTGAAGGTGACGCAGGCCGGGCCGTCCCAGGGCTCCATCTGGGTGGAGTGGTACTTGTAGAACGCGCGGCGGGCCGGGTCCATGGAGGTGTGGTTCTCCCACGCCTCCGGGATCATCATCAGCACGCTGTGCGGGAGCGAGCGGCCGCCGAGGTGGAGCAGCTCCAGGACCTCGTCGAAGGAGGCCGAGTCGGAGGCGTCCGGGGTGCAGATCGGGAAGATCCGGTCCAGGACGCCGTCACCGAAGGCCTCGGAGGCCAGCTGGGACTCGCGGGCCTTCATCCAGTTGCGGTTGCCCTTGACCGTGTTGATCTCGCCGTTGTGCGCGACGAAACGGTACGGGTGGGCGAGCGGCCACGACGGGAAGGTGTTCGTCGAGAAGCGCGAGTGGACCAGGGCGACGGCCGAGGCGAAGCGGCGGTCGGAGAGGTCGGGGAAGAAGGGCTCCAGCTGGCCGGTGGTCAGCATGCCCTTGTAGACGATGGTGCGGGCGGAGAGCGACGGGAAGTACACGCCGGCCTCGCGCTCGGCGCGCTTGCGCAGCACGAAGGCCTTGCGGTCCAGCTCGATGCCCGTGCTTCCGTTGCTGACGAACAGCTGCGAGAAGGCCGGCATGGTGGCGCGGGCGCCGTTGCCGAGCAGGTCCGGGGTGACCGGGACCTCGCGCCAGCCGAGGACCGTGAGGTTCTCCTCGGCGGCGATGGCCTCGATCTGCTCCACGGCGACGGCCTGTGCGGTGCCGTCGGCGGGGAGGAAGGCGATGCCGACGGCGTAGCCGCCGGCCTCGGGGAGCTCGAAGCCGGCCACCTCGCGCAGGAACGCGTCGGGGACCTGGCTGAGGATTCCGGCGCCGTCGCCCGAGTCCGGCTCGGAGCCGGTCGCGCCGCGGTGCTCGAGGTTCCGCAATACGGTCAGTGCCTGCTCAACGAGCGTGTGGGTGGCCTCGCCGGTGAGGTTCGCCACGAATCCGACGCCACAGGCGTCCTTCTCGTTGCGCGGGTCGTACATGCCCTGCTGGGCGGGGCGACCGTCCATGGGCGACCAGGCGGTGGTGCTGGGGCCGGTCGCGGAGTGCGTGGATGCGGAACGCATCGGCTCTCCCGTCGTCGTCGTGGCATATGTGCATAGCCGAGGGACGACGTTGGCCCTCTGCGAAATTTCGTGCAGATTACATGATGACGACAATCCCGAGAAGCGGATACGTCATTCCAGCATGCGGACACTGCACGGGGCAGGAAGAGGGGACTTTCGCGGCGCTCCACGAGGTGGCGCGGGGCGGAGGTCCCGGTGCAGGGCGGGCATCGTTGCCCGGAGTCCTGGTCTGATGCCCGGCGGACACAGGATCGAAACCGCCGAGTAATGAACTATTTATGTGGTGCTCTGCATAGTGTCTCACTCCAGCCGCGGTCAGCCTATGGCTCCACCGATCCAGGTTCCCAGGATGTACGTCACACCCGCGGCCGCGCCACCCAGCGCCAGCTGACGCAGGCCGCTGTACCACCAGGACCGTGCGGTGACCCGGGAGACGACCGCCCCGCAGGCGAAGAGCCCGGCCAGCGCGAGCAGCACCGCGGGCCACAGCGCCGTGGCGCCGAGCAGGTACGGCAGCACGGGGAGCAGCGCGCCCAGTGCGAACGAGCCGAAGGACGAGACCGCGGCGACGAGCGGCGAGGGCAGGTCGTCCGGATCGATGCCGAGCTCCTCGCGGGCGTGGATCTCCAGCGCCTGCTCGGGGTCGCGCGACAGCTGCATGGCGACCTCGCGGGCGAGCGGCGGCTCGACGCCGCGGGAGACGTAGAGCTCGGCGAGCTCCTCCATCTCGTCGACCGGATGCTTGCGCAACTGCTGTCGCTCCACATCCAGTTCGGCGAGGACCAGTTCGCGCTGCGAGGCGACGGAGGTGTATTCGCCGGCCGCCATCGAGAAGGCGCCGGCCGCGAGCCCCGCGAGCCCGGTGATGACGACGGTCTGCGGGGCGACGGCGCCGCCCGCCACGCCGGTCATCAGGGCGAGGTTGGAGACGAGCCCGTCCATGGCACCGAAGACGGCCGGTCGCAGCCATCCGCCGTTGACGTCCCGGTGGGTGTGGTTGTCGCGGTGGGCGGTGTGCAGCGGTGCTTCGATGTCGATGATGGACATGCGTGAAATCTCCCCAAATATGCGAACGGACGCCAGGACGCGTGCCGCTCCCCCTGAACACCTCGAAACTACGCACGATTTCTGTCGCCCGCCAGCAAGGAAGGCCGTACTTACCTGGGCTTTTACGGGTCGGCGACCGGGTGACGAGGGTGCGCGCGGGGTGTTTCGCGACAGGCGACAAACCACATGCCATGGCACAAATCCCCCAAGGGCTCATGATGAGCCCCATCCAATGTGGGAGAGGCGCGCCATGGAGCCGATGAAGCTGATTGCATGCAATCCGCAGGTCCTCCTCGAACGGGCCAGGGGCGCTCTTCTCGGACTCGCCGTGGGTGATGCGCTGGGCGCCCCCGCGGAGAACATGAAGCCGTCGGAGATCCGGGCGAAATGGGGCCGCATCGAGGGTTTCGTGTCGGAGGACCCGGCAGGCACGGACGACACCGAGTACGCGATCTTCTCGGGGCTGCTGCTGGCCCGCCACGGCTCGGCGCTCACCGTCTCCCACGTGGAACGGGCCTGGCACCACTGGATCGCCGATCTCGACGAAGGCCCGTTCCGCGGCGCCGGATTCTCGGAGCGCGGCACCCTGGAGAACCTCCGCAGGGGCCTGGCCGCACCCATCTCGGCCCAGCACCGGCACGCGTGGTCGGACGGTCTCGCCATGCGGGCGGCGCCGTTCGGCGTCTTCGCCGCGGGCCGGCCGGCGGAGGCCGCCCGGCTGGTCGCCATCGACGGCTCGGTCAGCCACGACGGCGAGGGCATCTACGGCGGCCAGGCGGTGGCCGCGGGCGTGGCGGCGGCCATGGCCGGCGGCTCCCCCGCCTCGGTGGTCTCGGCGGCCCTGTCCGTCATCCCGTCCGACTCGTGGACGGCCCGCTCCCTGCGCCGGGCGGTCACCGCCGCCCCGCGGGGCGAACGGGCGGTGCGCTCGGCGGTGGTCATCGGCGGCTACCCGTGGACGGACCTCGCCCCCGAGGCGGTGGGCCTGGCCTTCGGCGCCTTCGCCGCGTGCCGGGGGGACTTCCCCTCCTCCGTCCTCACCGCCGTGAACATGGGCCGCGACGCCGACACCACGGCCGCGGTGGCGGGCGCGCTGGCCGGTGCGCTGTCGGGCGCGGCCGCGATCCCCGCCGCCTGGTCCTCGGCCATCGGCCCCGTCCGCGGCAGCTGCCTCCCCTCGATGCGGGGCTATCACGTCCTGGACATCGCGGACCTCCTCACCCCCGAATGCGAGGCCCCCCGATGACCCTCTCCCCGGACGACCTGACCACGACTGCGCCGACCACCCACGAACCGGCTCCGGCCGGCCGGGCCCCGGCCGGAGCGGAACGAGGGATCGGCAACCCGACCGGTACGGGGCCGGCGGAACCGAGGGCCGCAGACCTGGCCCCGGCCGGGCAGGACCCGGCCGGGCCGCCGTCGGCCCTGCGGCCGGTCGGTCCGGTACGCCTCCCGGCGGACCCGGCTCCGGCCAGGGCGGAGCGCGGACTCGAGGACGCGACCACCGCTACGGGTCCGACTCCGGCGAAGCCGGGGGCGGGAGCGGGGGGCCCGGACCCCGGGGGGCCGGGCCCCGCCGGGGCCCTGCCCGGCACGTCGGCGACGAGCCCGATCCCGGGTCCGGTGCCCGCGCCGGATTCGGCGGAGCGGGAGTCCAGGAGCCCCGCCGCGGGTGCGGGGCGGGACAGGGCGGCGGCCATCGCCGCCCTCGCCGCCACCGACCCGGGATCCCGCATCGTGATCCGTACCGGCCAGGCGGTCCCGGCCCGGGCAGGGACCGGGGTCGGGGTCGGGACGGGGACCGGCACCCGGGCCCAGGTCGCCGCCAGGGCCGAGGCCGAGGTCACGACCCGGGCCGGGGAGGAGTCCGCCGAGCGCCCCGCAGGGGTCCCGGCCGGGACCCGGCGGATCGAGGGCCTCCTCCTCGGGCTCGCCGCGGGCGACGCGGCCGGCTGGCCCGCCGCCCGCCACCGCGCCAGCCGGATGCCCGAGTGGACCCGCCGCCTCACCCGCGAGCTCGACACCTTCGCCGAGCAGAACGCCACCACCACCCTCCCCGTCCCCATCGCCCTCAACCAGCCCCCCGAACCGCTCCGCCTCGGCCCCTCCGACGACGCCGAATGGGCGGCCTTCGTCGCCGAGTCCGTGCTCACCGCCGCCGGGGTGCTGCTCAGCGACCTCTCCCGCTCCCGCCGCATGCGCGCCGCCATCGACCTCGCCTGGAACGCCCTGGCCTCCGAGGTCGCCGCGGCAGCGGAACGCGCGCCCGAGGTCGAGTCCGCCGTCCTGCCCCTGCGCGCCCGGATCTCCGTACGCGCCGGCCTCGGCAATCTCGCCACCGGCCTGCGCCCGCCCGCCACCGGCCACGACAACCCGCACTACTTCGACGACGCCGCCTGCGTCCGGGCCTGCGTCCTCGCCGTCGTGCACCCCGGCGACGCCCGGGCGGCGGCCGACCTCGCCGAGTTCGACGCCCGCTACACGCAGGACGGCGACGGGGTCCACGGAGCCCGCGCCATGGCCGCCGCCATCGCCACCGCCTTGAGCGCCGCCGGCGCCGACGACGCCGTCGACGCCGCCGTGGACGCCGCCCTCGCCCAGCTCCCCGAGACCACCGAGATCGGCCGCAACGCCCGCCACGCCGTCCGGCTCGCCCGCACCCACAAGGACGGCGGCGCCTTCGCCATCGTCCCCACCCTCGAACACGAGATCGTGGACCACGTCTACAGCTACGGGATCGCCGCCGCCGAGACCGTCCCCGTGGCCCTCGCCCTCGCCACCGCCGCCCGCGGCAGGATGACCGAAGCCGTCCCGGCCGCCGCCTGCCTGTCCCGCGTCGCGGACTCCGCCCCCGCCCTGGCCGGCGCGCTGACCGGCGCGCTCGGCGGCGGCGACTCGATCCCCGCCGCCTGGCGCGAGGCCTGCCGCACCCTCTCCGGCTGCGCCCTGCCCCGCCTCGCCGGCACCGACCTCGTGGAACTCGCCGCGCTCCTCGCGGCCACGGAACTCACCTCACCCAAGGGATGATTCGGACATGACGCTCACGTTGGAGGACCGGGCCCGCGGCGCTCTCGTCGGGGCCGCCGTCGGCGACGCGCTCGGCGGCCCGGTGGAGGGCTGGACCCCGGACCAGATCGTGGAACGGCACGGCGGCCGCGTGCACGGCATCGTCGGCCCCTGGCACGAGAACTGGCGCACGGCCCGCCCCATCGCGCCGTACCACAAGGGCGACGGACACGTCACCGACGACACCTTGATGACGCACGCGCTGGTCCGCGTCTACGAGACCGTACGGGACCACCTCGACGCCTACGCCATCGCCGAGCACCTGGTCCCCGACCTCATGTCCACGCCCCGCTGGATCCCCGAACTGGAGGCCGAGGCACTGCCGTTGCAGCGGATCTTCCTCGCGGAGAAGTGGATCGTGACCCGGCTGCACTACGCGCACGCCGACCCCCGCGAGGCCGGCAGCGGCAACATCGTGAACTGTGGCGCGGCGATGTACATGGCGCCGGTGGGCATCGCCAACGCGGGCAACCCGGCGGGTGCGTACGCGGAGGCGCTGGACATCGCCGGTGCGCACCAGTCCTCGTACGGGCGGGAGGCGGCGGGCGTGTTCGCGGCGGCGGTGGCGGCCGCATGCGTGCCGGGGGCGACGGCCGCCTCGGTGGTGGACACGGCCCTGTCGCTGGCCAAGGACGGCACGCGCGCCGCGATCGCCGCCGTCCGCGAAGTCGCCTCCGCGCACCGGGACTTCGAGTCGGCGCTGGCTCCACTGCGGGCGGCGGTGGCCCCGTACGACTCCGTCGGCCCGGACTACCGCGCCCCCTCCCTCGACGCCCGCCGCCCGTCCCGCCTCCACGCGATCGAGGAACTCCCGGTCGCGCTGGGCATGCTGCTCGTCGCCGACGGGCGGTACGAGACCGCGGTGCTCGGCGCGGTCAACTACGGCCGGGACTGCGACTCCATCGCCACCATGGCGGGCGCGATCGCCGGGGCCCTGGGCGGCGAGGCCGTGGTCCCCGCCGCATGGGCCAAGCAGGTTGCCGAGGCCAGCCGCCTCGACCTGCACGCCCCGGCCGTGGCGCTGGCCGCGGTGGCCCGGGAGATCTTCGCACTCGACCGGTCCCGCCGCCGCTCCCACGAGTCGGCCTTCACCGCGATCGCGGCGGACCGGTGACGGGCGGCGCCGGGTCCGCCCCGGCCGCTCCCGCGCACCCGCCGGAATCCCTCGACGCCCCCGGCCCGGCCCGGCACCGCTCCCCGCGGGAGCGTGGGGCGGGCCCGGAGTCCGGCCCGGCGTGCGGGCTCCTGCGGCTGACCTGGGCCCAGCCCGAGGACCTCGTCGGGCACGAGCTGCGCCAGGCCGCCGAGGACGGCCGGGACCCGGCCGGCGCCCTGCGGACCTGGCTCGCGGCGGGCGGCCGCCCCGCCCCCGAACGCGCCGGATCCTCCCCCGCCCCGGCCCCGCCGGGACTCCGCGCCCTGGCCACCCGCCTCCTCGACGACCTGGCGCAGCTCCCGCCTCCCTCCCCCACCGACGAACCCCAGTCCTGGCCGGACATCACCACGGCCTGCCGAACCGGCCACGTGCCACCCCGCGCAGCGGGAGCACCGCACACCGGCCCGCAGGCCGCACCGCGAACCGGGCCGGAGGCCGCCCTGCGGACCCGGCTGGAAGCCGCCTGGCTGGGGCGGGCCGTCGGGTGTCTGCTCGGGAAGCCCGTCGAGAAGCTGCCGCTGTCCGGCATCCGCACACTCGCCCGCGCCGCCGGCAACTGGCCGCTGGACGACTGGTTCACCGCACGCGGCGTCCCACCGGAGGTGCTGGCCGCGTACCCCTGGAACCGCCGCTCCGCGCCCACCTCCCTCGCCGAGAACATCGACGGCATGCCCGAGGACGACGACCTCAACTACCCGCTCCTCGGACTGCTCCTGCTCCAGCGGCACGGCAAGCGCTTCACCACCGCCGACGTGGCCCGCCTCTGGCTCGACGAGCTGCCCGCCGGGCGTACCTTCACCGCCGAACGGATCGCCTACCGCAATCTGCTCCTCGGGCTGGAGCCGCCCGCCACCGCCACCCACCACAACCCCTTCCGCGAGTGGATCGGCGCCCTCATCCGCGCCGACGTCCACGGCTGGACCAACCCCGGCGACCCGGCCGCCGCCGCGGCCCAGGCCTACCGGGACGCCGCCCTGACCCACACCGGCAACGGCGTCTACGCCGCCCTCCTCGTCGCCGCCGCCACCGCCGAGGCGGCCACCGGACGGGCGGACGTCCACACCGCGCTCCGGGCCGGACTGGCCGTCGTACCGCCCCGCTCCCGCCTCGCCGAAGCCGTCCGCTTCGGGATCCGCACGGCCGGGCGGGAAACGGACTTCGCACTCGTCGTCGACCGGCTGCACGCCCGCTACGGGCACTACCACTGGGTCCACGCCGTCCCGAACACCGCCCTGATCGCCGCCGCCCTCACCCACGCCGACGGGGACTTCACCCACTCCGTCTGCCGTGCGGTGTCCGGCGGCTGGGACACCGACTCCAACGGGGCCACCGCCGGCGCCCTCGCCGGGCTCCTCGCCGGCTCCCCGGAACGGATCCCGCACCGCTGGACCGCCCCCCTCAAGAACCGCCTCGCCACCACCGTCCCCGGATTCGACGGCATCGGCTTCGACACCCTCGCCCACCTCACCGCACAGGAGGCAGCACGCTCATGACGGCCATCGCCGTGCTCGGCAGTACGAACATGGACCTCGTCGCCTACGTCCCCAAGGCCCCCCGCCTCGGGGAGACCGTCACCGGCCGCGCCTTCCGCACGGTCCCCGGCGGCAAGGGGGCCAACCAGGCCGTGGCCGCCGCCCGCTCCGGCGGGAAGGTGGTGATGATCGGCGCGGTCGGGGCCGACGAGTTCGGCGTACGGCTGCGCTCCGCGCTCACCGCGGCCGGGGTCGAGACGGCGTCCCTGCGCACCGTGGAGGGCGCCAGCGGCACCGCCCACATCACCGTGGACGACGAGGGCGGCAACAGCATCATCGTCATCCCCGGCGCGAACGCGGCCGTCACCGGCCTGGAGGCGGGGGACGAGGCCCGGATCGCCGCCGCCCGCTCCCTCCTCCTGCAGCTGGAGCTGCCGATGCCCGCCGTCCTCGCCGGGGCCCGCGCCGCCCGCGCGCACGGCGTCCGTACGGTGCTCACCCCCGCCCCCGCCCAGCCGCTCCCCGCCGAACTCCTCGCCGCCACCGACCTCCTCGTCCCGAACGAGCACGAGGCGGCGGCCCTCACCGGGCTCACCGACCCCCTCCAGGCCGCCGAGGCGCTGCTGGCCGACGTGCCCGAGGTGGTGATCACCCTCGGCGCGGCCGGGGTGCTGTACGCCGCCCGCGACCGGGATCCGCTGACCGTGCCCGCGCCCCGGGTCCGGGCCGTGGACACCACCGCCGCCGGGGACACCTTCGTCGGCGCCCTCGCCGTCGCCCTGGGCGAGGGCCGGCCGATGCCCGTGGCCCTGCGCTGGGCCTCGGCGGCGGCCGCGCTGTCCGTGCAGCGTCCGGGGGCCCAGGACTCGATGCCGACCCGCGCCGAGACCGACGCCTTCGCCGCGGCGCAGCCCGGAGCCGCCTCGTGACAACCACCGGGCCGCTGGAAGGGCTCCGCGTGCTCGACCTCGCCACCCTCTTCGCCGGTCCGCTGGCCGCCACCCTGCTCGGGGACTTCGGGGCCGAGGTCGTCAAGGTCGAACACCCCGGCCGCCCCGACCCCTCCCGCGGGCACGGCCCCGCCAAGGACGGCATCGGCCTGTGGTGGAAGCTGCTCGGCCGGAACAAGCGGACGATGACCCTGGACCTGTCCACCCCGGGCGGCCGGGACACCCTGCTGCGCCTGGCCGCCACCGCCGACGTGGTCATCGAGAACTTCCGCCCCGGCACCCTGGAGAAGTGGGGGCTGGGCTGGCCCGAGCTGGCCGCCGCGAACCCGCGTCTGGTCCTGGCCCGTGTCACGGCCTTCGGCCAGCACGGCCCGTACGCGCACCGCCCGGGCTTCGGCACCCTCGCCGAGGCGATGAGCGGTTTTGCCGCGATCACCGGGGAGCCGGACGGGCCGCCGACCCTGCCGCCCTTCGGGCTCGCCGACTCGATCGCCGCGTTGACCTGCGCGTACGCAGTGATGACGGCCCTCGCCGGCCGGGACCGCACCGGGCACGGACAGGTCGTCGACCTGGCCATCGTCGAGCCGATCCTCACCGTGCTGGGCCCGCACCCGCTCTGGTACGACCAGCTCGGCTACGTCCAGCCCCGTACGGGCAACCGCTCCACCAACAACGCCCCCCGCAACACCTACCGCAGTGCCGACGGGCGCTGGCTGGCGGTCTCCGCCTCCGCGCAGTCCATCGCCGAGCGGGTCATGCGGCTGGTCGGCCGCCCCGAGCTGATCGCCGAGCCCTGGTTCGCGACGGGCGACGGGCGGGCCCGGCACGCGGACGTGCTGGACGAGGCGGTCGGCGGCTGGATCGCCCGGCACAAGGCCGACGAGGTGATCTCCGTGTTCGAGGACGCCGAGGCGGCCGTCGCCCAGGTCTACGACGTCCGGGACGTGATGGCCGATCCGCAGTTCGCGGCCCTCGACACGGTCACCGAGGTCGAGGATCCGGAGCTGGGCCCGCTGCGTATGCAGAACATCCTGTTCCGGCTCTCCGGGACCCCCGGCGGGATCCGCTGGGCGGGCCGCCCGCACGGCGCGGACACCGAGGAGGTCCTGGGCGAGCTCGGGCTCACCGACGCCGAGATCACCGCACTGCGGACGGAGGGGGCCCTGTGATCCTGACCTGGCTGTACGCGCCCGGAGACCGCCCGGAGGTCGTCGCCAAGGCCCTCGGCTGCGGGGCGGACGCCGTCATCATCGACCTGGAGGACGCCGTACCGGCCTCGCGCAAGGAGTACGCCCGCGCCGCGACCGCCGATCTGCTCGCCGAGCGGCCCCCGCTGCCCGTCCACGTCCGTGTCAACGCCCTCGACTCCCCCTGGGGCGGCGCGGACCTCACCGCGCTGGGCCGACTGCACGGCCTCGCCGGGCTGCGACTGCCCAAGATCAACGCCCCGGCACAGATCACCGCCGTCGCGGACCGCACCGGCGGCGTGAGCCTGCACGCCCTGCTCGAATCGGCCGTGGGCGTGGAACGGGCGTACGAGATCGCCCGCGCGCACCCCGCCCTGCGCGGGCTCTCCCTGGGCGAGGCGGACCTGCGGGCCGACCTGGCCGTCAGCGCGGAGACGGGCCTGGACTGGTGCCGCTCCCGGGTGGTGGTCGCGGCCCGCGCGGCGGGGCTGGCGCCCCCGGCGCAGTCGGTGTTCCCCGACATCCGGGACCTGGAGGCGCTGGCCGTCTCCTGCGTCCGGGGCCGCTCCCTGGGCTTCCTCGGCCGGGCGGCAATCCACCCGCGCCAGCTCCCGGTGATCGAGCGGGCCTACCTGCCGGCGCCCGAGGAGGTCAGCGCCGCCGTGGAGGTGCTGAGCGCGGCCCGGGCCACCCCGGGGGCGCTGGCCCTGCCCGACGGGCGGTTCGTGGATCCGGCGGTGGTGGCCGCGGCGCACCGCACGCTGGCGCTCGCGGCGCGCAAGGCCGTCCACTGAACCCGGCGTCGCCGGCCGGCGGCGGGTTCGGGCGGCGGAACGACGAAGAGGGGGCGCCGCGGTCTGCGCGGCACCCCCTCATGGACCGTGCGGTCAGCGCTTGCCGGCCTCCGGGGCCTCGGCCTCGGCCGGGGCGTCCTTCGTGAGGACGGGCGCCTTGGTCTCGGCCTGCTCCGGCTTCGCCGCGTCGGTGGACCCGGCGGCGGCGTCCGCGGGCTCGGCGCCGACGGCGGTGTCCGCGTCGGCCGGAGCCGCCTTGTCACCGTCCTTGGCGCCGGAGCCGTCCCGGTCCGGTTCGACGATCTCCTCGCGGCCCGGCCGCAGCTTCGCCGACAGCACCAGGTAGACGACCGCCAGGACGAAGACGACGATCGAGGTCCAGACGTTCAGGCGCAGGCCCAGGATGTGGTGGGCCTCGTCGACGCGCATGTACTCGATCCAGACGCGGCCCAGGCAGTAGGCGGCGACGTACAGGGCGAAGGCCCGTCCGTGACCGAGCTTGAAGCGGCGGTCGGCCCAGATCACCAGGAACGCGACACCGACGCACCACAGCGACTCGTACAGGAAGGTCGGATGGTAGGTGCCGGCGTCCCGGTTCGGGCCCGCGGAGATCTCCACCGCCCACGGCAGGTCGGTGGCCCGGCCGTACAGCTCCTGGTTGAACCAGTTGCCCCAGCGTCCGCAGGCCTGGGCCAGCGCGATGCCGGGGGCCAGGGCGTCGGCCCAGGCCGGCAGCGGGATCCCGCGCAGGCGGCAGCCGATCCAGGCACCGACCGCGCCGAGCGCGATGGCGCCCCAGATGCCGAGTCCGCCCTCCCAGATCTTGAGGGCGTCGACCCAGTTGCGGCCCTCGCCGAAGTAGAGCTGGTAGTCGGTGATCACGTGGTAGAGGCGACCACCGACCAGGCCGAAGGGCACGGCCCACACGGCGATGTCCGCGACCGTGCCCGGCTTTCCACCGCGCGCGATCCACCGCTTGTTGCCGAGCCAGACGGCGACGAAGACGCCGATGATGATGCAGAACGCGTAGCCGCGGAGCGGGATCGGTCCGAGATGGATCACGCCGGTCGACGGACTGGGGATGTAAGCAATGTCCATGGCAGACATGACGCTACCTTGCCGGGCGGTACCAACGGCAACCCGCCCGGCAAGACGAAACCAAATCCACACATGGCGCGGGCGCCGGTCAGTCCTGCGAGGACCCGTTCGACGAGCCACCGGTGGACCGGTTCGAGGCCGTTCCGGACGATCCGCCGGAGCCCGTCCGCGACGCGGACGGTGAGGCCTTGGCCCCGTTCTTCCCTCCGGATCCGGGTGTCGCGCTGCCCGACGGTGACGGCTTCACGACCCCGCCCGCGGCTTCCACCTGCTCCTTCAGCTTCTGCGGGGTCACCGGGTTGGCCTGGTCGGAGAAGATGTCCTTGCCGTTCAGCAGCACGGTGGGCGTGCCCCGGAACTTTCCGGCCCTGAAGGCCTCCTGCGACTTGCCCACCCAGCTGTTGTGGGTGCCGTCCTCGACGCAGGCGCGGAACGCGGGGGTGTCGAGCCCTTCGACCTTGCCGGCGAGTTCCAGCAGCCTGGCGTTCTTGCCGTAGGCGTCGTCGACCTCCTGCGGCTGGTTCTGGAACAGGACGTCGTGGTACTCGGAGAACTTGCCGGCGTCCTGCGCGCAGGCCGCCGCGTTCGCCCCCTTCAGGGAGCCGCTGCCGCCCATGTTGCCGTCGATGAGGGTGACCAGGTGGTAGTCCACCTTGAGCAGGCCCTTGGCCTCCAGCTCGTGGACGATGTCCCGGTAATTGTCCTCGAACGCCTTGCAGGCGGGGCAGCGGAAGTCCTCCCAGACGGTGAGGGTGGACTTGGCCTCCGGCCTGCCCGTCTGGATGGCGAGCGCGTCCTTGCCGGTGGCCCCGGAGGGGGCGACGACCGGGCCGCCCTTGGCGCTGCTGTCCTTGCCGGTGTTGGCCGCGATCACGCCGACGACGGTCGCCAGTCCGAGGACGCCGACCACCGCCGCCGTCACGACGAGGGTCCGCCGGCGCTTGTCCCGGGTCTTCTGCCGCTCGCGCTCCACGAGGAGTCGCTCCCGGGCCGATCGTTTCGTCGCATCGCGGTTCGCACCGTCGTTCTTCTCGCTCACGTTCCGCCAAACGAAGCAGGGAGGCACTCGCGTGCCTCCCTGCCCCCACTTCCACCCGATCGGGCTACAGAACCCGATCAGACATCCGTGCCCGTGCTCGAACGCGCGGTCAGCTCCGGCGTACGCCCTGCGCGAGCTCGCCCGCCAGCGCCCGCACGGCGTCCAGCCCGGCCGGCAGGTCCGGCGCGTCCAGCAGCAGCTTGACGAAGGCCGAGCCGACGATCACGCCGTCGGCGAAGCCCGCGACCTCCTTGGCCTGTACGGCGTTGGAGACGCCCAGGCCCACGCAGACCGGGAGGTCGCTGGTGGCGCGGGTGCGGCGGACCAGGTCCGCGGCCTCGTTGCCGACGGACTCGCGGGTTCCGGTGACCCCCATGAGGGAGGCCGCGTAGACGAAGCCGGAGCCCGCCGCCGTGATGGTGGCCAGACGTGCGTCCTTGCTGCTGGGAGCCACGACGAAGACGGTCGCCAGACCGTGCTTCTCCGCGTGCTCTCGCCACAGCGCGGACTCCTGCACCGGCAGGTCCGGCAGGATGCAGCCGGCGCCGCCCGCCGCGGCCAGCTCGGCCGTGAACCGCTCGACGCCGTAGCGGTCGATGGGGTTCCAGTAGGTCATCACCAGGACCGGGGCCCCGGTCGCCTCATGCGCCTCGCGGACCGTGCGGATCACGTCGGCGATCTTGACGCCACCGCGCAGGGCGATGTCGTCGGCGGTCTGGATGATCGCGCCGTCGAGCACCGGGTCACTGTGCGGCAGGCCGATCTCGACCACGTCCGCGCCGCCCTCGATGACGGCCTTGACCGCCTCGATGGCGCCGTCGACGGTCGGGAAGCCCGCCGGCAGGTAGGCGACGAGGGCCGCGCGGTCCTCGGACTTGGCCTTGGCGAGGGTGTCGCTCAGAAGCTGGATGCGCCCGGTCTTCTCACTGGCGGTGCTCACTGGTTCTCCCCCTTGCCGTCGTACAGCCCGAAGTAGCGGGCCGCCGTGTCCATGTCCTTGTCGCCGCGACCGGACAGGTTGACGACCAGCAGGCCGTCCTTGCCCAGCTCCTTGCCCAGCTCCAGGGCGCCCGCGAGGGCGTGCGCCGACTCGATCGCCGGGATGATCCCCTCGGTGCGCGACAGCAGGCGCAGGGCCTGCATGGCCGCGTCGTCGGTGACCGCCCGGTACTCGCCGCGGCCGGAGTCCTTGAGGTAGGAGTGCTCCGGGCCGATGCCCGGGTAGTCCAGGCCGGCCGAGATGGAGTAGGGCTCGGTGATCTGGCCCTCCTCGTCCTGGAGGACGTAGGAGCGGGAGCCGTGCAGGATCCCGGGCTCGCCGGCGGTCAGCGTGGCCGCGTGCTCGCCGGTCTCGACGCCGTGTCCGGCGGGCTCGAAGCCGACGAGGCGGACGCCGGCGTCCGGGATGAAGGCGTGGAACAGGCCGATGGCGTTGGAGCCGCCTCCGACGCAGGCCGCGACCGCGTCGGGCAGCCGGCCGGCGCGCTCCAGGATCTGGCGGCGGGCCTCGACGCCGATGACGCGGTGGAAGTCGCGGACCATGGCCGGGAAGGGGTGGGGACCCGCGACGGTGCCGAAGAGGTAGTGGGTCCGGTCGACGTTGGCGACCCAGTCGCGGAACGCCTCGTTGATCGCGTCCTTGAGCGTCCGGGAGCCGGACTTCACGGCGATGACCTCGGCGCCCAGCATGCGCATGCGGGCCACGTTGAGGGCCTGGCGCTGGGTGTCGACCTCGCCCATGTAGATGGTGCACTCGAGGCCGAAGAGGGCGCAGGCGGTGGCGGTGGCCACGCCGTGCTGACCGGCGCCGGTCTCGGCGATGACGCGGGTCTTGCCCATGCGCTTGGTGAGCAGCGCCTGGCCCAGCACGTTGTTGATCTTGTGCGAGCCGGTGTGGTTCAGGTCCTCGCGCTTGAGGAAGATCCGGGCGCCGCCGGCGTGCTCGGCGAAGCGGGGCACCTCGGTGAGGGAGCTCGGGCGGCCGGTGTAGTTGACCATGAGGTCGTTGAGCTCGGCCGCGAAGGCCGGGTCGACCTTGGCCTTCTCGTACTCGACGGCGACCTCGTCCACGGCGGCGACGAGCGCCTCCGGGATGAACTTGCCGCCGAAGTCACCGAAGTAACCCTCGGCGTTGGGAACGTGACCCTCCGGGTCCGGAAGGAAGAACTCGCTGGACATGTCCAGTGCTCCTACGGGTGCGAGATGCGGCGGGTGGATTCACCGTATTGCGCCGACCGCAAGTACCGCGCACACCCCGCTGGGGAATGTGCGTGCAGTACGTGCGGGCAGCCCGCGTCCGGAGCCGGCGGCCCGGGCCGTCAGGCCGTACGGGAGCCGCTCGCGGCGCGGTACGTCTCGCGTACCGGGCCGGGGCAGCCCTCGTTACAGCGCGCCTCCGCGGCGCCATCGCATGCCGTTGACCTGACCGGGCTCCGAGCCGATCACGTACCGGACCCGCCGCCCGTGCACGCGCCGGGCCGGGGCGCGGCAGCCGCGGGGGCGGCAGCCGCGCGCCAGGGGCGCGTGCGTCGTCGACACCGCGGCCGGGCGGGAGCCGGGCCGGGTGCGGACGGAGGAGCGGTCGTGGGCCATGGTTTCGGGTCAGCTCCGCCCGTGGCGCAGGGCGGGGTGGGCGCCGGCGGCGACGAGGTCGGCCACGGCCGCCTTCGGGTCGCGGCCGGTCACCAGGGACTCCCCGACGAGGACGGCGTCGGCGCCCTCGTTCGCGTAGGCGATCAGGTCGTGCGGGCCACGGATGCCGGACTCGGCGATCTTGACGATGTGGTCCGGGATCTCGCCGACGACGCGCTCGAAGGTGGAGCGGTCGACCTTGAGGTCCTTGAGGTTGCGGGCGTTGACGCCGATGATCTTGGCGCCGGCGGCGACCGCGCGCTCCACTTCCTCCTCGTCGTGGACCTCGACGAGCGGGGTGAGACCGATGGACTCGGCCCGCTCGATGAGGGAGACGAGGGCCTCCTGCTCCAGGGCCGCGACGATCAGCAGGACGAGGTCGGCGCCGTAGGCGCGGGCCTCCCAGAGCTGGTACGCCGTGACGATGAAGTCCTTGCGCAGGATCGGGATGTCCACGCGGGCGCGGACGGCCTCCAGGTCGGCCAGCGAGCCGCCGAAACGGCGCTGCTCGGTGAGGACGGAGATGACCGCCGCACCGCCCGCCTCGTAGTCGGCGGCGAGCCCGGCCGGATCGGCGATGGCGGCCAGCGCGCCCTTGGAGGGGCTGGAGCGCTTGACCTCGCAGATCACCTTGACGCTGTCACCGCGCAGTGCGGCGACGCCGTCCTTGGCCTGGGGCGCCTTGGCGGCACGCTCCTTGAGCTCGTCGAGGCTCACGCGGGCCTGCCGTTCGGCAAGGTCTTCGCGGACCCCTTCGATGATCTCGTCGAGCACACTCACGCGAGCGGCCCCCTTCCGGGTCGATGACGTTCGGCCGCCTTGCAGACACGTACAAAAACAAGGTCGGCATTCAAATGGTATCCGCAGGACGCGTCGCCCTCCGCACCCGGTTGACGTCGTCCCAGTAACTGGACATTCGGAATCCGTGCTTCATAGGGCCTGCCCCGGGGGCTCAGGGCGCCAGTGCGGAGCCGAAAGAGAGATTTCGGACAATGACGAAAACCAGCGCCAGGGCGCCGATCGGCCACCAGTACCTCGGACGCAGGACGAACTTCGGGGTCGGCCCGCCGCGATAGGCGCGAACCAGCCACAGGGCCATGAAACCCGCGAAGACGAAGTAGCCCACGACCGCGAGCGCGTTCGCCCCGAATGCGGTCACCAGATCGCCGTGGGCGAACGCGTGCGCGCTGCGCAGGCCGCCGCAGCCCGGACACAGGACGCCCGTCAGCCGGAACAGCGGGCACACCGGGTAGTGGCCGGGCTCATTGGGATCCACGGCGCCCACGTACCCGAAGGCGGCCACGGCCCCGGCCAGGTAGAGCGCCGGGACGGCCAGCCGCCGGACCCGGGAGGGCCGCTCGGCGGGCGCCGCGGGCGGGACGGGCACGGGCACCGGGGTCGGCGCGGCATCGGGGGTGCGAGAGGCGTCCACCTGCTGATTCTCTCCGCTCATGACAAAAGGCGCAGCCCGGCGGGGCCGCGCCTTTCGGCTGCGTTGCTTCGGCGCGCGTCGCTCCGGCCCGCGTCGCTCGCGCGCTCAGACCTTGGCGGGAACCTTGGAAGCGGCGATGACCTCGGCGAGGTCCTTGTGCGCGGCCTTCGGCGCGCCCATGCCCGCGGCCCGCATGGCCATGCCGACGACACCGCCGAGCACGACGACGACGAGGCCGGCCCAGAAGCCCAGCGGGTTCGCGATCACCATGAAGGCGCCGGAGATGCAGAAACCGATGAAGGCAATGATGACACCGGTCCAGGCGGCCGGGGTGTGTCCGTGGCTAGTGCCCGCCATGAGTTGCTCCTCGTTGCTCTGTCGCGCTGCTGGGTCGAACGTGCGGTCTGTGTCGGACGCTCGGGGACATTGTCCCGCACCGGGCGGCCTCGCCGTCCAGGGGGGTCGGGTCAGTGGGCCCGGTCGGCGCCCGGGTCGGTGGTCGGGTCCTCGCCGCGGTCCAGAGCCTTCCACAGATCTTCCGGCCGGTCCGGATCCACCGCCGCGACAGTCCGCCGGCGCGGGCTGCCGTCACGCTCGTAGCGGCCCCCCATCGAGGGCCAGCTCCGGCCGAAGCGCAGGGCCAGCAGTCCGGCGGCCAGGATCAGGACCGCACCGGCGGCCGTCACGTAGGGCCACGTGGTCTGGGTCAGGCCGGCCACGTGCGCCGCGCTGTCGGCGGTCGTACGGACGGCCTGCGCGTCCAGGGCGCTGCGGCCGTCGCCGCCGAGGACCGCGGACAGCGCCGCACCGAGGCCGCTGAGCGCGAGCAGCCCCGACACCAGCAGCCGGCTCCTGCCGCGTACGGCGAAGACGGCGACCAGGGCGGCGAGGCCCACGATGGCCAGGGCCGCGGGGAGGCCGGTGACGGCCCGCCCGTCGGCGGCCAGCTGGAGCGAGTCGGTGCCGATGGCGGCGGTGCCCCGGGCCCAGGTCCGGCCGGAGGCGAGCAGGACGACGGTGGCGCCGAGGGCGCCGAGCAGCAGGGCGACGGCCACGCTGCGGCGGCCGCTGCGGCTGTCCGGGGCCTCGGGCTCGGCGTCGGGGTCGGCTTCGTTTCGGGGCGGGGGTACGGCACTCACGTACCCCACTATCCCCTACGCCCTCACGAGCCGTGGAGGCGGTTCGCCGCTCCCACCGCCCGCAGCACGGCGGCCGCCTTGTTGCGGCACTCGTTGTCCTCCAGTTCGGGCACCGAGTCGGCGACGACACCGGCTCCGGCCTGCACGTACGCCGTTCCGTCCCGCAGCAGCGCGGTACGGATGGCGATGGCCGTGTCGGAGTCCCCGGCGAAGTCCAGGTAGCCCACACAACCGCCGTACAGGCCGCGGCGGGAGGGCTCCAGCTCCTCGATGATCTGCATGGCGCGGGGCTTGGGCGCGCCGGACAGGGTGCCGGCCGGGAAGCAGGCGGTGAGCACGTCGAAGGCGGTCCGGCCCTCGGCGACCCGCCCGGTGACGGTGGACACGATGTGCATGACGTGCGAGTACCGCTCGACGCTCATGAAGTCCACGACCTCCACGGAGCCCGGCTCGCAGACCCGGCCCAGGTCGTTGCGGCCCAGGTCGACGAGCATCAGGTGCTCGGCGCGCTCCTTCGGGTCCGCCATCAGCTCCTCGGCGAGCTCGTGGTCCTCCTGCGGCGTCGCGCCGCGGTGGCGGGTGCCCGCGATGGGGTGGACCATGGCCCGGCCGTCCTCGACCTTGACCAGCGCCTCGGGGCTGGAGCCGACCACGTCGAAGCCGTTCTCGAAGCGGAAGAGGTACATGTACGGGGACGGGTTGGTGGCCCGCAGCACCCGGTAGACGTCCAGCGCGGAGGCGTGGCAGGGGGTCTCGAACCGCTGCGAGGGCACCACCTGGAAGGCCTCGCCGGCCCGGATCCGCTCCTTGATGTCCTCGACGGCCGCCTGGTACTTCTCGCCGCCCCACAGGGCGGAGAACTCGGGCAGCTCGGAGGCGGGCAGCGCGGCCGGCACGTACGGGGCGGGGCGCGCCAGGTCGGCCTCCATCGCGTCGAGGCGGGCCACGGCGTCCGCGTACGCCTCGTCGACCCCGGAGTCCAGGTCGTTGTGGTTGATGGCGTTGGCGATGAGCTGGACGGTGCCGTCCCAGTGGTCCATGACCGCCAGGTCGGAGGTGAGCAGCATGGTCAGCTCGGGGAGCTCCAGGTCGTCGCTGGTGTGCTCGCCGATGCGCTCCAGGCGCCGCACGATGTCGTAGCCGAGGTAGCCGACCATGCCGCCGGTGAAGGGGGGCATGGCGCCCGCGAGGTCGCGGGGGGTGTGCAGGGCCTCGACGGTGGCTCGCAGCGCGTCGAGGGGATCGCCGTCGGTGGGTACGCCGACGGGCGGGGTGCCGATCCAGTGCGCCCGGCCGTCCCGGGCGGTCAGGGTGGCGTTGCTGCGGACCCCGATGAAGGAGTACCGGGACCAGGAGCGGCCGTTCTCGGCCGACTCCAGGAGGAAGGTGCCGGGGCGTTCGGCTGCCAGCTTGCGGTAGAGCCCGACGGGGGTGTCCCCGTCGGCCAGCAGCTTGCGGCTCACGGGAATCACGCGGCGGTCGGCCGCGAGCTTGCGGAACGTCTCAAGATCCATTGCGTGGGACCCTACCTAGTCGGCTGCGCGGAGGAGGACATCGTCGTCGAAGCAGGTGCGTGCCCCGGTGTGGCAGGCCGCTCCGACCTGGTCGACCCGGACGAGCACAGTGTCGGCATCGCAGTCGAGCGCGACGGACTTCACGTGCTGGAAGTGGCCGGAAGTGTCCCCCTTCACCCAGTACTCCTGGCGGCTGCGGGACCAGTAGGTGCAGCGGCCGGTGGTCAGGGTGCGGTGCAGGGCCTCGTCGTCCATCCAGCCGAGCATGAGCACCTCACCGGTGTCGTACTGCTGGGCGATGGCCGGGATCAGGCCGTCCGCGGAGCGCTTGAGGCGCGCGGCGATGGCGGGGTCGAGGTTGCCGGGGCGGGGGGACGTACTCATGTGGACATTGTGCCGGGCCGGGGTGGGGGTATTGATCCCCGTCCGCCTGATGAGCGGGCGCTCGGCGTGTTACCGCCGTAGGCTGGCCCGCATGTCTACCCATGCGAAGCGTGAACGCCTGCTGTTGGCGGACCTGTTGGAGGCGGCCGGTCCGGAGGCCCCCACGCTGTGCGCCGGCTGGACCTGCCGTGAGCTGGCCGCGCACGTGGTGGTGCGGGAGCGGCGGCCCGACGCGGCGGGCGGCCTGCTGCTGAACGTGCTGAAGGGCCGCCTGGACCGGGCGATGGAGGAGTACGCGGCCAAGCCGTACGAGGAGCTGCTCCAGCTGATCAGGACCGGCCCGCCGAGGATGTCGGTGTACTCGCTGAAGCAGATCGACGAGGCGGCGAACGCCGTCGAGTTCTACGTGCACGCGGAGGACGTCCGCCGGGCGCAGCCGGACTGGTCGCCTCGGGAGCTGGACCCGGTGTTCTCGGACGCGCTGTGGTCCCGGCTGGAGAAGCTGGCCCGGCTGACGGGCCGCCGCTCGCCGGTGGGCCTGGTGCTGAGGCGCCCGAACGGGCAGACGGCGGTGGCGCACAAGGGCGCGCCGGTGGTCACCGTGACCGGCGAGCCGGGGGAACTGACGCTGTTCTGCTTCGGCCGGCAGGAAGCGGCGGCGGTGTCGCTCGACGGTGAGAAGGAGGCGGTCGCCAAGCTGACGGTGGCGGCCCTCGGCATCTGACCCCGGCCGCCCTTGCCCTGGCCGGGCGGTGCGGGTGCGGGCCGGTGCCCGCCTTTGCCCTGGCCGGGCGGTGCGGTTGCGCTCCCGGGTGCGGGCCGGTGCCCGCACCCGGAAAGACACCGGCACCGCCCGGGAGGGGAAGCCGCACCACCCGGGAGGGGGTCAGCGGACGGGGTGGCCCGCTTCGCGGAGGGCGGATTTGACCTCGGCGATGCGCAGGTCGCCGAAGTGGAACACCGACGCCGCGAGCACCGCATCCGCCCCCGCCTCGATCGCCGGGGCGAAGTGCGCCAGCTTCCCCGCGCCGCCCGAGGCGATCACGGGCACCGTGACGTGCTTGCGGACCGCCGCGATCATCTCGACGTCGTAGCCGTCCTTGGTGCCGTCCGCGTCCATCGAGTTGAGCAGGATCTCGCCCGCGCCCAGCTCCGCGGCCCGGTGCGCCCACTCGACCGCGTCGATGCCGGTGCCCTGGCGGCCGCCGTGCGTGGTGACCTCGAAGGTCCCGGCGGCGGTGCGGCGCGCGTCCACGGACAGGACGAGCACCTGCCGGCCGAAGCGCTCCGCGATCTCCTGGATGAGCTCGGGGCGGACGATGGCGGCCGTGTTCACGCCCACCTTGTCCGCGCCGGCCCGCAGCAGCTTGTCCACGTCGTCGGCCGTGCGGACGCCGCCGCCCACCGTGAGCGGGATGAAGACCTGCTCGGCGGTGCGGCGCACCACGTCGTAGGTGGTCTCGCGGTTCCCGGAGGACGCGGTGATGTCGAGGAAGGTCAGCTCGTCGGCGCCCTCGGCGTCGTACAGCTTGGCCATCTCCACCGGGTCACCGGCGTCGCGCAGGTTCTGGAAGTTGACGCCCTTGACGACCCGGCCGTTGTCCACGTCCAGGCAGGGGATCACGCGTACGGCGAGGCTCATGCGGTCACCGCCTTGAACGCCTCGACCTCCACCTCGACGACCATGCCGGGGTCGACGAAGCCGGAGACGATGAGCATGGTCGCGGCGGGCCGGACCGCGTCGAAGAGCTGCTTGTGGGCGCGGCCCACCTCTTCGACGTCCCGGGCGTGCGTGAGGTACATCCGGGTGCGGACGACGTCCTCGGGGCCCATGCCGGCCTCGGCGAGGGCCTTGAAGGCGACCTCGAAGGCCTTGACCGTCTGGTCGTACGGGCCGCCCGCATCGGCGGCGGTGCAGCCGGAGACCAGGACCAGGCCGTTGGAGAGGGCCACCGCGCGCGAGTAGCCGATCACGTCCTCGTAGGCACCGCCGGAGGAGATGCGGCGTACGCCGGCCGTGGAGTCGGGGGAGATGCTCATGCGGAGACCACCTTCAGGGCTTCTTCCAGGGTGAAGGCCTTGGCGTACAGGGCCTTGCCGACGATCGCGCCCTCGACGCCGAGGGGGACCAGCTCGGACAGCGCCCGCAGGTCGTCGAGCGAGGAGATGCCGCCGGAGGCGACGACGGGCCGGTCGGTGGCGGCGCAGACGTTCTTCAGCAGCTCCAGGTTGGGGCCGGTGAGCGTGCCGTCCTTGCCGATGTCGGTGACGACGTAGCGGGCGCAGCCCTCGGAGTCCAGTCGGGCGAGGGTCTCGTAGAGGTCGCCGCCCTCGCTGGTCCAGCCGCGGCCCTTGAGGGTGGTGCCGCGGACGTCGAGGCCGACGGCGATCCTGTCGCCGTGCTCGGCGATGGCCTTCGCGGCCCACTCGGGGGTCTCCAGGGCGGCGGTGCCCAGGTTGACGCGGGTGCAGCCGGTGGCGAGGGCCGCCGCGAGCGAGGCGTCGTCGCGGATGCCGCCGGAGAGCTCGACCTTGATGTCCATGGCGCCGGTGATCTCGGCGACCAGGGCTCGGTTGTCGCCGGTGCCGAAGGCGGCGTCCAGGTCGACCAGGTGCAGCCATTCGGCGCCGGAGCGCTGCCAGGCGAGGGCCGCCTCCAGGGGGGAGCCGTAGGAGGTCTCGCTGCCGGACACCCCGTGCACGAGGCGGACGGCCTGCCCGTCGCGGACGTCGACCGCGGGGAGGAGTTCGAGCGTGGGTGCGGTCATCACAGGGTCTCGATCCAGTTGGTGAGGAGCTGGGCGCCGGCGTCACCGGACTTCTCGGGGTGGAACTGGGTGGCCCACAGGGCCCGGTTCTCCACCGCCGCCACGAACCGCTCGCCGTGGGTGGCCCAGGTGACCTTGGGGGCGCGGATCAGCGGGTTGGTGATCTCCAGGCTCCAGTCGCGCGCCGCGTAGGAGTGCACGAAGTAGAACCGCGCGTCGTCGTCCAGGCCCTTGAAGGCCTGGCTGTCGGCCGGGGCCTCGACGGTGTTCCAGCCCATGTGGGGAACGATCGGGGCCCTGAGCGGGCCGACCGTGCCGGGCCACTCGTCCAGGCCCTCGGTCTCGACGCCGTGCTCGATGCCGCGCTCGAAGAGGATCTGCATGCCGACGCAGATGCCCATGACGGGGCGCCCGCCGGAGAGCCGGCGGCCGATGATCCAGTCGCCGCGCGCCTCCTTGAGGCCCTGCATGCAGGCGGAGAAGGCGCCGACGCCGGGGACGAGGAGTCCGTCGGCGTCCATGGCCTTGTCGTAGTCGCGGGTGATCTCGACGTCGGCGCCGACGCGGGCGAGGGCGCGCTCGGCGGAGCGGACGTTGCCGAAGCCGTAGTCGAAGACGACGACCTTCTTGGTGGGGCGGACTGCGCTCATTCCCAAATTCCCTGGATTCGCAGGACTCCGGCGACCAGACACATCACGGAGCCGAGGGCGAGCAGGACGATGACCGACATGGGCATCTTCTGCTTCTGGAAGGAGTAGACGCCGCCGGCCAGGAACAGGCCGACGACGATCAGGACGGTGTTGAGGCCGTTCACGGCTAGAGGGCGCCCTTCGTGGAGGGCAGGATGCCGGCCGCGCGCGGGTCGAACTCGGCGGCGTAGCGCAGGGCGCGGGCCAGCGCCTTGAACTGGCACTCCACGATGTGGTGGGCGTTGCGGCCGTACGGGACGTGGATGTGCAGGGCGATCTGGGCCTGCGCGACGAAGGACTCGAAGATGTGCCGGGTCATCGTCGTGTCGTACGTGCCGATCATCGGCGCCATGTTCTCGGGCTCGGTGTGCACGAGGTAGGGGCGGCCGGACAGGTCGACGGTCACCTGGGCGAGGGACTCGTCGAGCGGCACGGTGCAGTTGCCGAAGCGGTAGATGCCGACCTTGTCGCCGAGGGCCTGCTTGAAGGCGGCGCCCAGCGCGAGGGCGCTGTCCTCGATGGTGTGGTGGCTGTCGATGTGCAGGTCGCCCTCGGTCTTGACGGTGAGGTCGAAGAGGCCGTGGCGGCCGAGCTGGTCGAGCATGTGGTCGTAGAAGCCCACGCCCGTCGAGACGTCGACCTGGCCGGTGCCGTCGAGGTTTATCTCGACGACGACCGAGGTCTCCTTGGTGGTCCGTTCGACCCGTCCGATGCGGCTCATGCGTGCTGCTCCTTCTTCAGTGCGCGAACCGCTTCCAGGAACGCGTCGTTCTCCGCCGGGGTGCCCGCGGTGACCCGCAGCCATCCCGGTACGCCGTTGTCCCGGACCAGGACGCCCTGGTCGAGGATCTTCTGCCAGGCGGTGTGCGAGTCCTCGAACTTCCCGAACTGGATGAAGTTCGCGTCGGATTCGGTGACCTCGAAGCCGATGGCCCGCAGTTCCACGACCAGGCGGTCGCGCTCGGCCTTGAGCTGCTCGACGTAGCCGAGCAGGGTGTCGGTGTGCTCCAGGGCGGCCAGCGCGGTGGCCTGGGTGACGGCCGACAGGTGGTACGGCAGGCGCACCAGCTGGACGGCGTCGACGACGGCGGGATGCGCGGCCAGGTAGCCCAGGCGCAGACCGGCCGCTCCGAAGGCCTTGGACATGGTCCGGGAGACCACCAGGTTCGGGCGGCCCTCGATGAGGGGCAGCAGCGAGTCCCGGTGGCTGAACTCCACGTACGCCTCGTCCACGATCACCAGGGACGGCTTGGCCGCCTGCGCGGCCTCGTAGAGGGCGAGGACCGTCTCGGCCTCGACCGCGGTGCCCGTGGGGTTGTTGGGCGAGGTGATGAAGACGACGTCGGGGGCGTTCTCGCCGATGGCCTGCTCCGCCGCCTCCACGTCGATCGTGAAGTCCTCGCGGCGCGGCCCGGAGATCCAGCCGGTGCCGGTGCCGCGGGAGATCAGCGCGTGCATCGAGTAGGAGGGCTCGAAGCCGAGGGCGGTGCGGCCGGGTCCGCCGAAGGTCTGCAGCAGCTGCTGGATGACCTCGTTGGAGCCGTTGGCCGCCCATACGTTCTCCCGCGCGACCGGGTGCTTGCCGGTACGGGTGAGATAGGCGGCCAGCTGGGTGCGCAGCTCGACCGCGTCCCGGTCGGGGTAGCGGTTGAGGGTGCGGGCGGCCTCGGCGACTCGCTCGGCGATGCGCGCGACGAGCTCTGGGGGCAGCTCGTACGGGTTCTCGTTGGTGTTCAGCTGGACGGGCACGTCGAGCTGCGGGGCGCCGTAGGGGCTCTTGCCGCGCAGCTCGTCCCGGATGGGGAGGTCGTCGATGCCGATGCCGGCGGTCATACGGTGGGCACCTTCCATCCGAAGCGCGCCTTCAGGGCGGCGCCGTGCGCGGGCAGGTCCTCGGCCTCGGCCAGCGTCACCACGTGGTGGGTGACCTCGGCGAGGGCGTCGCGCGTGTAGTCCACGATGTGGATGCCGCGCAGGAAGGACTGCACGGACAGGCCGGAGGAGTGGCAGGCGCAGCCGCCGGTGGGCAGCACGTGGTTGGACCCGGCGCAGTAGTCGCCGAGGGAGACCGGGGCCCACGGGCCGACGAAGATCGCGCCGGCGTTGCGGACCCGGGCGGCCCAGGCGGCGGCGTCGGCGGTCTGGATCTCCAGGTGCTCGGCGCCGTACGCGTCGACGACCTTGAGGCCGTCCTCCAGGCTGTCGACCAGCACGATCGCGGACTGCTTGCCGGCCAGCGCGGGCTTGATCCGGTCCTCGACGTGCTTGGTCGCGGCGACCTGGGGCTCCAGCTCCTTCTCGACGGCGTCCGCGAGCTCCGCGGAGTCCGTGACGAGCACGGCCGCGGCCAGCGGGTCGTGCTCGGCCTGGCTGATCAGGTCGGCGGCGACGTGCACCGGGTCGGCGGTGGAGTCGGCGAGGACGGCGATCTCGGTCGGGCCGGCCTCGGTGTCGATGCCGATCCTCCCGGTGAAGTAGCGCTTGGCTGCGGCGACCCAGATGTTGCCGGGGCCGGTCACCATGTTGACCGGCAGGCAGTCCTCGGTGCCGTACGCGAACATGGCGACGGCCACGGCGCCACCGGCCGCGTACACCTCGTCCACGCCGAGCAGCGCGCACGCGGCGAGGATCGTCGGGTGGGGCAGCCCGTCGAACTCCTTCTGCGGCGGGGACGCGAGCGCGATCGACTCGACGCCCGCCTCCTGGGCCGGGACGACGTTCATGACGACGGAGGACGGGTACACCGAGCGGCCGCCCGGGGCGTACAGCCCCACGCGCTCCACCGGAACCCACTTCTCGGTCACCGTGCCGCCGGGGACCACCTGGGTGGTGTGCTCGGTGCGGCGCTGGTTGCGGTGCACGATCCGGGCGCGCCGGATCGACTCCTCGAGGGCCGCGCGGACGGCCGGGTCCAGCTGCTC
Organism: Streptomyces sp. NBC_01232; assembly: GCF_035989885.1. Classification (GTDB taxonomy): domain Bacteria; phylum Actinomycetota; class Actinomycetes; order Streptomycetales; family Streptomycetaceae; genus Streptomyces. Next base: position 2,392,981 of record NZ_CP108518.1, read on the forward strand.
CAGGGCGGCCTTGATGGCCTCCGCGGGCACCCGGACCTGCGAGAGCTCGACCCCGTCGAACTTCTGCGCGTACTCGATCAGCGCCGCCGTGCCACGATGATGGACGTCCTCGCAGATGGGCCGCACCTTCTCCAGGGCAGCTTCTACGTCGAACTCGGCACGGGGCAGCAGATCGCGCAGGGCGCCGCCCTCGGGGAGGGCGTCACCGCGCAGGTCGATACGAGAGATCACCTCACAATTCTCTCAGACCGCTTCGCGCCACCGTTCGCCCGTATCACTGGCTGATACGGGCCCCGGATGTCACAGGCGCCCGTTAGCGTTCCCCTACACGTAGATGACAGCGGAGGGGGGGCCGCCGTGACCGAGGCGCGCACGGACGAGGAACCGGCGGATCTCACCGCCGCCGAACGGCGCATGTGGGAGGCGTACCGCACGGGCAGCGTCTGCGATCTCAGCACCCGCGTCGCCGACCGCGACGATCCGCACGCCGAGCACGTCTGGGGGCCCGAGCGCAGCGTCCGCGCCCGGGTGGTCGCACGGCTGCTGCTGCACGGGCCGCCGCCGGTGCCGGGCCGGGTGGCCTCCCTCAAGCTGCGCGGGGTGCGGATCAGCGGGCGGCTGGAACTGTCCGGCGGCGCGGTGGCCCCGTACGTGGAGGTCCAGTCCTGCCGCTTCGACAGCGAGATCCAGCTGTCCGAGGCCCGCTTCGGCACGCTGCGCCTGATCAACTGCGCGATACCGCGGCTGGAGGCCGCCCGGCTGCACACCGAGGGCGATCTGCATCTGCCGCGCTGCCGGGTGGCGCGCGGGATCCGGCTGACCGACGCGCAGATCGGCACCGACCTGCTGGTCAGCCAGGCCGTGGTGCAGCGGGACAGCAAGGGGCGGGCGATCGCCGCGGACGGGATGTCGGTCGCGCAGGACTTACAGGGCGAGCTGTTGGAGACGTACGGCGAGGTGAGCCTGCGCGGGGCCAAGGTCGGCGTGTCGATGAACCTGCGCGGGGCCCGCCTGCGCAATCCGTACGGGCGGTACGCGATGAACGCCCCGCAGCTGACCGTCGAGCGGACCCTGTACCTGACCTCGATCGCGCTGGACTACGCGGCGGGCGGGGGCTCCTCCACTCCCCCGTACGGGCTGGGGGCGACGCCCACGCGCGGTCAGCGGGCCCGGCCCTTCGAGTGCCGGGGCGGGCTCCGGCTGGACGACGGCCGTTTCGGGGACGCCATCGACTTCTACGGCGCGCGCTTCACGCTCACGGCCGATCAGGAGATCTCCCTGCGCCGGATCCAGACCCCCGAGTTCCGTTTCGTCGGCGAGCGGCCGGAGCAGGGGCGGGTGGTGGTGTCCGGGGCCAAGGTGGTCAAGCTCGTCGACACGTCCACGGCCTGGCCTGGCCCGGGCGGGGTGTCCATCGAGGGGTTCGTCTACGAGACCCTCGCGCCCCGGGGACACTTCCCGCTCTCCCGGCGCCTGGAGTGGGTGGCTGCGGCGACTCCCGAGTACTCGCCGGAGCCGTACGAGCGGCTGGCCGCCGTACTGCGGGCGAGCGGCGAGGACCAGGACGCCCGGGAGGTGCTGCTGGCCAAGCAGCGCCGGCGCCGGGCCACGCTGCCGCCGGCGCCGAAGGCGTGGGGGTACCTCCAGGACTGGACGGTGGTCTACGGGTACCGCCCGGGCCGGGCCGCGCTGTGGATGGCGGTGCTGTGGGCGGCGGGGGCGCTGATGTTCTCACAGCTCGACCCGCCGGCGATCAAGCAGGACGAGCACCCCGAGTGGAGCGCCGCCCTGTACGCGCTGGACCTGCTGCTCCCGGTGATCGACCTCGGTCAGCAGGGCCAGTGGAAGCTGGCGGGCGGCTGGCAGTGGGGGGCGGCGGGCCTCGTGATCATGGGCTGGATCCTCGCCACGACGGTGGCGGCGGGAGCCTCCCGGCTGCTGCGGCGCGGCTGACGGCGGCGGGGGTCGTCCGGCCGATCGCGGACGTGCCGCCGTCCGCCCCTCAAACGCCGGACACCCTCCGGGTCCCGGGCGATTACCCTGTGCCAGGTGACCACCGTTCGCCTGCCCCTCTTCCCGCTGAACTCGGTGCTGTTCCCGGGACTCGTCCTCCCGCTGAACATCTTCGAGGAGCGTTATCGCGCCATGATGCGCGAGCTGCTGAAGACGGGCGAGGACGAGCCGCGACGCTTCGCGGTCGTCGCGATCCGCGACGGCCGGGAGGTCGCGCCGACCGCGCCCGGCCTGCCGGACCAGACGGCCCTGCCCGAGCGCGGCCCGGCGGCGGGCTTCGGCCCCGACCCGATCCAGTCCTTCCACCGGGTGGGCTGCATCGCCGACGCGGCGACCGTCCGGGAGCGGGAGGACGGCAGCTTCGAGGTCCTGGCGACCGGTACGACGCGGGTCCGTCTGGTCTCGGTCGACGCCTCGGGTCCCTTCCTGACGGCGGAGCTGGAGGAGCTGCCGGAGGACGCGGGCGACGGTGCGGGCGTCCTGGCCGAGGGGGTGCTGCGGGCCTTCCGCACCTACCAGAAGCGGCTGGCCGGGGCCCGGGAGCGGTCCCTGACCGGCGCGGAGCTCCCCGACGAGCCCTCGGTGGTCTCCTACCTGGTGGCCGCGGCGGCGGTACTGGACATCCCCGCGAAGCAGCGGCTGCTCCAGGCCCCGGACACCGCGACCCGGCTGGCGGAGGAGCTGAAGCTGCTGCGTACGGAGACGGCGGTGATCCGCCACCTCCCGTCCCTGCCGGCGGTGGACCTGACCCGTGCCCCGACGAGCCCGAACTGAGCGCACCCCGATGGCGAAGAAGACCAAGCAGGCGGCAGGCACCCCGGCGATCGTCGCCCTGACGGCGGCGGGCGTCGCCTTCACCACGCACGCCTACGAGCACGACCCGGCGCATCCCTCGTACGGGGAGGAGGCCGCGCAGGCGCTCGGCGTCTCGCCCGCCCAGGTGTTCAAGACCCTGGTCGCGGACGTGGACGGGGTCCTGACGGTGGCGGTGGTCCCGGTGTCGGGATCACTGGACCTCAAGGCCCTGGCGACGGCGGTGGGCGGCAAGCGGGCGGCGATGGCCGACCCGGCCCTGGCAGAGCGCACCACGGGCTACGTCCGCGGCGGCATCTCCCCGCTGGGACAGCGCAAGCGGCTGCGTACGGTGATCGACACCTCGGCCTCGGAGCACGCCACGGTCTGCTGCTCGGCGGGCCGCCGCGGACTGGAGATCGAACTCTCCCCGTCGGACCTGACCACCCTCACCGCAGCCACCCTGGCCCCGATCGCCCGCGCCTGAGCCGTCTCCTTCGGGTCGTGCCGGGGCGGAGCCCTGCGGGATCAGGCGCGGGGGGTCTCCGGGGCCGAGGAGGCGGAGCCGGCGGGCGGCGGCGCCTGGTAGTACCCGCTCCAGCCGTGCACGGGCTCGGGATCGGGCTCCCGCGGCGACCACAACGCGGTCAGCCCGAGGTGCAGCAGCACGGCGGTCATCGGCCACGCCAGCAGCGCCCCGTGCGCGAGCAGCTCCAGCGGCGCGTCGAACGGAACCCCCTTGCCCGCCGCCTTCGCGGCGGCGACCAGGTCCGACGACGGTCCCAGCCACAGCCCGAACCGCCACCCCACCAGCGCGCCGAACACGGCCCCGAGCCCGAGCCCGATCACCAGCGGCACGCCACCGGCCCGGCGCCACAGGAAGGTGCCGACGGCGCTCAGCACGCCCAGCCCGAGCGACAGCAGGAAGAAGGTGCCGTCGGAGGCGATCCGCGCCTCGCTCTCGCTGTCGCGCAGGAACACGGCCTCCCCGTTGGAGACGTACTGCACGCGGGGCGCCAGCCACACCCACAGCAGGCCGAGGAGCAGTCCGGCCAGCCCGACGAGCAGGGCGACGACGGCCCCGTCACGGATGTCCTCCGGGGTGATCGCCCCGGCGGCGGCGCCCGGCTTCTCGGGCGGGAGCGGCGGCGGGTCGAGGGGGGAGGGCGGGGTCACGGCTTCGGTCACCCCCACATCGTGCCAGGTGTGCCCGGCAGCGGCGTCGGCGGACCGCTTCAGCGGACGGCCGCCCGGCGGTACGCCCAGGTCGCGACGGTCAGCGAGAGGACGCCCACGGCCCCGCACACGCCCAGGTCGAAGGCGACGGCGGCCCAGTCCGGTTCCGGGGCGAAGGTACGGGCGAACGCCTCGACGCCGTACGTGGACGGCAGCAGGTCGCGGGCCCACACGATCACGTCCGGCATCCGTTCCGGCGGCAGCACCCCGAGCAGCAGCGCCGCCGACATGCCGAGCTGCCCCGCGAGGGTGGCCAGCTCCTGCCGCGGTGCCAGCAGCCCCAGCGCCGCGCCGAGTCCGGCCAGTGCGGCCCCGGCCAGCGGAACGACGGCGGCCAGGATCCACAGCCCGCTCATCGGCAGCCCGAAGAGCAGACAGCCGAAGACGGCGGTGACGAGGGTGCCGGGCAGCGTGAAGGAGGCGTACGCGGCGGCCGCGCCCAGCACCACGGACGCGGGCGGCACCGGCAGGGTGGCGTAATGGTCGAGCCCGCCGCCGGCCCGCAGCTGCCCGAAGTACTGGGCGAGCAGGTTCAGCGCGACGAAGGCGACGACGAGCACCGAGGACCCGGCGACGACGGCGCGGGCCTCGGATCCCCCGTCGACGACGCCCCGCATCAGGATCATGATCCCGACGGACTGGAAGGTCGCGACGAACAGCAGCGGGATGCGTGCCACCCGGGCGCGGGACAGCTGGGCCCGGTACACGGCGGCCAGGGCGGGGAAGAAGCGCGCGCGGGGCGCCAGCGGTGCGGGCTGCGGTGCCTGGGCACGGCCGTCGTCCGCGGCCGCCGGCGCGGCGCCCACGGCCGGTGACGGCGCGGTACCGGGCTCGAGCACGGCCCGGACGGCTCCCGTGGAACGGTCGCTCACGACTTCACCAGCCCTTTCGTCCTACCGCCGAGGGCCAGGTACACGTCTTCCAGGCTGGGGGTCGCCAGGGTGAAGTCGTCGAGCGCGGCGAATGCGGGGCTCCCGGTGACCGAGGCCACCGCCGCCCTCGCCTGGTCCGGCGCCAGCCGGAGCACCCAGCGGCGCCCGGACTCGACGGCCAGGTCGCGCAGCCGGGCGACCTCCGGCACCTCCAGCGGAGCGTCCTCGCGCCACACCAGCTCCAGCCGGACCTCGCCCGAGACGGTGGCCTTGAGCCCGGCGGGCGTGTCGCAGGCGATGACCTTGCCCTGGTCGACGACGGCGACCCGGTCCAGGACGGTCTCGGCCTCGATGACGTTGTGGGTGACGAGCAGCACCGTCGTGCCGTGCTGCGCGCGCCGCCGGTCGACGGCGGACCACACGGCCCGCCGGGCCAGCGGGTCCATCCCGGTGGTGGGCTCGTCGAGGACGAGTACGGGCCGCTCCCCCACCAGTGCGGTGGCGAAGCAGGCGAGGCGGCGCTGGCCGCCGGAGAGTTTCTTCAGGGCCCGTCCTGCGATCGCGGTCAGCCCGAGTTCCTCGAGCACGGCGTCGCGTGCGGCGCGGGCGGCGCGGACGCCCTGCCCGCGCAGCCGTCCGGTGGTCTCGACGGCAAGCGCCACGGTGAGCTCGTCCAGGGCGGTGGATTCCTGCCCCAGGTAGGCCAGGAGCCGCGCGGCCCGCTCGGGGTGGCGTACGAGGTCGTGGCCGAGCAGGGTCACCGAGCCGGAGTCGGGCCGCATCAGGCCGGTGAGCTGGCGGACCAGCGTGGACTTGCCGGCGCCGTTGGGGCCGAGCAGGCCGAAGATCTCGCCGCGCCGGACGTCCAGGCAGATCCCGTCGTTGGCGCGGGTCTCGGGCAGGGCGGGGGCCCCGCGCCGGCCGCGTACCGCGGGATACGTCTTGACCAGGTCACGCACCGCGCAAATCACGTCCGGCGCCGCTCCTGCGGCTGCCGCCGTGCCTTCTCGCGCCTGTGCTGTGCCCGTACTCACGAGGGAGCAGCCTACGGGGTTCCCGCCCCTACTCGGCCGTCGGGGTCAGCGGGGCGGCGAGGTCGCCGGGGCCGGCTCCGGGCGCGGAGGCCGGTACGGCGGCCACGTGTTCGGCGGCGGCGCGGACGTCGATCTCCCGCCAGAACCCGGCCCTGATGGCGTAGCGGTCGTGCTCGTCGATCTGGTCGTCCTTGTGCGCGAGCAGCCCGAACCGGGCGGCGTAGCGCAGCAGTTCGCCGTCGATCCGGTGCGGGATCCGCGGGTACATCGTGGCCAGCTTCTGCAGGTGCACGGTCTCCGGGAGGCGTTCCATCCAGCGCCGGGCGAACACCTGTCCCACCTCGAACGGGTCGCCGCCGACGGTGGTGATGTCCTCCTCCCGGTCCGCCCAGCGCTGTTCGGCGCTGGTGAGCTGGGCGAGGGTGGGCAGCGAGGCGGTCTCGGCGGGCTCGCCCAGCGGTCCGGCCCGGTCGATCCAGCCCTTGTCGGAGGACCAGCGCAGGGCGCTGGCGGGGGCGTGGGCGCCGCTCGGCGCGGCCTGCGGGCCGCCCTGCTGTCCGGGGGCGCGCAGGGCTCCGGCGAGGTCCTTGGGGGTCGGTACGGGTTTGCCGCCGGGGGTGGTGGGCGCCGGTACGGGGACCCCGCCCGGCTCCTCCTCGCCGGTGACGGCGGCGCCGTTGCGGGCGGCCTCGGCGAGCGCGGCCTCGGGCAGCGGCGCCGAGAGGATGGCGGCGATGTCGGGGCGGGGTGCGGGCGGCGGGGAGCACAGTCCGGTGAGGTCCTTGGCGCGGACGGCCCGGGTGATCCAGGCCCGGTCCAGGACGCGGCGTTCGTCGGCCTCGGCGACGAGGTCCTCGGACTGGTTGTAGTCCCCGTCGGCGGCCTGGACGGCCCACAGGTGGACGGCGACGCCGTGTTCCTTGGCGGACATCAGGCCGGGCAGCAGGTCTCCGTCGCCGGTGACGAGTACGACGTCGGAGCAGGCCCGGTTGCGGGCGAGCTCGGTGAGCTCGGCGTGCATGGCGGCGTCGACGCCCTTCTGCGCCCAGCGGCCGTCGCTCCGGGTCAGGGCGCCCAGGCGGACGGTGACGCGCGGCATGACGCGCAGCCGCCGGTGCTCGGGCTGGGGCACCCGGTCGGGCGCGCCGTCGAACCAGTAGATGCGCAGCAGGGGCTGCTCGGTGTCGGCCTCGGCCCGCTCGCGCAGGCCCTGGATGAGGGCGGCATGGTCGATGGTGATCCGGGAGCGGGAGGGCTCCCCGGCGAGAAGGCTGGCGGCGGCACCCAGCAGGTAGCCGGCGTCCACCAGGACGACGCAGCGGTCCACGCGTTCCACCCTCTTCCCTGGGGGTCCTCTGTGCTTTTCGGCGGGTTCCCCGAGTCTGCCCGACCCCAAGGGCGTTGAAGGCCGGAACTCGATCATCGGCGTGGCGGATCTCACTCCCGACGGGGCGGGGGGCACCGGCTACGCGCAGTAATGATCCAAAATGCGCGGTTTCTGGCCCTGTGTGAGTGTGAAGGCGGTCCTGGCCCCTAGACCCTCACGGAGGTTCCACCATGGCCAAGAACAAGAACCAGAAGCAGCCCGCCAAGCAGCAGCCCCGGTCGGGGCAGGATCCGACCAAGGGCACGTCGGAGACCGAGTCGATGCCCTCCTCGGCGCCGAGCCCGATGGACATGGCGCACAAGCGCAAGGAGAAGAAGTTCGGCCACAACTGACGGCCGTACTCGAACGCGGAAGGGCCCGCCCGGTGACACCGGGCGGGCCCTTCCGCGCGTACTGCCGCTCTCGTGCCCGGGATGCTATCCGGCCAGGCAGGACGGCCCGAGCAGCACCTTGAGGTCGCCGAAGAGGGCGGGGTCGGGCTTGACCCGGTGCTTGTCGAGACGCAGCACGGTGGTGGTGCGGGGTCCCTGGAGCTTGATGCGGACTTCGCTGTTGCCCTGGTGGTGGCGCAGGATCTCGCCCAGACGGGTCACCATCGGCGGGGTGACCTTCACGGTGGGGATGGTGAGGACCACCGGGGCGTTGGTGCCGGCGGAGGAGAGGTCGGGGACCATCATCTCCATGGCGACCAGGCGGGGGACGTCCTCGCGCTTGTCGAGGCGGCCCTTGACGAAGACCACGGTGTCCTCGACCAGCTGGGTGGAGACGAGCTGGTAGGTCGCGGGGAAGAACATGCATTCGATGGAGCCGGCCAGGTCCTCGACGGTGGCGATGGCCCAGGCGTTGCCCTGCTTGGTCATCTTGCGCTGGAGGCCCGAGATGATGCCGCCGATGGTGACGACCGCGCCGTCGGAGTGCTCGCCGCCGGTCAGCTGGGAGATTCCGGCGTCGGTCTTGTCGGAGAGCACGTGCTCCAGGCCGAAGAGCGGGTGGTCGGAGACGTAGAGGCCGAGCATCTCGCGCTCCTGGGCGAGCAGGTAGGACTTCTCCCACTCGACGTCGGAGAACTCCACGTCGAGGCCGAAGCCGGGCTCGTCGCTCGCGTTCTCGTCACCCATTCCGCCGAAGAGGTCGAACTGTCCCTCGGCCTCCTTGCGCTTGACCGCGACCACGTTGTCGATCATCGGCTCGTGGTGCGCGACCAGGCCCTTGCGGGTGTGGCCCATCTCGTCGTAGGCGCCGGCCTTGATCAGCGACTCGACGGTGCGCTTGTTGCAGACGACGGCCTCGACCTTGTCCAGGAAGTCGGGGAAGGAGGAGAACTTCCCCTTCGCCTTCCTGGTCCTGATGATCGACTCCACGACGTTCGTGCCGACGTTGCGCACCGCGGTGAGGCCGAAGAGGATCACGTCGTCGCCCTGGGCCGCGAAGTTCGGCTCGGACTCGTTCACGTTCGGCGGCAGGACCTTGATGCCCATCCGGCGGCACTCGTTCAGGTAGATCGCGGACTTGTCCTTGTCGTCCTTGACCGAGGTGAGCAGGCCGGCCATGTACTCGGCCGGGAAGTTCGCCTTGAGGTAGGCGGTCCAGTAGGAGACCAGGCCGTACGCGGCCGAGTGGGCCTTGTTGAAGGCGTAGCCGGCGAAGGGGACCAGGACGTCCCACAGCGCCTTGATCGCCTGGTCGCTGAAGCCCTTCTTCTTGGCGCCTTCCTCGAAGATGACGAAGTTCTTCGCCAGCTCCTCGGGCTTCTTCTTGCCCATCACGCGGCGCAGGATGTCGGCCTCGCCGAGCGAGTACCCGGCGATGATCTGGGCGGCCTTCTGGACCTGCTCCTGGTAGACGATCAGGCCGTAGGTGACCGCGAGCACCTCTTCGAGCGGACCCTCCAGCTCGGGGTGGATCGGGGTGATCTCCTGCTGCTTGTTCTTGCGCAGGGCGTAGTTCGTGTGCGAGTTCATGCCCATCGGGCCCGGCCGGTACAGGGCCGAGACGGCGGAGATGTCCTCGAAGTTGTCGGGCTTCATCAGGCGCAGCAGGGAGCGCATGGGCCCGCCGTCGAACTGGAAGACGCCGAGGGTGTCGCCGCGGCCGAGCAGTTCGAAGGTCTTGGGGTCGTCGAGCGGGAGGCCGAGGAGATCGATGTCGATCCCCTTGTTGGCCTTCACCATCTTGACGGCGTCGTCCATGATCGTGAGGTTGCGCAGGCCGAGGAAGTCCATCTTCAGCAGGCCGAGCGACTCGCAGCTCGGGTAGTCCCACTGGGTGATGGTGACGCCGTCGGTGTGCCGCACCCAGACGGGTACGTGGTCGGTGATCGTCTCGCTGGACATGATCACGCCGGCGGCGTGCACGCCCATCTGGCGGACCAGGCCCTCGACACCGCGGGCGGTGTCGATGACCTTCTTCACGTCCGGCTCGTTCTCGTACATCCCGCGGATCTCGCCGGCCTCGCCGTAGCGGGGGTGCTGCGGGTCGAGGATGCCGGAGAGCGGGATGCCCTTGCCGAGGACGTCGGCGGGCATGGCCTTGGTGAGCCGGTCGCCCATGGCGTAGGGGTAGCCCAGTACACGGGCCGAGTCCTTGATCGCGTTCTTGGCCTTGATGGTGCCGTAGGTGCCGATCATGGCGACCTTGTCGGCGCCGTACTTCTCGGTCACGTACCGGATCACCTCGACGCGCCTGCGCTCGTCGAAGTCGATGTCGACATCGGGCATGGAGACGCGCTCGGGGTTCAGGAAGCGCTCGAAGATCAGACCGTGGGTGAGCGGGTCGAGGTCGGTGATGCCCATGGCGTACGCGACGATCGAGCCGGCCGCGGAGCCTCGGCCCGGGCCCACCGCGATGCCCTGGTTCTTGGCCCACATGATGAAGTCGGCGACCACGAGGAAGTAGCCGGGGAAGCCCATCGAGATGATCGTGTCCATCTCGTACTCGGCCTGCTGCATCCGGTCCTCCGGAATGCCTCCGGGGTAGCGGCGGTGCATGCCGCGCATGGTCTCCTCGCGGAACCAGCTGACCTCGGTGTGGCCGTCCGGGATGTCGAACTTCGGCATCAGGTTCCGGAACTTGAACATGCCTTCGGTCTCGATCTGGTCCGCGACCAGCCGCGTGTTGGCGCAGCCCTCCTGCCAGGCGTCCGAGGAGTCGATCGCGTACATCTCGTCGGTCGACTTCAGGTAGTAACCGGTGCCGTCGAAGCGGAAGCGGTCCGGGTCCGAGAGGTTCTTGCCGGTCTGGATGCAGAGCAGGGCGTCGTGGGCGCCGGCCTCGCTGGCGTACGTGTAGTGGGAGTCGTTCGTCACCAGCGGCGGGATGCCGAGCTTCTTGCCGATCTCCAGCAGGCCGTCGCGGACCCGGCGCTCGATCTCGATGCCGTGGTCCATCAGCTCCAGGAAGTAGCGCCCCTCGCCGAAGATGTCCTTGTAGTCGGAGGCGGCCTGCACGGCCTCGTCGAACTGGCCGAGCCGCAGCCTGGTCTGCACCTCGCCGGACGGGCAGCCGGTGGAGGCGATCAGGCCCTCGGACCACTTGGAGATGGTCTCCTTGTCCATCCGCGGCCACTTCGTGAGCCAGCCCTCGGCGTACGCGTCGGAGGACAGCCGGAAGATGTTGTGCAGGCCGGTGGCGTTCGACGCCCAGATGGTCTTGTGGGTGTAACCGCCGGAACCGGAGACGTCGTCGCGCTTCTGGTGCGGCTGGCCCCACTGGATGCGCCGCTTGTTGCGCCGGGACTCGGGGGCGACGTACGCCTCGATGCCGATGATCGGCGTGACCCCGGCCTTCTGCGCCGTGTGGAAGAAGTCATAGGCGCCGTGCAGATTGCCGTGGTCGGACATCGCGATGTGCGTCATGCCCATTTCGTTGCACGCGTTGAACATGTCCTTCAGCCGCGCGGCACCGTCCAGCAGGGAGTACTGGGTGTGGACGTGCAGGTGCGTGAACGGCGGCTTTGTCACGGCGCGGGTCCTCCGGGGGCGGGGGTGAGGGGGCAGCTTCGAATCCTACGTCGGCCGGGTGACAGATCGCGGGCACTGAGCGGTACGGTCGGGCGTTGCAGAACCAGGAGGACCGGTCCGGCGTCCAGTCGGTCGGAACCTGAAACAGCACGTGCACCAGGAGGCACCCGCCATGGCGGTCCCCGAGACGACCGACGAGCAGCGCGCCGAGGAAATCCTCGATGTGTTCGACACCGCGTTCGGTGAGCTCCTCGCCGCCGACCCCGCTGCCTTCCAGGTCAAATTCCGCAAGATGGCGGCCTCGGCCTTCGCCTTCTACCGGGGCACGGCCTGCCTCTTCTACTCCGACCTGGAGCGGGACCGGCACGGCGGGCCGTTCCTGGACGAGCGGACGGGCCGGGTGTGGATCCACGGTGACCTGCACGCCGAGAACTTCGGCACGTACATGGACTCCAACGGCCGGCTGATCTTCAACGTCAACGACTTCGACGAGGCCTACGTCGGCCCCTTCACCTGGGACCTGAAGCGGTTCGCCGCCTCCGTCGCCCTGATCGGCTACACCAAGGCGCTCAGCGACGACCAGATAAGCGAGCTGGTGCGGATCTACGCCGGCGCCTACCGGGAGCGGATCCACCGCCTGGCGGCCGGCGCCAAGAACGAGGAAGTACCCTCCTTCACCCTGGACACCGCCGAGGGCCCGCTGCTGGCCGCCCTGCGCTCGGCCCGCTCCCGGACCCGCTTCTCCCTCCTGGACTCCATGACGGAGATACGGGACTACGAGCGCCGCTTCGCCTCCGGCGGGGGCTCCATCGAGCTGGACGCCGCCACCCGCTACAAGGTGCTGGCCGCCTTCGACGGGTATCTGGAGACCCTCCCCGACGAGTCGCTCGTGCGGCCGGACTCCTACCGGGTCAAGGACGTGGTGGGGCGCCGCGGCGTCGGGATCGGTTCGGCGGGCCTGCCCTCCTACAACATCCTGCTGGAGGGGCACAGCGACGCCCTGGAGAACGACGTCGTGATCTACCTCAAGCAGGCGCAGACCCCGGCGGCCTCCCGGCACATCACGGACCGGGCGGTGCGGGAGTACTTCCGGCACGAGGGGCACCGTACGGTCATCTCCCAGCGCGCCCTGCAGGCCCACGCCGACCCGTGGCTGGGGTGGACGGAGCTGGACGGCAGCGGCCAGCTGGTCGCGGAGGTCTCCCCCTACGCGGTGGACCTGGACTGGTCCGACCTGGACGACCCGGAGGAGATCGCGGCCGTCGTCGCGGACCTGGGCCGGGCGACGGCGACCATGCACGGGGCCGCCGACGCGGACGAGAGCGGGCAGACCCTGGTCCCCTTCTCCACCGAGCGGGCCATCGACGCGGCGATCGCCGCCGACGAGAAGGGCTTCCCGGAGCTGCTCGTGGACTTCGCCCACGCGTACGGGGCCCGGGCGCGCGCCGACCACCAGATCTTCGTGGACCTGTTCCGTAACGGGCGTCTCACTCCCTGAACGTCTGTTCCACAGGAACGCATGGCACACTCGCGAGGATGGACGTTTCGGGGACGGGACTCAGAGGGCTGCGGGCCGCGCTGTTCAGCGCGCTCGTCGTGCTGCTCTCGTCCGGCTCGCACGTCCTGATGTCCCGGGTCCCGCTGCCGCCCGCGCTGGTGGCCGGGGCCTTCGCGGGTGTGTTCGCGATCACCTACGCGCTCGCCGGCCGCGAGCGGGGCTTCGGCCCCATCGCCGCGCTGCTCGTCCCGCTGGAGCTGGCCGCCGACACCGTCTTCACCGCCGGGCAGCACCTCTGCTACGGCCCGGCCGGCGGTCCCGTCGCGGGCCCGCTGCGCGCCATCGGTCTGGACGCGCTGTGCGGCGGCACGCCCGTGGGCGGGCCGCTGACCGAGGTCACCGGGCCCGCCGCCGATGCGGCCGCGCTGCTGGCCGCGCCCGGCCCGTACACACCGTGGCTGCTGCTCGGCGCCCACGTCTCGGTGGGACTGCTGGCCGCCGGCTGGCTGCGCCACGGCGAGCGGGCGCTGGGCCGGCTGCTGCGGGCCATGGCCGCCTTCGCGTTCCGGCCGCTGCTGCTGGCCGCGGCTTCGGTGGCGGTGGCCGGCCGGCCGGCGCGGGAGCTGCTGCGGTCGGTGCTCTCGGGCACCAGGGCGCGCACCCGGTTCCCCGCACACTCCGTGGGACGGCGGGGACCCCCCGTGCTCGGCGCGCTCGCCCGCGCCTGACGCACGTACGGCAGTCCCTTCCACACGTCACACCCCACGGAGATCACGATGAGTTCACGCAACAGCCAGGCGAACAAGGCAGCGGCCCGCGAGCGGCTGCGCGCCGAGCGCGAGGCACAGGCCAAGAAGGACAAGGTGCGCCGCCAGGTGACCGTGGCGGGCGGGGTCCTGGTCGCGCTCGGCGTGATCGGCGCCATCGCCTACGGGGTCATGCAGGCCAACCAGCCCTCCTACTGGGAGAAGGCCGCCAAGGCCGAGCTGGTCAAGCCGAAGAACACCGAGGGCGAGGACGGCACCACGGTCGTCGTCGGCAAGGCCGACGCGAAGAAGACCCTGGAGCTGTACGAGGACTCGCGCTGCCCGGCCTGCGCCTCCTTCGAGCAGGCGGCCGGTGAGCAGATCAAGAAGGACGTCGACGCCGGCAAGTACAAGCTCCAGTACATCGGTGCCACCTTCATCGACAACGCCGTCAAGGGCGAGGGCTCGAAGAACGCGCTGAGTGCCCTGGGTGCCGCGCTGAACGTCAGCCCGGAGGCCTTCTTGCAGTACAAGGCCGCGCTCTACTCCAAGGACCTGCACCCGGAGGAGACCGTCGACAGCTTCGCCAAGGACGACTACCTGGTGAAGGTCGCGGACACGGTCCCGGCGCTCAAGGGCAACGCCGAGTTCAAGAAGGCCGTCGAGGACGGCACGTACGACCGGTGGGCGCTGGAGATGTCGAAGACCTTCGACAAGTCCGGGGTGAAGGGCACGCCGACCCTGAAGATGGACGGCAAGAAGATCGAGACCCCGTCGACGGCGGAGCAGTTCACGGCGGCGATCGACAAGGCGCTGCAGGGCTGATCCCTGGACAATCCGGGACGAGCTTTCCGGACGGGCCGCGTCAACAGGCGGGCGAACTCCCAGAGTTCGCCCGCCTGTTGCATTCCCACATCTGTTCCCGCGGGTGTACCCGTCGGTAATATGATCATCCGTGACCAGTCATCTCACCCCCTCCCGGACCACGGCGACTCCCGGTCGCCGTACGGTCGTTCTCGCCGCCGCGGCCACCGCCGCGCTGGCCCCCCTGACCTCGCTGGGCGCCGGGGCCGCCCACGCGGCAGGCACCGCACCCGCCTTCCTGCACGGCGTCGCCTCGGGCGACCCGCTGCCCGACGGGGTCCTGCTGTGGACCCGGGTCACCCCGACGCCGGAGGCCGTACCCGGCTCCGGCCTCGGCCCGGCCACCCAGGTGGGCTGGGAAGTGGCCTCCGACAAGGCCTTCTCCCGTATCGTCGCCTCCGGCTCGGTGACCGCGAGCGCCGCCACCGACCACACGGTCAAGGTGGACGTGCGCGGGCTCCAGCCGCAGACGCCGTACTGGTACCGGTTCACCGCCGGCGCCGCGGCCTCCCCCGTCGGGCGCACCCTGACCACCCCGGCCCACGAGGCGACGACCGAAGGGGTCCGCTTCGGCGTGGTCTCCTGCGCCAACTGGGAGTCCGGCTACTTCTCCGCCTACCGCCACCTGGCGGCCCGCACGGATCTGCACGCGGTCCTGCACCTGGGCGACTACATCTACGAGTACCAGTCCGGGGGATATCCGGAGGCGAAGTACGTCGTACGTCCGCACGAGCCGAAGCACGAGATCGTCTCGCTGGCCGACTACCGCACGCGGCACGGCAAGTACAAGACGGACACCGATCTCCAGGCCCTGCACCACGCGCACCCGGTCATCGCCATCTGGGACGACCACGAGTTCGCCAACGACACCTGGGCCGGCGGCGCCGAGAACCACACGCCGGGCGCCGAGGGCGAGTGGGCGGCCCGCGCGGCCGCAGCCAAGCAGGCGTACTTCGAGTGGATGCCCGTACGCGCCTCCATCGCGGGGACCGTCTACCGGCGGCTGCGCTTCGGCACCCTCGCCGACCTGCACCTGCTGGACCTGCGGTCCTTCCGTTCGCAGCAGGTCAAGGTCGGCAGCGGCGCGGTGGACGACCCGGAGCGCACCATCACCGGGCGCGCCCAGCTGGACTGGCTCAAGTCGGGGCTCGCGGGCTCGGCCGCGACGTGGAAGCTGGTCGGCACCTCGGTGATGATCTCGCCGGTGGCCTTCGCCTCGCTGCCCGCGCACCTGCTGAAGCCGCTGGCCAAGCTGCTCGGCCTGCCCGAGGGCGGCCTCGCGATCAACGTGGACCAGTGGGACGGCTACACGGACGACCGCAAGGAGCTGCTGGGCCACCTGCTGGAGCGCAACGTCAAGAACACCGTGTTCCTGACCGGCGACATCCACATGGCCTGGGCGAACGAGGTACCGGTGAACATGGCCACGTACCCGGGCTCGGGGACGGCGGCGACCGAGTTCGTCGTCACCTCGGTGACCTCGGACAACCTCGACGACATCCTGCACGTCCTGCCGGACACCGTCTCGCTGGTCGCCGAGTCGGCCGTCAAGGCCGCCAACTGGCACGTGAAGTGGCTCGACATGGACGCGCACGGCTACGGCGTGCTGGACGTGACGGCGGAGCGCTCGCAGATGGACTACTACGTGGTGTCCGACAAGCGGCAGCCGGGTGCCACGTCCGCGTGGACGCGGTCGTTCCGGACGCTGAACGGGACCCAGAAGGTGGAGAGGGTCCATCAGCCGGTTCGCTGATTGACCGTCAAATTTCCCGCCACATGGGGCGCCTGGTACATACCAGGCGCCCCATGTGCATCAGAAGCAACAAATCTTTTACGTAGAGCACTTGACCTGAATATGTCATGCACACATAAGCTTCCCGCCAGCTGAAGAAGATCCTTCAGGCCACCACCCTCACAACCCCCCACGCGAGGAGCACACGTGCGCGCAGTCGCCCGCATATCCCCCCTTCTCCGCCGCCGCCTGATGGGCACGGCGGTTCTGGCCGGAACCCTGGCCTTCACTCCGCTCGCGTCCCCCACCACGCTCGCGGCCGCCAAGTCCCCCGCCGAGGTCTGCGCCGACCAGCCCGCCGCCTCCGGCGCCGCGAACGCCCGTGTGGCGCGCGCCCACGACGAGCACGCGGACGAGCCCAACGCCGTCAGCGACGCGCAGGCGAAGGCCATGGACGCCGACCTGAGAGCCAAGCTCGACAAGGCCCTCAAGAACCAGCCGCAGCGCAGCCTCGCCGCTGCCGAGGCCGTCGTGAACATCCCCGTGTACTTCCACGTCGTGCACTCCGGCACCACCGGAAAGCTGACGGCCACGGACGTCAGCAAGCAGCTGGCGGTCCTCAACGCGGCCTACGGCGGCCAGGGAACCGGAAACGTCAACACGAACTTCCAGTTCACCCTGGCGGCCACCGACTACACGGACAACGCCTCCTGGTACAACCTGGCCTCCGGCTCCCAGGCCGAGAAGGACATGAAGAACACCCTGCGCAAGGGTGGTCCGGGCGCGCTCAACTTCTACACCGCCAAGCTCTCCGGCGGCCTGCTGGGCTGGGCGACCTTCCCGACCTCCTACGCCTCCAGCCCCAAGATGGACGGCGTGGTCGTGCTCGACAGCTCGCTGCCGGGCGGCTCCGCGGCCAACTACAACGAGGGTGACACCGCCACCCACGAGGTCGGCCACTGGCTGGGGCTGTACCACACCTTCCAGGGCGGCTGTAACGGCAACGGCGACTACGTCTCCGACACCCCGGCCGAGAAGAGCGCCGCGTACGAGTGCCCGACCGGGCGCGACAGCTGCGCGAGCAAGCCCGGTGCGGACCCGATCCGCAACTTCATGGACTACACGTACGACTCGTGCATGTACCAGTTCACCGCCGGCCAGGTGGCTCGCATGTCGAGCAGCTGGACCGCGTACCGGGCGGGCTGACCCTCCCCTGCGACAAGGGCCCGGTCCGGCATCCGCCGGGCCGGGCCCCTTCGTTCTCCGCGCCTACGCGCCCGGCTGCAGGTCGTCGAGGAAACCGACCGCGACCTTCCAGACCTGCTCGGCGGCCTCGGCGTCGTAGTCGTCCAGCTCCGGGTCGGTGAACAGGTGCCCGGCCCCCGGGTAGCTGTGGACCTCCACGTCGGCGCCCGCCCGTTGCATCCGCAGGTACCAGGCGGTCAGCCAGTCGTGCGGCTCGAAGGGGTCCGGGTCGGCGATGTGCAGCTGCACGGGCAGGTCGTCCACCGAGGCGCCGTCCTCCAGGTCCGCCGTCCCGTGCAGGAGCAGCAGCCCGCGCGCCTTCTCGTCGGCCATCGCCAGGTGCTGGGCGACCGAGCCGCCGAAGGAGAAGCCCGCGTAGACCAGCCCCTGGTCCGAGTAGGGGGCGGAGGCCAGCACCGCGCGCTTCAGCAGTTCGTCACGGCCGATCTCGTCCCGGTGGGCCATGCCCTCCTCGACGGTCCCGAAAGTGCGTCCCTCGAAGAGATCCGGCACCTGGACCTGGTGCCCGGCCGCGCGCAGCCGGTCGGCCGCCGCGTGCACCGCGGGCCGCAGCCCGTACGTCGAATGGAAAAGCATGATGTTCATGCCTCCATCGTGCCAGCTACGTTCATCCCCATGGAGATGGAGAACGTCCTGCGCCCCGTCACGGTCATCGGCGGCGCACTGGTCGCCACCCTGATCGCGGGATGGCTGCTGGACCTGCTGCTGCGCCGGGCCGACGCCCGGCACACCGAGACCCCTCTGTGGGGCCTGCTGCGCCGCTGCCGGTTGCCCTTCCAGGTGGTGCTGTGCACCTCGCTGCTCAGAGCCTCGTACCGGCAGGCCGGGATCCTCCCCGGCCATCACCTCGGCGTCGGCCGGTTCCTCACCCTCGTACTGATCGCGTCCGCGGCCTGGCTGGCGGTGCGCATCGCGACGGCCGCGGTCGACTCCACCTACGCGCGCTACGCCGCCGTGACCGAGGACGACGCCCGGGTCCGCCGGGTCCGCACCCAGGTCACGCTGATCCACCGGGTGGTCACGGCGCTGGTGGTCGTGGTCGCGGTGGCTGCGATGCTGCTGACCTTCCCGCCGATGCGTGCGGTCGGCGCCTCGCTGCTGGCCTCGGCGGGCGTCCTCGGCATCGTGGCGGGCATCGCCGCCCAGGCCTCCCTGAGCAATCTCTTCGCAGGCCTGCAGATCGCCTTCGGCGACACCGTCCGCATCGGCGACACGGTGGTGGTGGACAAGGAGTGGGGCCGGGTCGAGGAGATCACCCTGACCTTCCTGACGGTCCGCACCTGGGACGAGCGGCGCATCACGATGCCCGTCTCGTACTTCACGAGCAAGCCCTACGAGAACTGGTCGCGCGGCGGGGCGCAGATGACCGGAACGGTCTTCTGGCACCTGGACCACAGCGCGCCGATCGGCTTGATGCGGGACCGCCTCCAGGACATCTTGAAGGAGATCCCGGAGTGGGACGGCCGCGGGGGCGGGCTGGCCGTGACGGACACCACACCGCACACGGTCCAGGTCCGCGCCGTGGTCACGGCGAAGGACGCCGACGACCTCTGGACGCTGCGCTGCGCGGTGCGCGAACGCCTGATCACCTGGCTGGTGGCCCACCACCCGTACGCCCTCCCCCACATCGCCACCGCCCCGGCCGCGGAGGGCCCGGCGGGCGGCTAGGCGGCGGCGGTGGGGGCGGCGAGGAGCGCCGCCGCGCTCTCCTCGGCGAGGTCCTCGGCGTGCGGCGGCAGCGGCTCGCCGGCGCGCAGGTGGCGGCGGACGACCGAGAGCGGCAGGTCGACCAGCGCCAGTGTGATGCGGTCCAGGTCCTGGGGCTCCGTCGCGCCGAGGGACGCGGCGAGGGTGTGGAGGGCGCCGTACACGCGCCAGTTGCCGGAGTCCGCGCGTCCGGTGTGCTCCTCGGACCAGTCGGCGCGGCCGAACTCCCACGGGCCGTGCAGCAGCAGGGCCGCCTCCTCGGGGTGGGCGCGGCTCCAGCCGACGACGTGCCGGGCCGCCGCGCGGGCGGCCAGCCGGGGGTCGGGGTCGCTGTGCAGGCAGGCGAAGTAGCCCTCCTGGAACCGCTCGACGGTACGCAGCCACACCTCGGCGAGCAGCGCGCTGCGCCCGGCGAAGCGGTGGTACATGGAGCCGCTGGGCGCGCCGATCGCCTGGGCGACGGCGGACATGCTCACGCCGCCCGGGCCGCCGGAGGCTGCCAGCCGGACGGCGGCGTCGAGGATCTGGTCGGTGTCGAAGCGGGGTGGTCTCGCCATGAATCAGAGAGTACCCTCCAGATTATTAGAGACCCATCTCTAATAATGCGAAGGGGAGAACCGGGCCATGGGCGTCTACAACGTGCACGAGCGTCTGATCACGGCGAAGGAGAGCGAGGTCGGCGCACTCATCGACACGCTGGCCTGCGGGGAGGACGACCGGCTGTGGCCCGGACGGCTGTGGGAGGAGATGGAGTTCGACCGCCCCCTGGGCGTCGGGGCGGTGGGCGGACACGGACCGGTGCGCTACACCGTGGCCGCCTACGTGCCGGGGACCTGGGTCCGCTTCACCTTCACCGGGCCACGCGGATTCCACGGCTTCCACGAGTTCACCGTGCTGCCCGTCGACGCCGAGCGCACCGCCCTGCGGCACACCATCGCGATGCGGATCACCGGCCTCGCCCGCATCACCTGGCCGCTGGCCTTCCGCTCGGCGCACGACGCCGTCCTGGAGGACTGCCTGGACCTCGCCGAACTGGCGTGCACGGGCACGATCGCCCGAAAAGCCCGCTGGTCCCCTTACGTCCGCCTCCTGCGCGCCGTGGAACGCCTCTCCCTGCGGCTCGCCCCCGCCGGCACCTGAGGGGGCACGGGCACACAGCCCCGTTCAGGGAGCGCGCAGGCTCCGTACGTCCAGATGTCGCAGCACCCGGTCCACGATCTCCGGATCGGAGCCGGGTTCGCTGCGGGCGGCCAGGACCTCGTGGCGGGCGGCCGACATCATCTCCCGCTGGATCCGCTGGATGTCGTGGAGCCGCTCCACCCGCTTCGCGTACGCCTCGCGCCGCTCCTCGTCCACCATGTCGGGGCTGATCCTGGCCCCCACCTCGTACGCCCGCCGGTAGAGCTGCTCGACCAGGTCCTCCGGCAGCTCCTCCGCCTCCTGGATCTCCTTCAGGCGCTGCTTCGCGGCCTTCGCGGCGCGGATCGCCAGCTGCCGCTCGGCGTCCCGGTAGGCGTCCGTGTCGGCCTCCACTCCCAGCCGCCGCACGAGCCACGGCAGCGTCAGCCCCTGGCACACCAACGTCGTCATGATCACCGCGAACGCGATGAAGATGATCTGGTCCCGCCCGGGGAACGGCTCCCCTGCGTCCGTCCGCAGCGGAATGGCCAGCGCCAGGGCCACCGAGGCCACGCCGCGCATCCCGGCCCACCACATCACCACGCTCTCCCGCCAGCTCAGCGGGATCTCCTCGTCGTAGTCGCGCAACTGGTGCAGCTTCTTGGTGAGCCAGCCGGCCGGCAGCAGCCACACCAGCCGTACTCCGACCACCACCGCGACCACGACCGCCGCCCAGCCGGCCATCTCCCAGAGCCGGTCCTCCGCCGTGCCGAAGACGTTGTGCAGCTCCAGCCCGATCAGTCCGAAGGCCACGCCGGTGACCAGCATGTCGACGACCTCCCAGAAGGTGTGCCCCGCGAGGCGCCCGAGCACGTCGTCGGCGTCGCTCGCGTACTCGGCGAGGAACAGGGCAGTCGTCAGCACGGCCAGCACCCCCGACCCCTGGAGCTCCTCCGCCACCACGTACGAGACGAAGGGCACCAGGAGCGTCAGCCCGATCTGCAGGGTGGCGTCGCCGAGCAGTCCCATGAGCCGGTTGGTGACCCAGCCGAGCGCGAGCCCGACGGCCACGGCCACCACGGCGGACAGTACGAATTCCCCGAGCGCGTCGGGCCAGGAGAAGCTGCCGCTGACGACGGCGGCGACGGCCACGTGGTAGAGCACGATCGCCGTCACGTCGTTGAAGAGACCCTCGCCCTCCAGGATCGACACCATGCGGCGGGGCAGTCCGAGCGATCCGGCGACGGCGGTGGCGGCCACCGGGTCGGGCGGGGCGACGAGCGCGCCGAGGGCCACGGCGGCGGCGATCGGCAGCCCGGGCACGACGGCGTTGGCGACGGCGGCCACGGCCGCGGTGGTGACGAACACCAGGGCCACGGCCAGCAGCAGGATGGGCCGGACGTTGGCCGCGAACTGCCGCCAGGAGGTGCGCTGCACGGAGGCGTACAGCAGCGGCGGCAGCACCAGCGGCAGGATGAACTCGGGCGGCACCTCGACGCTCGGCACGGCCGGCACCAGGGCGAGGACCACCCCGCCGATGGTCATCAGCACGGGCGCGGGCAGTCCGAGCCGGTCCCCGAGCGGCACCGTGACGACGGCCCCGAGCAGGAGGACGAACAGCAGAGCAAGCTGATCCACTCCCCCACCCTGCCAGTCCGCTGCGCTTGGCCGGTGCGGTGACGGGCCCGCGGCTCCGTGTCGGGCTCCGACCCGAACCCCCTACGGCGCTCCGCGCCCGCGCCTCGATCGCCGGCGGGGCTGGATTTTCCGGCCCCGGCAGCGGCGGCTACGGGAGCGGGCGGCGCATCGCGCGGTGCGGGATGCCCGCGTCCTGGAACTCCGGGCCGTAGGCCACGTACCCGAGCCGCTCGTAGAAGCCCAGCGCATGCGTCTGCGCGCCCAGATCGACCGCGGCCAGCCCCCTCCGGGCCGCCTCCGCCTCGATCGCGCGCACCAGCGCCACACCCACGCCCAGCCCGCGCGCGGACTTGGCCACGGCCAGCCGGCCCAGCGAGCCGACCGTCAGGTCGCCCGTCTTGCCGAGGGCCACCGGCCCGTGCAGCAGCCGGCCCGTGCCCAGCGGCACACCGTCCGCGCCCACGGCCAGCACGTGCACCGCGTCCGCGTCGTACGCGTCGTACTCGATCGACTCCGGCACCGACTGCTCGACCACGAAGACCTCGGACCGCACCGCGAAGCACGCCTTCAGGTCCTCCTCCGAGGCGGCGACCCGGACCTCGACCGTGCCCGGGACCGGCGAGGTCACTCGCTCTCCGCCCGGATCACGTCCAGCGCGTGCTGGAGGTCCGCCGGGTAGGTGCTCTCGAACTCGACCCACTGCCCGTCCGACGGGTGCTCGAAGCCGAGCCGCACCGCGTGCAGCCACTGCCGGGTGAGGCCGAGCCGCTTCGCGACGGTCGGGTCGGCGCCGTAGGTCAGGTCGCCGACGCAGGGGTGCCGGTGCGCGGACATGTGCACGCGGATCTGGTGCGTACGGCCGGTCTCCAGCTTGATGTCCAGCAGCGAGGCGGCGCGGAAGGCCTCGATCAGGTCGTAGTGGGTGACGGACGCCTTGCCGTCCTGGATCACCGCCCACTTGTAGTCCGCGCTGGGGTGCCGGCCGATCGGCGCGTCGATCGTGCCGCTCATCGGGTCCGGGTGGCCCTGGACCAGCGCGTGGTAGCGCTTGTCGACGACGCGCTCGCGGAACTGGTTCTTCAGTGAGGTGTAGGCGCGCTCCGACTTCGCGACGGCCATGAGGCCGGACGTACCGACGTCGAGGCGGTGCACGATGCCCTGGCGCTCGGACGCGCCGGAGGTGGAGATGCGGTAGCCGGCCGCGGCGAGGCCGCCGATGACGGTGGTGCCGGTCCAGCCGGGGCTCGGGTGGGCGGCGACGCCCACCGGCTTCATGATGACGACGATGTCGTCGTCGTCATGGACGATCTCCATGCCGGGGACCGGCTCGGCGACGAGCTCGACCGGACGCGGCGGTTCGGGCATCTCGACTTCGAGCCAGGCGCCACCGTGCACACGCTCGGACTTCCCGACGACACTGCCGTCGACCGACACCTTCCCCGCGGCCGCGAGATCGGCCGCCTTCGTCCGGGAAAATCCGAACATACGGGCGATGGCGGCGTCGACGCGCTCGCCCTCGAGGCCATCGGGAACGGGCAGGGTGCGGATCTCGGGAATCGTACTCACCCGTCGAGTATGCAGGACGGGGCGGACGGGCCGTCCCGCGATCAGTCCTTGTGGACGGTCCCGTCCGGGTCCAGACCCTTGAAGGACAGCAGGACGATCAGGATGCCGCCGCACACGATCGCCGAGTCGGCGATGTTGAAGACGGCGAAGTGGGCCGGCGCGATGAAGTCGACGACCGCACCCCGGAACACGCCCGGCGAACGGAAGATCCGGTCGGTCAGGTTGCCCAGCGCACCGCCCAGCAGCAGGCCGAGCGCGATCGCCCACGGCAGGCTGTAGAGCTTGCGGGCCAGCCGCACGATCACCACGATCACGGAGGCCGCGATGCAGGTGAAGATGATGGTGAAGGCCTCGCCGAAGCCGAAGGCGGCGCCCGGGTTGCGGACCGCCTCGAACCTCAGCAGGTCACCGATGATCTCGATCGGCGGCTGGTGCTCCAGCTTCGCCACGACCAGCATCTTGGTGCCGAGGTCGATCAGGTAGGCGAGGACCGCCACGACGAGCAGAGCCGCGATCCGCCGGCGCCCCTTGGGCCCGGCGGACTCCGGCTGGGCGTCGTCCCCGACCTCCGGCGTACCGATGATGCGCTCCGCCTCTGCCACGTGAGTCCCTCGAACTAGCTCGAACAGGCTCCTCCTGGACCCTGACGGACACGAGGGTACGTCAGGGCCCCCGCGGACCGCCTGCCCCACCTCCCCGAATCCGGCCGGGACCCGCCTGCCGGGCCCGCCGGACCCGGCAGGACACCAGCTAGTGGCGCCGTTCCTGCTTCTGCTTGCAGTCCACGCACAGCGTGGCCCGCGGGAAGGCCTGCATCCTGGCCTTGCCGATGGGCTGCCCACAGCTCTCGCAGAGCCCGTACGTGCCCGCCTCCAGCCGTTCCAGGGCCCGCTCGGTCTGCTCCAGCATCGAGCTGGCGTTCGCCGCGAGGGCCAGCTCGGACTCCCGGGTGATGTTCTTGGTGCCCGTATCGGCCTGATCGTCGCCCGCACCGTCCCCGGAGTCCCGCATGAGGCCGGAGATGGCCACCTCGGAGGCGTCGAGCTCGGCCCGCAGCCGCAGCACCTCCGACAGGAGCTCCGTACGGGCGTCCTCGACCTCCTTGGGGGTCCAGGGGTCCTCCCCGGGCCGTACGGCGAGCTCGCCCGGGGCCAGGGCCGCCGTGGCCCGTGCCTTGGGGAGCCCGCTGGTGGCGGCCGCGGCCGTCTTCCTCGCCGTACCTGCGCTCTTCTTGGCAACCACTTTCCGGACTCCCGTCTTCTTCGCGGCGTGCGCCGCCCCCTCGGCCGCGGCCTTCTTGGCCGTGGCCGTCCGCTTCTCGACGGCGGTCGTCTTCTTGACGGCGGTCGCCTTCCCGTCCGGAGCCGACGCGCCGGCAGCGGTCTTCCGGGCAGCGGCCGCCTTCTTGGCGGGAGCCGCTTCCTCGGAGCCCTCCGCCTTCCCGGCGGCCTTCCCGACAGCCTTCTTGGCAGTACTCCCGGCGGTCTTCTTCGCCACCATGGCCGCGGCCCCTTCACATACTGTGATCTTTGCTCGCGAATCGTGCCGGAACGATAAATCGACACCGGCCCCGCGGCAACGGGGCACGCATCCATCGAGGTCAACCTGCATCCGTTGTGCCCATCAGGAGCCCCGGTAATCCGCCACTCCCGCCCCACCCGATCCGCAAGCGGCTGCGCAGGCCCATTCGGGTCACGCCGTGGTCCCGTGCGGACCCTGCGCGCGCCCCCGCCACGCCGGGGCGTCGGCCCCCGCACGGGCCCCCGAAAACCGGTCTGCCGCGCGCCCTGCGGGCCCGTACACTGGGCCCAGCGAAAGGCATGGACGGGGACGAGTAGCGTCGTACGCAGCCAGGAGCGACCCGGGGACGGTGAGAGCCCGGGGGCGAGCGCGATGTGAAGGATCACCCCTGAGCCGCCGGAAGAAAGCCCGCACGGCATCCCCGTACGGCGAGTAGAACCGGCTTCGCACCCCAATGAGGGGGCCACCGGATCCGTCCGGCGGCCAAGGAGGGTGGTACCGCGGGAGCAAGGCGTCCTGGATTCCCAGGAACGGCTCTCGTCCCTCCGGACGGAAGTGACACCCCGCCGGAGGAAGAGTTCAGCCTCATGACCACACCGCCGCAGTACCGCCCGGTACCCGCCCAGGTCGACCTGCCTGCCCTCGAGCACGCCGTCCTCGACTTCTGGCGCGAGAGCAAGACCTTCGCCAAGACCCTGGAGCAGTCCGAGGGCCGCCCCGAGTGGGTCTTCTACGAGGGCCCGCCCACCGCGAACGGCATGCCCGGCGCGCACCACATCGAGGCCCGCGTCTTCAAGGACGTCTTCCCCCGCTTCCGCACCATGCGCGGCTACCACGTGGCCCGCAAGGCCGGCTGGGACTGCCACGGCCTGCCCGTCGAGCTCGCCGTCGAGAAGGAGCTGGGCTTCAACGGCAAGCAGGACATCGAGGCGTACGGCATCGGCGAGTTCAATGCCAAGTGCCGCGAGTCCGTGACCCGCCACACCGACGCGTTCACCGAGCTCACGACCCGGATGGGCTACTGGGTCGACCTGGACGACGCCTACCGGACCATGGACCCCGAGTACGTCGAGTCCGTGTGGTGGTCGCTGAAGGAGATCTTCAACAAGGGCCTGCTCACCCAGGACCACCGCGTCGCCCCCTGGTGCCCCCGCTGCGGCACCGGCCTGTCCGACCACGAGCTCGCCCAGGGCTACGAAACGGTCGTCGACCCCTCCGTCTACGTCCGCTTCCCGCTGACCTCCGGCCCCCTCGCCGGCGAGGCGGCGCTGCTGGTCTGGACGACGACCCCGTGGACCCTGGTGTCCAACACGGCCGTGGCCGCGCACCCCGAGGTCACGTACGTCGTCGCGACCAATGGTGAAGAGAAGCTGGTCGTCGCCCAGCCGCTGCTCGAGAAGTCCCTCGGCGAGGGCTGGGAGGCCACCGGCCGGACCTTCACGGGCAAGGAGATGGAGCGCTGGACGTACGAGCGCCCCTTCTCCCTCGTGGAGTTCCCGGCCGAGGCCCACTACGTCGTGAACGCCGAGTACGTCACGACCGAGGACGGCACCGGTCTGGTCCACCAGTCCCCCGCCTTCGGCGCCGACGACCTCGCGGTCTGCCGCGCGTACGGCCTGCCCGTCGTGAACCCGGTCCGCCCCGACGGCACCTTCGAGGAGGAGGTCCCGATGGTCGGCGGCGTCTTCTTCAAGAAGGCCGACGAGAAGCTGACCGCCGACCTCGACGCGCGCGGCCTGCTCTTCAAGCACATCGCCTACGAGCACAGCTACCCGCACTGCTGGCGCTGCCACACGGCCCTGCTCTACTACGCGCAGCCGTCCTGGTACATCCGCACCACCGCCGTCAAGGACGCGATGCTGCGGGAGAACGAGAAGACCAACTGGTTCCCGGACTCCGTCAAGCAGGGCCGCTTCGGCGACTGGCTGAACAACAACATCGACTGGGCGCTCTCCCGCAACCGTTACTGGGGCACCCCGCTGCCGATCTGGCGCTGTGAGGAGAACCACCTCACCTGCGTCGGCTCGCTCGCGGAGCTGTCGGACCTGACGGGCACCGACCAGTCGAACCTGGACCCGCACCGTCCGTACATCGACGACGTGACCTTCACCTGCACCCACGAGGGCTGCTCCCTGCCCTCGGTCCGCGTGCCGGAGGTCATCGACGCCTGGTACGACTCGGGCTCGATGCCGTTCGCGCAGTGGGGCTACCCGCACAAGAACAAGGAGATCTTCGAGAAGCGCTACCCGGCGCAGTTCATCTCGGAGGCCATCGACCAGACGCGCGGCTGGTTCTACACGCTGATGGCGGTCGGCACCCTCGTCTTCGACAAGTCCTCCTACGAGAACGTGGTCTGCCTGGGCCACATCCTCGCCGAGGACGGCCGCAAGATGTCCAAGCACCTGGGCAACACCCTGGAGCCGATCCAGCTCATGGACACGCACGGCGCCGACGCCGTGCGCTGGTTCATGGCGGCCGGCGGCTCCCCGTGGGCGGCCCGTCGCGTGGGCCACGGCACGATCCAGGAGGTCGTCCGCAAGACCCTCCTCACGTACTGGAACACGGTGGCCTTCCAGGCCCTGTACGCCCGTACGTCGAACTGGGCGCCGTCCGCCTCCGACCCGGCCCCGGCCGACCGCACGGTCCTCGACCGGTGGCTGCTCTCCGAGCTCCACACGCTCGTCGCCGAGGTCACCGAGGCGATGGAGTCGTACGACACCCAGCGCGCGGGCAAGCTCCTCTCCGCCTTCGTGGACGACCTGTCGAACTGGTACGTCCGCCGCTCGCGCCGCCGCTTCTGGCAGGGCGACGCGGCCGCGCTGCGCACCCTCCACGACGTGGTGGAGACGGTCACCCGGCTCCTCGCCCCGCTGACCCCGTTCATCACGGAGCGGGTGTGGCAGGACATGGTCGTCCCGGTGACCCCGGACGCCCCCGAGTCGGTGCACCTGTCGTCGTGGCCGGTGGCGGACCGGGCGGCGATCGACCCGGCCCTGTCCCAGCAGATGCAGCTGGTCCGCCGGCTGGTGGAGCTGGGCCGGGCGACGCGCGCCGAGTCCGGCGTCAAGACCCGCCAGCCGCTGTCGCGCGCGCTGGTCGCGGTCTCGGGCTTCGAGTCCCTCTCCCCCGAGCTGCACTCGCAGATCACGGAGGAGCTGAACGTCTCCTCCCTGGCCTCCCTCTCGGAGGTCGGCGGGTCCCTGGTGGACACGACGGCGAAGGCGAACTTCCGGGCGCTGGGCAAGCGCTTCGGCAAGGGCGTCCAGGACGTGGCGAAGGCGGTGGCCGCGGCCGACGCGGCGGCGCTGTCCCTGGCCCTGCGGTCGGGCTCGGCGGTGATCTCGCTGAACGGTGAGGAGATCTCCCTCTCTCCGGAGGAGGTCATCATCACGGAGACCCCGCGCGAGGGCTGGTCGGTGGCGTCCGACTCGGGCGCGACGGTCGCCCTGGACCTGGAGATCACGCCGGAGCTGCGGCTGGCGGGCCTGGCCCGTGACGCGATCCGCCTGATCCAGGAGGCCCGGAAGAACTCCGGCCTCGATGTGGCCGACCGCATCGCGCTGCGGTGGTCCTCGGCGGACCCGGAGGTCGTCACGGCCCTCACGGACCACGCGGGCCTGATCGCGGACGAGGTCCTCGCCACGGACTTCGCGTCCGGCGATGCCGATGCGGCCTACGGTGACCCGTTCACGGACGAGCCCCTCGGCCTGACGTTCCGCCTCCGCAAGGCGTAACCCGGCCCCGAGCGGCCCGTACCTCCCCTCGCCGGGAGGTACGGGCCGCTTCCGTCTGCCCCGCCGTTTCCCGGGCTCCGCCCGGACCTGCGCCTCAAACGCCGGCGAGGCTGGATCCCCCAGGAGCGGGGTTCGGGGCGGAGCCCCGGTCTTTCAGCCTCGCCGGCGTTTGAGGCGCGGGGGCTCGGGGGCGGAGCCCCTGCGACGGCGACGCACGCGGGCAGCAGAACGGGCCGGGCCCGGTGCCCCCGAAGGGGAACCGGGCCCGGCCCGTAGAGCGCGGCTGCCGACCGCAGAACGGCGGCGGCGCCTAGTTGTCGTCCTCGTCGATCAGGAAGCCCCGCATCGGCGACGGCGCCTGCATCGGCTGCGGCGCGGCCGGCCGCACCGGAGCCATCGGCTGGGTCATCGCCGGGGACATCTGCTGCTGGCCGCCGTAGGACGGACCGGCGCCCATCGGGGAGGGACCGCCCATGGGGGACGGGCCACCCATCGAGGGACCGCCCATGGAGTGGCCCATCGCACCGGCCGGAGCCATCGAGGGGGACGGCGACGGCGGAAGCGCGGGACCGGCCGGCCCACGCGGCGGGGCCAGGGAGTCGTCGGCCTGGGTCTCCAGCTGACGCAGCTGGGACTCGAGGTACGACTTCAGACGCGTGCGGTACTCACGCTCGAAGCCCCGCAGGTCCTCGACCTTGCGCTCCAGTGTGGCGCGGGCGGACTCCAGGGAGCCCATCGCGACGCGGTGCTTCTCCTGCGCGTCCCGCTCCAGCGCGTCGGCCTTGGCGCGGGCGTCCCGCTCCAGGCCCTCGGCGCGCGACCGGGCCTCGCCGACGATCTTGTTGGCCTCGGAGCGGGCCTCCGCGATCGCCTGGTCGGCGGTCTGCTGCGCCAGCGACAGGACGCGGGCGGCGCTGTCGCCACCGGGGCCCTGCTGCGGAAGCTGCGGCTGCTGCTGGTGCATCTGCTGCATGGGCTGCATCTGCTGCCCCATCTGCTGCATCTGCTGGCCCATGGGCTGCATCTGCTGCCCCATGGGCTGCATCTGCTGGCCGAGGGGGTTCTGGCCGCCCATCGACTGCTGCTGCATGGGCTGGCCCATGCCCTGCGGTCCGCCCATGGGGTGCTGCTGCATGGGGCCGCCCATCGGGCCCGGACCCTGCGGTCCGTTTCCGCCGGGACCGGCCGGGAGCTGCGGCGGGCCGCCCGGGAGCTGCGGCGGGCCCATCTGCGGCTGCTGCTGCTGCGGCGGGCCGGATATGGCCGCGGGCACGGGGGCGCCGGGGCCGCGCTGGTCCTGGGGCTCAGGCTTGCGCATGCCCTGCTGCTGCTGGTTCTGCGCGGCGGCACGCGTAGCGGCGGCCAGCTTGGCGCGCAGGTCCTCGTTCTCGCGCAGCAGGCGCGTCAGTTCGGACTCAACCTCGTCGAGGAAGGCGTCGACCTCGTCCTCGTCGTAGCCTTCTCGAAGGCGGACGGTCGTGAACTGCTTGTTCCGCACGTCCTCGGGAGTCAGCGGCATGTCTTCTTCACCTCTACGTAGTCGTCGGCAGTCGGCAGGACCGTATCGGGACTGTCCCCGCGCGTGCGGGGGAGCTCATCGTTCACACGCTTCTCGCAGCGGTGCTCACGAAACTGATGAGGATGTAAACGATGATCATCAGAACGAAGAAGGACAGGTCGAGTGCCACGCCCCCGAGACGCAACGGCGGAATGGCCCGCCGAAGAAGCTTGAGCGGTGGATCGGTGACAGTGTAGGTGGCCTCCAGAACGACCACCATCGCCTTGCCGGGTGTCCATGAACGTGCGAACTGGAACACATAGTCCATGACCAGTCGGAAGATCAGCACGATGAGGAAGCACATCAGCGCGATGTAGACCACTTGCAGTGCGACGCCCATCCCGCGCTTCCCTCTCCCCGTTCTACGTTCTGTTCCCGGCCCCGTGTCTGACGGATCGGTCTAGCTTTGGTTGAAGAACCCGCCCTCCGCGATGCGGGCCTTGTCCTCCGCCGTGACATCGACGTTAGCAGGCGACAGCAGGAACACCTTCTGTGTCACGCGTTCAATGCTGCCGTGCAGACCGAAGACGAGTCCGGCGGCGAAGTCCACGAGACGCTTCGCATCCGTGTCGTCCATCTCCGTGAGATTCATGATCACCGGAGTGCCCTCACGGAAGTGTTCCCCGATGGTACGGGCCTCGTTGTAGGTCCGGGGGTGCAGCGTCGTGATGCGGTACGGCTCCCGCTCGGAGACGACCTTGGGCATGATCACGGGGGCGTTCTTCTCCAGGTTCGTGCGATCAGGTGTGATGGATGCCACGGGGGCGATTCGCGCAGGACGTCCGTTTTCCACCGGAATTGGGATGGGTTCACGCTGCGCCGGAGGCTGTACGGCTCGTACCGGTTCGTCCGATACGGGCGATTGGTGCACGGGCTGCTGTCGGCGATCCCGTTCCCGAGCCCGCTCCATCTCCGGCTCGGGCTCGAACTCGTCGTCGGGGTCGTACCCCGGGTTGTCGTACCGGTCGTCCTCCACGAGGCCGAGGTAGACCGCCATCTTGCGCATCGCGCCGGCCATTCTCCGAGTCCTCCGCTCTGTGGTGGATCGCCCTGTCGCAGGTGCCGCCGTGTCACGAATGTCACCAACTGCCCGCGATCCACTTGGTCTGCCCGCCCATCAGCGGGAATGACCATATTTTCTGCTGTGGTCCGACTTTCTTCGCGACGTTACCCGAGCCGGGGTCTCGCGCCGAGTACCGCAGTGCCGACGCGTACATGTGTCGCACCGGCCGCCACGGCCTGTTCCAGGTCTGCGCTCATCCCGGCCGACACCATCGTGGCAGCCGGATGGTCCACGCGCACGCGGGATGACAATTCCATCAACCGCTCGAAAGCGGCCTGTTCGCGTCCCGCGTACCGGCCGGACAGCGGAGCGACCGTCATCAGGCCGTCGAAGCGCAGTCCCGGGGCCCCGGCGACGAGGTCCGCCAACTCCGCGAGCTGCTCCGGCGCCGCGCCGCCGCGGGTCCCGCGCTCCCCCGACTCGGCGTCGAGGGCGATCTGCACGAGGCACCCGAGTTCCCGGCCGGCGCTCACCGCGGCCGCCGAGAGGGCGGTCACGAGTTTCGGTCGGTCGACCGACTGCACCACTTGCGCGTATCCCGCCACGGAACGGACTTTGTTCGTCTGCAACTGACCGACGAAGTGCCAGCTGAGCGGCAGATCCGCGCAGGCCGCGGCCTTGGGGGCGGCGTCCTGGTCACGATTCTCCGCAACATGACGGACACCCAGGTCCGCCAGCAGTCGTACGTCGCTCGCGGGGTAGGTCTTGGTGACCACGATGAGCGTCACCTCGTCCCGCCCCCGCCCCGCCGCCGCGCAGGCGGACGAGATACGTTCCTCCACCCGCGCCAGGTTCTCGGCGAGCTCCGACTTACGATCCGTCATTCTTCTTTTCCCCCGGGGGTCCGGGGGTCTCCCCCCGGGAAAGCTCTGTCAACCAGACATATCCGGCAAGGCGGCCGGTCACCCGGTCGCGGCGGTACGAGAAGTGGTCCCGCGACTCCAGTGTGCAGACCGGGGAACGGCCGGTGTTCACCACCCCCACCCCCGCGAGCTGGGAGTGCACTCCCGCGACCACGTCGACCGCCGGTGTCCCCCAGCTCGTCTCGGCCCGGGCGGCGGGCACCACTTCGGCCACCGCCTCCCGCATGTCGGCCGGCACCTCGTAGCAGTGCCCGCAGACCGCCGGTCCCGTACGGGCCACGATCCGTCCGGGCTCGGCCCCCAGGGCGACCATCGCCTCCACGGCGGCGGGCACCACCCCCGCGACCAGTCCCGGCCGCCCGGCGTGGGCGGCCGCGACGACCCCGGCGACCGGGTCGGCCAGCAGGACCGGCGTGCAGTCGGCGGTGAGGACCGCGAGGGCGAGCCCGCGACGGGCGGTCACCACCGCGTCCACCGCGGGGACCTCCGCGTCCGCTCCCCAGGGACCGTCCACGACCGCCACGTCCCGGCCGTGCACCTGGTTCATCCAGACCACCCGGTCCGGCGCCAGCCCCAGGGACTTCGCCGCCCGTGCCCGGTTCGCGAGAACGGCGGCCGGGTCGTCTCCGACCGCGCCGCCGAGATTGAGCTCCTCGTACGGAACGGCGCTCACTCCGCCCCACCGGTCGGTGAAGGCGAAGTGGGCGCCGCCCACGTGATGCTGCTCTGGTGTCACTTCAAGAAGTCCGGGACATCCAGCTCCTCGGCCGGGCTGTCCTGGTACGGCCGGGCCGTGGGGACCTGCGGCGCGGGGGCCTGGACCTCGACCGGGGCCGCCTCGACCGGAGCCGGGGGCTCCTCGCGCGGGGTGACCGAGCCGAGACCGCCGAAGGCCGGGCGGACCGGCTCGGCGGCACGGACCGGAGCCGGTGCCGGCTCCTCGCGCTTGGTGGACGCGGCGCCGATGACGTTGTCCCGGCGGGCCGGGGGCTGTCCGCCGTCGAACCCGGCGGCGATGACGGTGACCCGTACCTCGTCGCCGAGCGCGTCGTCGATGACGGCGCCGAAGATGATGTTCGCCTCGGGGTGCGCGGCCTCGCTGACCAGCTGCGCGGCCTCGTTGATCTCGAAGAGACCGAGGTCCGAGCCACCGGAGATGGAGAGCAGCACGCCACGGGCGCCGTCGATGGACGCCTCCAGCAGCGGCGAGGAGATCGCCATCTCGGCCGCGGCCACCGCGCGGTCGTCGCCGCGGGCCGAGCCGATGCCCATCAGGGCCGAGCCCGCCTCGGACATCACGGACTTGACGTCGGCGAAGTCGAGGTTGATCAGACCCGGGGTGGTGATGAGGTCGGTGATGCCCTGGACGCCGGACAGCAGGACCTGGTCGGCCGACTTGAAGGCGTCCAGCACGCTGACCTGGCGGTCCGAGATGGACAGCAGTCGGTCGTTGGGGATGACGATGAGGGTGTCGACCTCTTCGCGGAGCTCGGCGATGCCGTCCTCCGCCTGGTTCGCGCGACGCCGGCCCTCGAAGGTGAACGGCCGGGTGACCACACCGATCGTCAGGGCGCCGAGCGAGCGCGCGATGTTGGCGACGACAGGTGCGCCGCCCGTGCCGGTGCCGCCGCCCTCACCGGCGGTGACGAAGACCATGTCGGCCCCCTTGAGGACCTCCTCGATCTCCTCGCGGTGGTCCTCTGCCGCCTTGCGACCGACGGCCGGGTTGGCGCCGGCGCCGAGGCCACGGGTGAGTTCACGGCCGACGTCGAGCTTGACGTCGGCGTCGCTCATCAACAGCGCCTGGGCGTCCGTGTTGATGGCGATGAACTCGACGCCCTTGAGACCGACCTCGATCATTCGGTTGATGGCATTGACACCACCGCCGCCGACACCGATGACCTTGATGACTGCGAGGTAGTTCTGCGGTGCTGCCACGTCGAAGGCCTCTCGCCTCGAGTTACGTGTCGCCGCCTCGCGGGCCTGCGTTGCGACGACTGATGCCGAAATAGGGACGGTCCGAACACGCCGACCCGAACCCTCACCCTGAAGTTTAGGGTTAGGGGTGTGTCTGTTCCTCGGACTCTTCCGAACAGGACACTAAGTCGACAAGTAGCGCGTGTTCAACGAACACGCCGAACCTCCCGTTTTTCTTTTCACCCTATGTGATCACCCGTATCGCTGGCCAACCAGGGTGCGCCGCTGTTGGACCGGACGTCAACTCCCGGACGCAGCAGGGGCGGTGGGGACGCTCACGTCGAAGTGAACAGCCTTGGGCGCGGCTTTCAACAAAGCGTTCAAAGCACGCCCCTTCGCATCGCTCTGTTCACCGCTCCCCCACGTCACGGACCGCCCCCGGGTGAGCTCCAGGACCACCGAATCATAGGAACCCACCTTGACCTGCACGGTTTCCTTGGCGATCGACTCCGGGAGGGCGCCCGCGACGAGAACGGCCTCGTGCAGCAGCCGCTCCTCGTCGAAGCGGCGGGCGCTCGGCGATCGACCGGCGTTCAATTCGAGGACCGGAACACCCGCGGGTGCTTTCGGAACCGTGTCGAATCGCACACCCGATGCGTCCACTTCGACGAAGTTGGCGCCCTTTTTGATGAGCAGGACGGGTTTGCGTTCCGTCACTTTCAGACCGATGCCGTGCGGCCAGGCGCGCACCACGTCGACCGTGTCGATGCGGGGCAGCCTGCCGCGGACGCGGCCCTCGATCTCCTCGGTGTCGACGCTCATCAGGGGGGCGCCGACCGGGACCGCCGCGGCGCCGAGGACCTGCTCGGAGGTGAGCACGTCCATGCCGGTGGCGGCGACCTTCTCCACGCGCAGCCAGGAGGAGCCGTAGAGCACCCAGGTGCCGCCTCCCACGAGGAACACGGCGGCGGCCAGGGACGCCAGCACGGGGCCCCGGCGCAGGCGTGCACCGGGGCCCTGTGGGCGGGGTCCCTTCGCCGGCTCGGAACCCTTCGGGACCTTGGGGCCTTTGGGGCCCTTCGGTGGCCTGGGAGCGCCGCTGCCCTTGCGGGCAGACGGGCCGGACCGATCAGAAAACGGTGTCCCGCGCTGTGCGGTCGTCCCTCCGGCCACTCCTGTGCCTCCTGCGTCTGCGCTACCCGCCTCAGCGGGACCTGTGGGCCGCGATCGCCTCGTAGACCATGCCGACCAGGAGCTCGTCGGCGTCCCGGCGGCCGAACTCACCGGCGGCGCGGGACATCTCGTACAGGCGGTGCGGGTCGGACAGCACCGGGAGGATCTGGCCCAGCACCCAGTCGGGCGTCAGTTCCGCGTCGTCCACGAGCAGGCCGCCGCCGGCCTTGACCACCGGCTGGGCGTTGAGCCGCTGTTCGCCGTTGCCGATCGGCAACGGGACGTAGGCGGCGGGAAGCCCGACGGCGGAGAGTTCGGCGACGGTCATCGCGCCCGCGCGGCACAGCATCATGTCGGCGGCGGCGTACGCGAGATCCATCCGGTCCACGTACGGTACCGGCACATACGGCGGCATCCCGGGCATGTTGTCGACACGCGGCAGTTCGTTCTTCGGTCCGACGGCGTGCAGGATCTGGATCCCGGAGCGCTGGAGGGTCGGCGCGACCTGCTGGATCGTCTCGTTGAGGCGGCGGGCGCCCTGCGAGCCGCCGGAGACCAGCAGCGTGGGCAGGTTGGGGTCCAGGCCGAAGGCGGCGCGCGCCTCGGGGCGGACGGCGGCCCGGTCGAGGGTGGAGATGGAGCGGCGCAGCGGGATGCCCACGTAGCGGGCCCCGCGCAGCTTGCTGTCGGGGGTGGAGACCGCGACGGCGTGCGCGTACCGGGAGCCGATCTTGTTGGCCAGTCCGGGCCGGGCGTTGGCCTCGTGGACGATGATCGGCACCCCGAGCCGCTTGGCCGCGAGGTAGCCGGGCAGGGCCACGTAGCCGCCGAATCCGACGACGCAGTCGGCCTTGGTGCGCAGGAGGATCTCCTCCGCGGCCTTGATGGTGCCGCGCAGCCGTCCGGGGACGGTGATCAGTTCCGGGGTCGGCTTGCGGGGCAGCGGCACGGCGGGGATCAGTCCCAGCTCGTACCCGCGTTCCGGCACCAGGCGGGTCTCAAGTCCGCGCTCCGTGCCGAGGGCGGTGATGCCCACTGAAGGGTCCTGCCTGCGCAGGGCGTCCGCGAGGGCGAGCGCCGGCTCGATGTGGCCGGCGGTCCCCCCACCGGCGAGTACGACATGCACCGAAATTCACCGCTCTCCGGACGGACGCTTCTTGACGCGCCGTCTCATCGACTTCCATCTCACCCCGGTCCGCCACCAGCCGGTCTTCGGCTGTCGCATCGCGAGGGCCGCGCGCGCCGCCGGTTCCTCTCGCGCGAAGGCGATGAGCAGTCCGACCGCGAACATGGTCGGGAGCAGGGCCGACCCCCCGTAGGAGAACAGCGGGAGCGGGACTCCGGCGATCGGCAGCAGGCCGAGTACCGCACCGATGTTGATCACGGCCTGGGCCGTGATCCAGGTGGTCACACCTCCCGCGGCAAACCGTACGAAGGAATCCTCCGTGCGTCCGGCCACGCGGATACCCGCATAGCCTAGAGCCGCGAACAGGGCGAGCACCGACAGCGTCCCCGCCAGACCCAGTTCCTCCCCGGTGATGGCGAAGATGAAGTCGGTGTGGGCTTCGGGTAGTTGCCCCCATTTTTCCACACTTGCACCGAGGCCGGAACCGAACCAGCCGCCCGATGCGAGGGCGTAGATCCCGTGAACGGCCTGCCAGCAAAGGTCGTTCTTGCCCGGTTCTGTCGCACCGAGGCATTCCAGCCGGTCCATCCGGTGCGGGCTCGTCTTGATGAGCAGTGCGACGATCGCACCCGCGAAGACGAGCACCCCGACGAACATCCGGGTCGGGGCCCCGGCCAGCCAGAGCAGTCCGAACAGGATGGCGCCGAGGATCATCGCGGTGCCCATGTCCCCGCCCAGCATGATCAGCCCGAGCAGCAGGAAGGCCACCGGGACCAGCGGGACCAGCAGGTGCTTCCACTGGCTCAGCAGCCCCTTGTCGCCCTTGCGCGCCAGCAGGTCGGCGCCCCACAGGATCAGTGCCAGCTTGCCGAACTCGCTGGGCTGGAGCATGAACGGACCGCCGAGGGAGATCCAGTTCTGGTTGCCGTTGATCGAGACGCCTATCCCCGGGACCTGGACCAGGACCATCAGGAAGAGCGTGCCGGCGAGCACCGGATAGGAAAGCGCCCGGTGCAGTTTGACCGGCATCCGGGAAGCGGCCAGCAGGAGTACGCCGCCGATGAGGGCGGCGAGGAACTGCTTCTTGAAGAAGTACGCGTCGCCGAGGCCGAGCTGGAGGGCCTTGATCATCGAGGCGGAGTACACCATCACCAGACCGAGCACGGTGATGAGCAGCGAACTGCCGAAAATCAGGTAATAGGCAGTGAGCGGGCGGTCCCACGCCTTCTCCAACTGCCGCTGCGTACGGCGCAGCCGGGCCAGCGGCCCGCGCCCGGCGGGCCGCTTCGAACTCACCGCGGGGCGTTTGCGGCCCTGCGCCTTGACGGCGGACGGCCGCCGCCCCGGCAGCATCTGCTTGGCCGGCATCTGTGATCTTCCCCTCCACTCGTACGAGGCGAGCAGCCGGCCGGAGGGAACCTGTCCCGGAGCCCCCGGCCTAGGCCGTGTCCGCAGCGTTCTCGGCGGCCAGTTCGCGCACCGCGTCGGCGAATGCGTCCCCACGCTTGTTGTAGTTCGCGAACATGTCCATCGAGGCGCAGGCAGGTGCCAGCAGGACCGTGTCGCCGGGCTCGGCGAGCGCGGCGGCTTCCCGGACCGCTGCGAGCATCGCCCCAGTGTCGGTCCGGTCGAGGTCGACGACCGGGACCTCGGGCGCGTGTCGCGCCAGCGCCTCGGCGATCAGCGCCCGGTCGGCGCCGATCAGCACGGCGCCGCGCAGCCGCTTCGCGGACTTCGTGACGAGCTCGTCGAAGGTCGCGCCCTTGGCGAGACCGCCGGCGATCCAGACGACCGGCTCGAAGGCCGCGAGCGAGGCCTCGGCCGCGTGCGTGTTGGTGGCCTTGGAGTCGTCGATGTAGGTGACCGAGCCGATCTCGTCCACGTACGCGACGCGGTGGGCGTCCGGGCGGAAGTCGCGCAGCCCGTCGCGGACCGCGCGCGGCTCGACGCCGAAGGCGCGGGCCAGGGCTGCGGCGGCGAGCGCGTTGGCGATGTTGTGCGGGGCCGGCGGGTTGACGTCCTTGACCTCGGCGAGCTCCTGGGCGTTCTTCTGCCGGTTCTCCACGAAGGCCCGGTCGACGAGGATGCCGTCGACGATGCCGAGCATGGAGGGGCCGGGGGCGCCGAGGGTGAAACCGATGGCCCGGCAGCCCTCTTCGACGTCGGCCTCCACGACCAGGCCCTCGGTGGCCGGGTCGGCGACGTTGTAGACGCAGGCCACCGTGTTGCCCTCGTAGATCCGGCCCTTGTCGGCGGCGTACGCCTCCATCGAGCCGTGCCAGTCGAGGTGGTCCGGGGCCAGGTTGAGCACGGCCGCCGAGTGGACGCGCAGCGAGGGCGCCCAGTGCAGCTGGTAGCTGGAGAGTTCGACGGCGAGGACGTCGTACTCCTCCTCGCCGAGCACCACATCGATGATCGGGGTGCCGATGTTGCCGACGGCTGCGGTGCGCAGGCCCGCTGCCCTCAGGATCGACGCCAGCATCTGCGTGGTCGTGGTCTTGCCGTTGGTGC